>DATJWE010000040.1:0-8543 GCA_035501475.1 Puia sp. | reverse complement strand
GCTAAATGACAAAAGACCTGCCCCGCTGTTCGGGAGTAAAGAAGCCATGGAATACAAAAGATACCAATTCCGTCTCTGTGACTTTGCTTTATTTTTTCTTGAGACGATGCGTAATAAGAAAAAATATGTCATGCCCCTGGAACCTGGCGAAAGAGACAGGATCATTCAGGCTTGGGTAAAATAACGGTGATGGGTATTCTAAAAATATAGGCTTCGATGAATCGGGACCAAGTCAAAGTTGTCGCCAATCTAAAATCAAAAACACCATATATGAACAGGGCATTACTCGTCGGGATCAATAATTATCCCCCGCCAAACCAACTCAATGGCTGTGTCAATGACGTCAACGATATGGCCAATTTTCTTGTCAACAAGTGTAATTTCAGCTCCTCAGACATCCGCCTCGTCACCGATGAAAGAGCGACGGCAAAAAATATTCTGGATCGCCTGGGATGGCTGCTCAACGGAGTTCAAAAAGGTGACCGAATTTTATTTCATTACAGCGGCCATGGCGCACAAATTCCTGATCGTACCGCGCAGGGCGACGCAGACCGGATCGATGAATCCATCTGCCCGGTCGACTTCAGCTTCGATGACCGCTCAACGCAGATCAGAGATAAAGATTTTGTAAGGCTCTTCAGTACCGTTCCAGCCGGCGTTGATTTTGTCTGGGTTTCTGACTCCTGTTTTTCCGGAGGACTGACCAAGGGTTTTGCGACAATGCCCAAAGGCGTAACGCAGTATCATGTTAAAACTTTCCAGATGCCTGCCGACATCGCCTGGAGAAAAAGAACTACAATAGATAAAGGCCTCAAGCCTCTCACGATGAAGGGAGTTGTCAAACAGGTCGGAGCAGCTCTCATCTCAGGTTGCACTGAAAAGCAGGAATCAGCAGATGCGGATATTGGTGGCCGTTATAACGGGGCCCTGACTTATTTTCTCCTGAAGAGCCTCGAAGCAAAAGACGGGCTTAAAGCTCCCCTGACTAAGCTGATCAAGGAAATTGACACTGTTATTAGAGAAAATAGATTTTCTCAAACACCTGAACTTCTGGGTAGTAAAGCTATTGAAGAAAAAGCCTTTCTCGCCCAGTAAACTAAATCAAATGTTATGTTACACGCAGCAACCGAAAGAAAGTACATTGACAACAGAATCGATCATGATTCTTTTGCCGGCCCGGGAACAAAGGGATTTGTTTCCTTCGAAGAAAGGCCCATGCAAATTGCTGTGCCGGATAATTTATGGCCAGCCAATCTTAAGCCATCTGTTCAGAAAATAAAAGATCTCGCTCCGGGCTCGAAAATTGAAGGACCCGTGGGAGAATCCGTGGATGTGTTGATCATGACCTATACAACGGATGAGGCACGTGCATTATCACTTGTATTTACCGGCGATCTTCGCTTTGAGGACAAATGGTACCGGTATGGTCATAATTTCTCGAAAATCAAAAGTAAAATCACAAGCGGACTTACACTCAAAGGAAAGCCCACTACTCTGGGGCAGGGTACCATGGCTTTTATTCAACCTGTTAAAGTTGGAAATAAATCCGCCATGCTGTGCAAATCAGAACTACATCCCGCAAGAAATGGAAAGCAACTTCCTTTTCTTGACATGGTACAACAGCTTATTGAAGATTTAAATCCGAAATTAGTGATCACTGCAGGCACAGCAGGGGCAGTAGGAACAGAATTGAATATCGGTGATGTCGTCGTCACGAGCGATGCCGTTTTCCTTTGCAAACATCAATACCCCGATGATACACAAATCAACAAGTTGTCTGCGAATAAAACCCCGCTTAAGAGCGGCAATGATGTAAATAAGCAGTATATCAATTATGCCAATGATAAATTTGCAGGGCTAATCAAACCTGGGCTCGTCGATGACGTACAGAAAATAAAAGATAAGTATAAGCTCACCTACATTAAGACTAACGGCTCCCCGAAAATTTACACGGGCAAAGTGCCTGATGCCAAAGCCATGAATGTGATCTCAGCCGATTATTTTTCTATTGATAACAGCAAGGACACGGAAGGGCTGCAGGAGCTCGGCATCATGAACGATATGGACGATGCATTCGTGGCATTTGCTATCTCGCAGATGAATGGCCCGAAACCGGAATGGCTTTCTATTCGCAATGCATCGGAACCCGAGATCAAATATTCGAGCAGTGAAAAAAAGATGAAAGATGATGCAGGAAATATTTATGACACATGCGGGTTCCACACATCATACAATAGTTCTTTTGCGGCATGGGGGGTTGTGGCCGGTATGAATTGAGATTGTATCGAAGCCATCAAATATATATTTGCGAAGCTTAGGGAGGTTTTCAATATTTCTAATCCCCCTATTCATTATTTTTTCCATCTAATTTCCTGAATAAAAAAGCAATTTCCATCGCAACGTATTTTAGGATTTAAGGCAGATGCAAAATGCTTTCTTCGAAAGAGCTGAGGATTTTAAATCAGCGGTGATCCGTCCACATTTGTTTGGAATCAGCAGCAGAATGAATTATTTTTGGTGACTTATGTTCAGATAATTATCCCTGAATAACTATTTATCTAATTCCTACCTCTTTTTTGATTTCAATACTTATTGCACGTGTCCATTCCCCACAACAATCAGATAATTTATGGAACAGATCTCTCCAAAAAACCATGAGGTGCCAAATTCGGATAATTCGAATAATAAGGGCAAGAAAAATAGTAATAACCTGGCCTGGCAATACAAAATCCTTCCCTGGATGATAGGTCTACCTACTCTGCTGATTCTGGCATTTATTGTTTTGGCAACCAGCCAGGTTAATCGATTAAATAATGATATCAACAACTATAAATTGTCTGAATTAGATAAAACCATGCCGCAACCGAACGACTCTTCGAACAACTTTGTTCTCACTGCCAATATGGATTATGTCAAATTGTATACTTTGGCAAAAATGGAAGAAGAAGCTATGAACAGGAGGTACAGTCAGGCAGGTGTACTGCTGATGGCAAGGGTGTATGGGGTATACCTGGGTTTTTTTACCGGGATGCTTCTTGCCATTGTGGGAGCTGTTTTCATTATATCCAAGCTAAAAGAAGGGAAAACGAATGTTGGAATTTCCTATAGGGAACAAATCAAACTCGAACTTATCAGCACATCTCCCGGAACAATATTTGGTTTCCTAGGAACGTTGCTCATGGTTGCCACAATTCTTGTACACAATAATATTGAAGTGAGAGATACCCCGCTTTTTTTGAACTTTCCTTCGATGCTGGAGGTAAAAGGAGGGACAAGCATCAGCACGCCTAATTCAGCACCGGATTCAGTGATGAAAAAAACTCTTCCCGAAAAACATTAACAAATATGCGACCATTCATTTCTTTTCCGTTGCTTCTTTTTTTTATTTCAGGTTACTCACAATTCATAGTACCCGAAGAAAGGTTCATGAAGATGTTCCAGGATGGAAAATATGATGATGTGTACCGGGAAGCTTTAAAATTACGAGGTGATGTTTATGGGAAAAATGCCCTGCTCGATTATTTTATCGCGAAATCCTTATGTTTAAAAGGCGAGCAGGATGCTGCTATCCGGGAATATTACAACATAAAAAAGAACTATTGCCTTTCCCCCAAACAAAAAAGATTTCTTCAATCTGAATTCAGCTCCTGCTCAACTCCTGATCCTTCTGAACTACAATCCGTGCTTAGTGTTTCCAATTTTAACTACCTCAACAGTTTTCAATCCCCTGTAGGAGGAGTGGCAGGGAAAATGGGCATGGTATTTAATTGTTACTCACAGCTGATGTATACGCATCTCGATTCCCTCGTTTCCAAGCCCGAGCTTCGCTCACGTCTTTTCGGACTTAGTGAGAAGAAAAAAGCTTATGAATCTTTGAAGAATCGGTTGGGAGATGAATATACAATCGACAGTTCAGGTAGATTCATGCTGGTCACTCTTCGCAGCTACAGTATGAATAATATACAAATCAAATCTACAGCTGACCAACTTGAAAAAACTTTTCATTTTTATACAGACTACTATGATCTTCGACTGCCTGATAAACTCATCACCGTTTACCTTATGCCCGGACCTGCTGAACTGAGGGCGATCGCAAAAAAAATCCATCATCTCGATCTTCCTTACAATCAGCTCGGTTATTCCTGCCTTGCAGACCTTAGCCTGCTGGGTATTGCAGATCCGGCTCAACTGGCCACATTATTTCATGAGTTGTTTCATATTGTGGTTAGAACAGATATTGGCGATATCCCTGCGTGGCTGGACGAAGGACTGGCGAGTCTGTACACTATAAGTCACTGGGAAAATAATATACTTGTGGGTAACAACAAACCCTGGAGGTGGAACGAACTGCAAAAAGCTTCTCAATCCCGGGATCCATCCATGCAGGTACCCAATCTCACAAAGCTTGTCGAATATAACTGGGATGAATTTAATGGAATAGAAGACAGTCTGTTTAATTTATGCAGAGCGGCCATCAATTACGCCTATTCAAATTTCCTCATGATTTATCTTCAGCACCAGGGGCAATTGAGGCTATTGGTAAATGCTTATAAAAACAGACCAAAAGGATCTAAAGACACTGTAACCGGATCGGCAGAAAATAAATTGATATTGGAATTGGCCTTAGGCATCGATATAGATTCTCTGCGTCAAGCCTATAACTCCTGGCTATATTCCTTTGAAGGTATTCGGATACAGGAAACCGGTAATGAATCCATGTTTTCCAGTTTCGGAAATTTGCTGGAGAAATGCCATACGAGCTTTTATGTTTTGTATGAATACCTCCACTCAGATGATATTCGGAATTCAGAAACCCAATTGAGACAATTGGAATCTGATTATAACGCAAACAGAAGTCTTTATGAGAGCCAGGTTCAGAAAATAAATGATCAGCTCAAATCTTCGACCCAGACTTTTTTACAGGAGACTGGTGGGGATACGGATTATGACAGGGCCGTGGTATACTACAATAAAATAATATCTCTCGAGGTCACGATGAGAAAAATACTATTTGAGCATAGGAATCACTGAAAGAACGAGATGCTATAAATGAGGCGTTCTTGTATTTAACTATGCATTGGTCTAATCAGAGTCAAAAATTATTTTTTCTTTACGATCAATCTGGAAAGTTTCGGATTATCCATCATGTATTGAACCTGTGATTCAACAACGAGCTCAATTTCGTTTTTGATGGACCGATATTTTTTCTGAACCATCTCATCGGTAATCGTCCTGATCTTTGGAAACTTCGAAGATGAATCATTATCTATCATACCTGTTTGACTATTTGTGATCTCCGCATGAAATATCTTCAGTTCAATCCTCTGGTCCGGATCATCAGCCACCATGCCTACGAACTGTCCGGATGATAATGTACTGATGGTGGATGTCGGAATCGCAAATTCCAGTTGCTTTGATTTACTAATTGAAGTGTCACTGCTATTGATTGAAAGGCTTTCCCGATCCTGGTTAATCCTTCCAAACCTTTTTGACAATTGTTCTGCTGTTTCTCCCATCACCTGTCCGGAGATCACGTTGCCCACAATATTCATGATCACTTCGGCCTGCTCTTTTCCATAGTCTTTTTTCAGCTGGCTCAGGTCCTGCACGGCAAGAGTAGTCGCCACTTTATTTGAGCGCGCAGTAGCAATCAGACTATCGATATTGTTTAAATAGATTGTTGGAAATTCATCGAAGACGAGGCTGCATTTCTGACCTCCTTTTTTATTCACCAGTTTGATCAGTCGGTTGATATATAGTGAGAGCACAGCTCCATAGGTTTGGATTTTCTGCGGATTATTTCCGGCACAAAAAATTTTGGGTTCTGAAGGATTATTTATGTCGAGGGTAAAATCATTCCCGGTCATAACCCAATAGAGTTGGGGTGAAGTGAGTCTTGCCATCGCGATTTTCGCCCCCGCGATTTGACCTTCGAGTTGTTCCATTGCATCGTTTAAGTAAGCGGTTATGAATGGATTGATGAAGGCTTCGATTTCAGGTTCCAACCGGAGAATAGAAAAAAGTTTATCGTATTCCACCTGCATGAGTTCGATTACGTGTGGTAATGTGCAATACTCACCTCCATTAAATTTTTTCAGGTACCAGATGATGGCTGTTAAAAAAATGATGGGGGATTCCACCCAGAAATCTCCCTGTTTTCGGATCCATTCGCGGTTAAGGCCAAGCATGATGGTGCGGGCGGATTCAGAGGCGTCCGTGATATCGAACATCAGGTCGGGATCGAGTGGGTTGCAGCGATGGCTCTGTGACAGATTATCGAAGTTGATCACGCAGAACTCGGGCAGGATTTTGTAGGAGGATTTATACTTTTCCAGAAAATGATAAGCGAGCCTTGTCAGGTCATCATATTTAAAATCATAGATGAACGCCGTGAACCCTTTTGAGATATGCTGTTCAATGATGTGGCGGACAACAAATAAAGTCTTGCCCGAACCCGGGCCTCCGCAAATCAGCGTCGCCCTGAAAGGGTTGATGATATTGATCCAGCCTTTTCGGGTTTT
Source organism: Puia sp. (assembly GCA_035501475.1). Taxonomy (GTDB): domain Bacteria; phylum Bacteroidota; class Bacteroidia; order Chitinophagales; family Chitinophagaceae; genus Puia. The sequence goes on along the minus strand of DATJWE010000040.1, from coordinate 2,022 downwards.
ACCTCTAAATTGATATCGCGTGGGAAGGTTGATGGAGTATTCATTAGAAAGAAATCTTTCTTCCTGCGGAAAGGTCTCGTTGTATTTATTAAAAATGTCGTCCGTGAGCCGGTTTCTGATGACGCGGGAGAGATAGGTTCCACCAGTCAGCATGAGTAAAAATCCGGCTGATGTCAGGATCATATACCATCTGGATTTTGATTCCAGGTCAAATGAAAAGTTCAGGAGAAAGGCAGAATAAAAATAAATCGCAAGTCCGGCCGAAAAATAAATCATACAGGCCTTCCATTTTATCTTCTCATCCTTTTTTCCGCGTGCACCAAGAAGTGAGATGAGTAAAAAAGCAAGGGAAATAATTTTTGCCCGGTTGAAGCTGTCGAAGAGACCTGTCTTTTCGATGTTGAGAAGAAGCCGGTCGGTGATGGTGGTTGTCAGCTTCCACCTGTAAAATGCATCGTAGCAGAAATAATAGAAATGCAAGAGCAAAACCGTGATGCTGATGATGCGTGTCAGGTCAAGGATTTTTCTCAGTCCCTGGCTATTCTCCCCGGTATCCATAAAAAACTATTTTTTTCTTTTTTTCTTTTTTTTCAGCCGCAGTTCATAAGGGATGTCTTGAGTCGGTAGTTCGGGCTCAAGAAGAATATTCAGGAGTTCGGGGGATGATATTTTTTGAAATGAAAAGTCGTCCGGTTCAATAAAGGATTTTTCTTTGGGCTGGCTTTGTTTTTCTGAGAAGATTTCGGGGACAGATAATTCAGGGGGGTGGATCATTTCAAGGACTGCTTTGGCGGAATATTCTTTTCCCAGGTCACTTCCATTGACAACGGTTTTGGTTCTATAGTCCAGGTAGGTCAGGCCATAGACCGGCCCACCGGGATTTTGGCGGACAACAAGTGCTATATCTTCTTTTGCCAGCGCCCTGGCGAATTCCTCCAGAGTTTTCGGACAGCCCAGGAGCGTCCAATCTATTCTGCTTTTGATGGAGGGCAGAAATTGCTTCCGGAGATCCCTGTTCAACTCAAATTTTTTCTCAAGGTATTTTAGCGTTGGGCCATTATAAAAATCACTTGCCCTGATGGGCACGCCGACTGGATTTCCGGAGGGGTCGAGGACGCGGTAGAGAAGACCCCCGCGACTAAAAATTTCTGATCCCTCCCCTCCCCTGTCAGCTATCATGTTAAACTGCCTTAAGATTGCATTGAGTTCGGGTAATGAAGTGTATTTATATTCATCGAGTACATGAACCAGCACATTTTGCATCCCACTTATTATTTCTGACTTTCCATAGACTATTTTTTTTGCGTCAACCGGTCGTGGAATGAAATATTTTTTTTGTTTTTTTTCATTAGGCAAAAGCCCAAATTCTTTTTCAAGTTCCCGGCAGGCTTTGACCGAAAGATTTTTGCCCAAAAACCGGGTCCGGATTCTTTTACCCTGGGAAGTGATGAGCGAGCTCACAATATGAAAATGCGGATGGCCGGCATCATGGTGCTGATATACCAGGTAAGGCTGATCCGAAAATCCGATTTTTCCCATGTATTTTTTTGCGATGGCAACCATTGTATTTTGATCAGGATTTTCAGAAGGATGAAAGTTGACAGAAACGTGCAACATATTAACCTTCGAGCGTGAGTTCAGCTGGTTTAATTTTTTAAATCTTTGGATTTTTTCATAAAAGTTCATGGTCTCTTTTTCCGAAAAAAAATTTTCAGCATGGATGAGTTCTGCCCTTTTTTGTTGCACTTTTTTTTCGTTGTAGTTGAGCAGTCTTTCAAGATCCCTGGTATTGCTGATCATTGCGACCATAGTTTATATAGCTGGTTCATTCGTTCAAAAATCATGTCGATTTTTTCAAAAAATATTCTCTTGTCTTCCTCATTTTTAACAGCCCAGGTTTGGATCTCGGAAACCTTGTCAAGACTATGCAGTTTGTGTACGGACTGGTTGAAATTATTTCCGATGGCGTTGAGCTCTTTTTTTAAGGCAAGCATGTCGGACAGGAAATCATCCAGCGAAGCA
>DATJWE010000039.1:0-8315 GCA_035501475.1 Puia sp. | reverse complement strand
AATTTTACGGCGTCTAAGTTAAAATGGGTGAAGGACAATGAGCCGGACATTTACGAGCAGATACATAAAATCATGTTGCCGGGCGATTATATAGCCCTGAAACTGACGGGAGTTGCTGCTACGACAGTATCCGGCTTATCTGAAGGCATTTTCTGGAACTTTAGCAAAAAGAAAATAGCCGGTGAACTGCTGAATTATTATGGAATTGACAGCAGCCTGATATCATCCGTGGTTCCGACTTTCGGTGAACAGGGAAAGTTGCTTGCAGAGCCGGCCAGCCTGCTGGGGCTATCTGCGGGTATACCTGTCTGTTATAGGGCAGGTGACCAGCCAAATAATGCCTTTTCGCTAAATGTACTCCAACCCGGAGAGATAGCGGCCACGGCAGGCACTTCAGGGGTCATATATGGAGTAAGCGACAAGGCTGAATACGACAAATTTTCCAGGGTAAATACTTTTGTTCATGTCAATCACTCTGACAATGATCCAAGATATGGCATATTATTATGTGTGAATGGCACAGGAATCCTGAATAGCTGGTTAAGAAAAAACTTTTTTTCCGATGCTTCCTATGAAACAATCAATGCAGAAGCAGCCAAGGTAGCGATTGGCTCAGATGGTTTGCAGTTTTTCCCTTTCGGAAACGGAGCTGAGCGAATCCTCGTAAATAAAAACCTGGGCGGATATTTGCAGGGATTACATTTTAATAATCATCAGTGGCAGCATGTGGCCAGAGCAGCACAGGAAGGGATAGTATTTGCCTTACATTTCGGAGCTGAGATCATGCAGCAAATGGGCTTGCGGCTCACCACAGTCAGGGCAGGTCATGCCAATATGTTTTTGAGTGATGTCTTCACCACAACCTTTGCCAACATTACGAATTGTGTTATTGAATTATACAATACAGACGGAGCGGCAGGTGCTGCCCGTGCAGCAGGGTTTGGCTCAGGGTATTATCACAATTTCACAGAAAGTTTTACAGGCATGCATGTCATCAAACGCATTGAACCGGATCTTAAAGTCAGGACACAGGTTGAACAGGCCTATCAAAACTGGAAAAAAAATCTTCTCCATCTCATTAAATAAAAATTCAAACTATGAGTATCGTTATCGGCAGCAAAGAATTTTTCAAGGGCATTGGACAAATAAAATTTGAAGGCCATCAATCAGACAATCCGCTTGCCTTTAAGTGGTATGACGAAAATAAAGCTGTATCAGGAAAAAAATTAAGGGATCATGTCAGGTTTGCGGTTTGTTACTGGCATACATTCTGTAATACCGGGAGTGACCCTTTTGGCCCGGGAACTAAAAATTTTCCCTGGAATGCTTCTGCGGATGCAGTACAGCGTGGAAAAGATAAAATGGATGCGGCTTTCGAATTTATTACGAAACTTGGGGTTCCTTATTATTGTTTTCACGATATTGATCTGATCGACGAAGGAGATTCCATTGCAGAATATGAAAAAAGATTGCAATCCATAGTTGATTACGCAAAGCAAAAACAATCAGCCAGTGGTGTGAAGCTTTTGTGGGGAACAGCCAATGTTTTTTCCAATCCGAGATATATGAACGGAGCCTCCACCAATCCCGATTTTTCAGTGGTGGCCTATGCCGGAACTCAAATTAAAAATGCCCTTGATGCAACGATTTTACTGGGCGGTGAAAATTATGTTTTCTGGGGTGGAAGAGAAGGGTATATGTCCCTGCTCAATACCAATATGAAACGTGAACTTGATCACCTGGCAAGATTCCTTACCATGGCCCGCGACTATGCGCGGAAACAGGGATTCAAAGGAGTTTTCTTCATCGAACCAAAACCCTGTGAGCCTACCAAGCATCAATATGATTATGATGCATCCACTGTAATCGGCTTCCTACATCACTACGGTCTGGATAAAGATTTTAAGTTGAATGTTGAAGTGAATCACGCCACACTTGCCGGTCATACCTTCCAGCATGAACTGCAGGTAGCTGCTGATGCAGGAATGCTGGGGAGTATTGATGCCAACCGGGGCGATGCACAAAATGGATGGGATACGGATCAGTTCCCGATGCAACTGAATGAGCTGGTTGAATCGATGCTCATCATCCTCGAAGCTGGGGGTTTCGGTGGAGGTGGGGTTAATTTTGATGCCAAGACGAGAAGAAATTCCACCGACCTGGAAGACATTTTCCTGGCTCATATCGGAGGCATGGATGCATTCGCGAGAGCGCTGATTATTGCGGATCATATTCTTCAAAAATCTCCTTATAAAAAATTCAGGAAAGATCGCTATGCTTCTTTTGACTCAGGCAAGGGAAAGGAATTTGAAGAAGGCAAACTGACCCTGGAAGACCTGAGGAATTTTGCTATCACCAATGGCGAACCCAAACAGCTCAGCGGAAAACAGGAGTGGCTGGAGAATATAATCAATCGATATATCTAATGATCATTGAATATTGAGTATTTATCATTGATTATTATGTTTGAGGTAAATATTCAATATTCAATAATTAACACCCAATGTTCAATGAAGGCAGGTAGAAATCATCTGGCTATCTATAGATTGTTTGATACGCAGATAGATGTCTCTCTGTTTTTTGCTCAGAAAGATTTTGACAAGAAAAATGCACGCATACTGGTGACAGATATCCACCAGGGGCCAGGTACCAAATAAACCCGGACTGGCGACAGCAGTACTACTGCCGTTCTGGTCAGTTTCTTCCACCCATTCACCTAACGCATAAGTATAACCGTCTGCCGGATCAGGAGCGTATTTTACCATAGCCAGGGTAATCCTGGATCTTTCCATTTCTGCAACTGCTTTCTCACTAAGTACGCGTTTTCCTCTATGAACACCTTTGTCCAGTATCATCGCCAGGAAATTCGTATAATCATTCGCGGTAGAATAAGCGCCGCCGGAAGGGTTGGCCGGGCCCTTTCCTTTGGCAAAACTGGTATGTAACATACCAAGCGGAATGGCGATGCGTTCCTGGAAAATCTTTTCAAAATTCTTCCCACTGATCACTTCGACAATATGCCCCGCTACATTCAGGCCGATGTTGCTGTACCTGAATTCTGTTCCCGGTTTAGCTATCAATTTTCTGTTTCGGGCAAAATCATTCACCTCTTCTTCCAATGAAATCATGTGTTCGCGTTTTCTGTATTCGCCGATCAGGCTGAGAAGTGTAACAGATGGAGATTCGAGTCCGGTGGTATGCGAAAGACAATCTTTTATTTTAATAGATCCCTTACCATATTGTGTAAACAGGGGAAGGTATTTCCCGACCGAATCGTCCAGAGAAAGCCTGCCTTCATCAACAAAAGTCATTACCAGGGCTGCTGTCAGCCATTTGCTGCAGGATGCAACAGGAACTTCTGTATTCACTGTAAAATTGCCAAGTTCTTTTTTATAAATGGTTTTCCCATCTTTCCAGATAATAGCTGCTACATTGTTCCCCAACTGGTGTTGATAGGTGTCAAGCAGGTGATTTGTTTCAGTAAAATCATATTGGGCGTAAACTCGTTGAAGAAGAATAAAGCTTGCAGTAAAACATAAAATTTTTAGGTGAGGGCGCAAAAATAAAATATGCATGAGGAATGAGCTGAGTTGAAGAATACAACGACATTGAAGGGTTATATTTTAACACACGTTCTACTACCTGCAGGCCGAGCTGAATTGTCTGTCAACAGCCTCCCTGAACTGCAGGTATATTTCCTTCTTTGATTCTGATTGCGGATCCCTTACCATAAGAATCGCAGCATAATTTCTGCATTTGTCAATATAAGGCCAGGTGCCTGACAGATTCAGGCTGCTGATCACACTGTCCTGAACCTGGATCCAATCACCTAATCCCGGGTGTAACCCTTCAGCTTCCTTCGGCAAATATTTAACGGGGATATCAGGAAACTGTATTTCCTCCAATTCCTCAACAGACTTTTCACTCAACACGCGTTTTCCCTGAAATTCACCTTTATTGAGCAACATGATCAGAAAATTCATGTAATCAGCGGCTGTAGATTGAGCTCCTGCTGAAGGGTTAGTTGCTCCGCCTTTATCATCCGCAAATGTGGTCCCATGCATTTTTAAAGGGCGTAATATTCTTTCCTGCATCAACCGGTCAAAACTTTTTTTGCCGATAATTTCCAATACGCGTCCCGCAATATTTGGACCCACATGACTATAATAGAATTCAGTTCCCGGATTGGCAGCGATTTCTCTTTTGGACGCGAAGGAGCTCACTTCATCTTCCAGGGATTCGAACTTACCTTTTTGTAATAACTTCAAAGCTCCTGCAGGATCGGCCTGAATTCCGGTTGTATTAGTCAGGCAGTTCCGGATATTGATATAGGTCTTCATATATTTTTTGTAAATGGGAATGAATTTACTCACCTCGTCTTCAAGGGATAATTTTCCCTCATCCACAAATGTCAGGACCAATGCTGCAGTCAGCCACTGACTGCAGCTACCGATAGGAACCTGGGTTTTGGCATTGAAATCGCCGACTTCTTTCTCCATATTCTTCTGATATACCATTTTGCCATCCTTCCAAACCATGGCGACAAAATTATTCCCCAAAGCTTTCTGGTTTTGCTTCAACAACTGATCGACCTGGCTGAAATCGGATTGGGCAATTCCAGCCCGACATAATAACAGAAAACAACAAGCCAGGGTGAACTGTCGACAGATCTCATTAATTTTGAATGACATAGTTTCAGCCTTCCTGTTTTGGATTAAGATTTGAGCCATTTTTTGAGTTTTAAGAAGAAAATTACAGCTATGAATTTAAACAACTTTACCATAAAAGCTGCAGAGGCCGTACAGCAGGCCCAGCAATTAGCATTTAATTTACAAAATCCAAATATTGAAACGGAACACCTGTTGAAAGCGTTGCTAGAACAGGAAGATTCTCCCATAGAATATTTGCTGAAGAAAAATAATGTTACTGTAAACCTGGTTGAAACAAAACTTCAGCAATTGGTCGACAAGCTTCCTAAAGCAAACGGAACTGAACCTGCTCAATCAATCAGCCGGGAAGCGAACAATGTATTGCTTCGTGCAGGATCAATACTCAAACAATTCGGGGACGAATTCGTGACTCCCGAACATTTGCTATTAGCGATTATCCATGGCAGTGATTCTACGGCCAAACTGTTGAAAGACGCAGGACTAACAGAAAAGGGCCTGACGACTGCCATCAAAGAATTGCGTAAAGGCTCTACTGTTTCATCCCAGACCCAGGAAACACAGTTTAACGCATTAAACAAATATGCCAAGAATCTAAACGAACTGGCCAGACTTGGAAAACTGGATCCGGTAATAGGCAGGGATGAGGAGATCCGGAGAACACTCCATATTCTTTCACGCAGAACAAAAAACAACCCCATACTGGTGGGTGAACCGGGAGTTGGTAAGACTGCTATTGCAGAAGGTCTGGCTCATCGCATTGTAAATGGCGATGTTCCCGAAAACCTGAAGTCAAAAATCATTTATGCATTAGACATGGGGCAGCTGATTGCCGGGGCAAAATATAAAGGCGAATTTGAAGAACGATTAAAAAGTGTGGTCAAAGAAGTCAGTACCAGTGATGGAGAAATTATTTTGTTTATCGATGAAATTCATACACTCGTTGGTGCAGGAGGAGGAGAAGGAGCGATGGATGCTGCGAATATTTTAAAACCTGCGCTTGCTCGTGGCGAACTCAGGGCCATTGGAGCAACCACATTAAACGAATACCAGAAATTTTTTGAAAAGGATAAGGCGCTCGAACGTCGTTTCCAGAAAGTGATGATTGACGAACCCAATGAAGAAGATGCCATTTCAATTCTGCGCGGACTGAAAGACCGCTACGAAACACATCACCACGTGCGCATCAAAGATGAAGCGATCATCGCAGCGGTGGAATTATCTCATCGATACATCACGGATCGTTTTCTGCCTGATAAAGCGATTGATTTGATCGATGAAAGTGCAGCAAAACTCCGGCTTGAAATGAACTCCATGCCCGAAGAACTGGATCAGCTCGAAAGGCAGATCCGTCAGCTGGAAATTGAAAGGGAAGCTATCAAACGCGAAAATGATGAGGACAAATCAAGGCAACTTAGTGTCGAAATTGGAAACCTAAGTGTACAAAGAGATACATTGAAAGCAAAATGGCAACAGGAAAAAGAACTGGTTGAAAAAGTTCAGGAAGCAAAGTCACAAATCGAAAGCCTGAAACTCGCAGCCGAAAAAGCAGAAAGGGAAGGAGATTATGGAAAAGTAGCAGAAATCAGGTATGGTAAGATAAAAGAGCAGGAAAAAGTTATTGACGATTACTCTAAAGAACTGTCAGGCAGTAGTGAAAAACGTTTATTGAAAGAAGAGGTAGATGCCGAAGATATCGCTGAGTCAGTCGCAAAAGCAACAGGAATTCCAGTGGCCAGGATGTTGCAATCGGAAAAAGAAAAGCTCCTGAACCTGGAAGATGAATTGCACAAACGCGTAGTCGGGCAGGATGAAGCTATCAGCGCCATCGCAGATGCGATTCGGAGAAGCCGTGCAGGTCTGCAGGATCCGAAAAGACCGATCGGTTCGTTCATTTTCCTTGGCACTACAGGAGTAGGAAAAACAGAATTAGCTAAAGCATTAGCGGATTATCTTTTCGATAATGAAACCATGATGACCCGGATTGATATGAGCGAATACCAGGAAAAGCACACCGTGAGCAGGCTTGTTGGTGCACCTCCGGGTTATGTGGGTTACGATGAAGGAGGTCAACTGACAGAGGCCGTTCGCAGAAAACCTTACAGTGTTGTGCTGCTCGATGAAATTGAAAAAGCTCATCCGGATGTTTTCAATGTGCTGCTACAGGTATTGGATGATGGCAGGCTTACTGATAATAAAGGCAGGGTGGTAAATTTCAAAAACACCATCATCATTATGACAAGTAATATCGGGAGTCATATTATACAGGCTGCTTTTGAAAATGTAACCGAGAAAAACAGGGAGCAGGTTGTAGAACAGACCAAATCTGAAATAATGAATTTACTCAGACAAACGATCCGACCTGAATTTCTCAATCGCATCGATGAAGTGATTATGTTCCAACCGCTTTTGAAAAACGAAATCAGGGGCATTATCAGGATACAGCTCGATAATCTCGCCCAGTTAGTCGCTAAAAACGGGGTCGACCTGCAGTTTAGCGAATATGCAATAGATTATCTGGCAGAAAACGGTTTTGATCCCCAGTTCGGAGCAAGACCCTTAAAACGGCTAATCCAGAAAGAAATAGTTAACCAATTGAGTAAAAAGATATTATCGGGCGAAATTGATAAGTCCAAACCAGTTCTCGTAGATGTATTCGATGGAATCGTTGTCTTCCGGAACGAACATCTTGTTCGAAATTCTGTTGATAATCAATCATCTACGAAAAAAAGCAAGGAAAAAAAGGCCACTTCGTAAAGAAATGTTAAGAAAATGTTGGCTTTGATTATAGGAACATGGCCTTGATCAAATCTCACGAAAAAGAGTTAATTTGCGGATGCCATCGCCCAAGCGGTGGCATTTCAGCTTTATATCAACCATTAACTATTGGATTTGTTATAAGAAATAAATAAAAAGGAGTAATAAATATGGCTTTCAAAAAAGAAATAGTTGAAATTATTGAACCGAAGGACGTATTTGTTGGGAAAAAAGATGCACCCGTTACGCTTGTCGAATTTGGTGAATACGAAAATGAAGACTGTGCAAAGGCGAATGAGGTAGTAAAAAGATTACTGGAAGAATATGAAGGGAAGGTAAAATTTAATTTCCGGCATTTTCCGCAAACCAAGATTCATCAACGCAGCCTTAAGGCCGGAGAAGCTGCAGTTGCAGCGGCGCAGGAAGGCAAGTTTTGGGAAATGCACAACATTCTGTTCCACAACCGCCGTAACCTCGGTACGACCAGTTTAAAACTTCATTCCAGGGAAGCAGGAATATCAAATAAAAAATTCCTGGACAATCTTGTAAATGCAACCTATGGCTGGCAGGTCCAGGGAGATATTCGCGAAGGAATTGAAAAAGGAGTCACCAATGTTCCCGCATTTTTCATCAATGGAGAACCTTTCAGCGGTAAGCCTACTTACGAAAACCTGAAAAAAGGAATTGATGCCGCATTGAGAAAATCCAAGCGGAAATCGGCTTCGAGACAAAGGCAAAGAGCTTAACCAGATCGGATAATAAAATATTCAGCTATACTCATCAAATCCCGCTCCGGCGGGATTTTTGTTTAGTGCACATTTCAGCAAGAGCCCGTAAATAAAATAAATTTATTTTTGAAAAAAAATAAATGAGCAAGGAAGAAAAATTCAT
>DATJWE010000038.1:0-6579 GCA_035501475.1 Puia sp. | reverse complement strand
GGGATGATGGTTGATTTTATGGATCGCGACGACCAGGAAATGGTGAACATACAAAACGAAATACTTGAGAAAGCAGCAGCACATCACCTGCATATTCAATTTCACGGAGCCTACAAAAATACCGGGCTCGCACGGACATATCCCAATGAATACACGAGAGAGGGCACTGCAAATTATGAAATAAACAAATGGAGCGAAGGCGCTACGCCAGATCATGATATTAATTTTCCTTTTACCAGGATGCTCGCGGGAAGCACCGATTATCATCTTGGCGGATTTCGTGCTGTGCCGGATTCACTTTATATAACTCAATATACCCGGCCACTCATGAGAGGCACGCGCTGCCATATGCTTGGCATGTATGTAGTGCTCGAAAACTATCTCGGCATGGTATGCGATTACCCTGCCGCCTATGAAGGGCAGCCAGGTTTTGAATTCATCAAAGAAGTTCCAACTGTTTGGGATGAAACCAAAGTATTGGATGCAAAAGTTTGCGAGTATATCGTCATTGCGCGTAAGAAAAATAATGACTGGTATATTGGAGCAATAAATAATCATGAAACAAGACAACTAACTATTTCAATGGATTTTTTGGATAAAGGAAATTATGAGGCCGACATTTATACAGACGCGCCTGATACCAGGATAAACCCAAATCATCTCATAAAACAAAGCAGGTCAATAAACAAAAACGACTCGCTGACTATCCAATTGGCTTCCGGAGGGGGAATGGCGATACATCTCAGGAAAAAATAGTTCCTGAAACTTAAATGAGACAATATCCCTCGAAAAATTATTCCTTCGTTTTCAAATTATAAATACGTATCTGTACCGGTTGCAAGGCAAGTAAATCATCCGAAGGCCGGTCGAGATAAAAATAAGCTGTGGCAGAAACGTCATCGGAGCGATAGAAATTTGTCCAGCCATCAGGCAAAAACGCATCATCCAAATTTTTCCTGTTTGCGTACAGAGGAATAAGTTTCCCACCGAAATCAATAGAAACAGGGACGAGCGGAGCTCCCGCTTTTTGCAAAGACAATACTTTTTGTTTTCCATTCCCTCCGATCTGTTGAATGCTGACCATGCAATCTGTTCCAAAAAAAACAGGGTCGGGAATATGAAAACGATAATAAGCCCATTGCATTTTTTTTCCGTCAGCAATGAGGCATCCTGTATAATTGTTGGAAAAAACTCCCTGGCCCCATCCGGTTCCGATATAATCTTCTGTCCCGGTGCCTACTAAGGTTGGATGTTCTTTATCACCATCCAGGTAAATTTTCACTTCGCCTTCACCCCACCAGGAATCTCCATAAGCCGGATTTGCATTGATACCAATATTCACGCCCAGGAATCTTCCCTTACCATGCACAGCGGGCAGCAGATTAAAATCTTTCCCGAGTTCAGTAGCCGTATCCCTGTTCCAGCAGGCATGAAAATACATATAGTCATCATGCCAGTTCTTTATCAACTGGTAATCGACATCAAAAAAAATATGACTGAGTCTTTTGCCGGATTCATTGGTAACTTTTATCAGGGCGGCTTTCCTGAATGGCATTGGAATAAAACAGTTGAACGATTTTCCCTCGGGATTGGCAAAACAGGTATTTTGAAAAGTTGCAGTCCTTCCCAGTCCGACCCCAAAAAAATCTCCGAGTGGTACAGATACTGCAGGCTTCGTTTCTTTGTCCCAGAACATTTCCAGCCTGATTGACCGGAGCATTTCCGGTGAACGGTCACTAACGGTGATCCATATGCGGTTAATTACGCCGCTCTCTTCAATGTCGAGCAGGGATTTTGTTTCACCCGGCTCCAGTGACTCGCTTGCATGTCCCTTGGCACCAGCATTTTCAATGCTTCCGGCCCCTTTTTGCCCGTTTTTGTTTTCGGGGCTGCTCCATCGCGTGACCGCGTCAGCATTAAATTCATACAACTTTCCCGAATTGTCTTTTTTTTCTTGCGCCCTCATTCTTGTGCAAAGACAAATAGAAAATACAACAAAGAGCACCCTAAGATTGAATACTGACGGTAGTGCAGACATATTAGATCTTTCCTGTTGGTTGATTTTTTTAATCAGTTTCCTGCGACAACAAATTCCTCAGCCTTTCCTTCTTTCAGCGTCATCAGCTCTTTCAACACGAGCTCGCCAATTCCCTTTATTTCCACTTTTTTCAATTTAAGACTGCCAAAATGCACAGCGATCGAAAGTTTTTTCCCATTCACCTGCACATTGCCCCAACTGTATCCATCCGACCAAAAATAATTTCCGGGCCGGGATGTGATGGAAAATTTTTCATCCACTGCTGAATAATGAAACCTGCTCCAGGCCACGATTGTTGCCCAGCTTGCCATGGCGCGGGCATAATGGTTGCCGCATTCTTCTTCATTGAAAGGGTTTCTCTTCCATCCGTCATACCTGTTCCGTACATTGGTTATCGTTTTTATCGCTTCTTCATTCATATTGTTGTAGATCATTTCCGTCGCTGCAGTATATTCCAGGCCCGTCCACGCTTCGCTGCAGTAAGACAAAGGAATTTTGGGTCTTTTAGAAGGATCAGGATAAGCAGTCAACACGAGACCTGATTCATTCCCTAATCCGTAGGTCCGCATATTGTTGAACTGGTTCTCAAAAGATTTAATGTAATTATATTTCCAGATGCTTTCCATGGTTTTTTTCTCATGGCTGCTATCCGCCAGCCAACCGAGCCCGCAAATATGCGCCATATATTGTCCAACGAGTTGATCCACCAGGCAGCCCTCCCCGATCTGGAAATCCGGATTGTTGAAATCCTTCGCTCCCATGCCCGCCATCAATCCAAAAGCGATCTTGCTTTTGTCTGCAATGGGACGGATCAACTGCACATAATACTCACCGTTATACATATGCGCATCCACCCAATGACTGCCATTGGTAAATAATTTCCTGCATTGTTCTTCAAATGCCCTGTCGTTCATATAAGCGGCCATGGCAGCAGCGGCTTTTAATGCACCGAGATACCAGAATTCTATTTCGGGATTCGGGCCGAAATATTCAATGTCCATTGTATTATGCTGGCAGCCTTCCATCACACCATCCTGGTCTGCATCCCAGCCACCGGGAATCCAGGCAAAGGACAAAGCCTTTTTAATCAGTGGCCAATTGGAAATAAGCAGTTCGTTATCTCCCGACATTTGCCATTCCCTGTATATTTTCATTATAGTGCCCATCTGCCCGTCAGCAGCCGCTACTTTCCAGTTGGAATCTTTGTTCAACGGAAGCGAAACGCGGAAACTCATCAACCCGGAATTCTCATTCAACCCATAATGATATTCTATCTCTCGCATTTTTTTTGCCAGACTTCCAAAAAGAAATGCTGTTGCCTGTTCATAATTCCATACATGTGTGCAATTCCCGTAACAGGAACCAATGGCATTAAATACGCCTTCCCAACCGAAAAAATTTCCATCTTTCGCACGGAAAGTGGTCTGGCAACGGAGTGTGCTGCTGTTAAAGAGTGCAGCTTCTTTCATTACATCCGGATAATCACTCTGAACAAAAAGTTTTACAAATTCAAGTGATTTATTTTCCAATGAAGTTAAATACGGCAAAGTCTTTTCAGCCACATCCCATGCATTGTTGTAAAGGGTGGAATAATAATTGCCGATGGTTGCTTTTTCATCCCAGCTTTTCCTGTTGGGAAAATCCCAGGTGAGGAGAAATTGCAGTTCTTTTGTTTCGCCGGGAACGAGCTTGCATTTTATCGACAATGCAGCATGAGGAATATCTTTTTTCTCAGCAAATACCGTATCCCTGAATGCGCCGTCATCCGAGAAATCGTCCCAAAGATCATTCACATCCGAATTCCATCCTTTAGGATCCAGTTCCGTACGATAACTAATCGTATATCCCTTATTGACTTCTGTTGTCGTCAGTGCAATCGTTCCCCAGGCTGCATCATTTTTGTCTACCCCTTCTGATGTCATATAAATACCGGCCAGCGTGGGAGTTTGCTTAAAAGCATTCTTGTTTTTCTTTGCTCCATAGGCATTGATGGTTCGGTCGAAAGAACTGAATTCCACTTTAGATCCATCCATTCCGATAAAATTATCCAATGATCCTGCTACAGCAACATCAAGCGGTTTATCGGTTTTATTTTTTATCGAATACCTGATCACGGCGATGGGAATACCGCTGGCCTCAGCATCTGCAGGAATATAGGGATTGAAGACTCTAGCTTTTACCGAAACCGGCATCGTTTCATCTTCGAGGTTAACTACCGCGAATGGATAAGCGACATCGAATGTAGCAGATGCAAAACGCGGGAATCCATTATTGGGCGCCTCGCTCCCCTGCTGCCCCTGATATTCCGATGGCGGAACAGAGCCCGTCAATGCCTTGGCTTTTTTTTCGCCAGACGCATCGGAAGTGAATATCAAAAAACAGGGAGCCAGTTTGGGAGAGGAAGCTCCATAAAAACCAATGCCCGGCCTGTTCATAATCTCTACATCCTTCCATTGACCATTTCCACCAATTGAAATATTTCCCGTTCCAATTCCGCCTACAGGCATAGCGATTTTATACAGGAATCTTCCCTCATAATGTTTTAACACAGGCCAGTCAGTTGTCTGGGCCGAGACTGTCAAAACCAATAAATAAACCGGAAGGAATAAACACTTTCTCATAAACCGGGATTTGGGATGAATGAAAAGAAGTGATCAAATGTAAACAGAAAGAATTATGATATCAAGGTCTGTTGATCTTTTCATTCCGCCTTTCTTGCCATTCCAAAACAATCATTATTGTAAAAAAAACCACGCAAAGATACAGAGGCACAAAAAAGTATTCTCTGCGCCCTTGCACCTCCTCGAGAAATATGCTTTCAAAAATCAAGCATTATTTTTCAAACACTAATGACTCGGGCTTTGCCCCGAATTCTTCCAAAGATTTCAAAATAGAAGCGTTAAATGCGTCTGGTCCGCACACATAAAATTGCTGGCTGAAATTGCTGATATGCTTCTTGACAAAAGCCTGGTCAATTCTACCATAATAATATTTACTGCCCCGTTCTTGGGTGATCACGTTGAAAAAATTTTTCCCGAGTATTTTTTCAAACTCGTCCCGCAGGATAATATCCTTCTCAGTTTTATTGGAGAAGATCAATTTGCTACTCCCAATGGAGTTTTGTTTTTTCAAATGCCTGAATATGGATATAAAAGGTGTAACGCCTGCTCCGCCGGCAATAAAAATTCCTTCACCATTGTAGGCAATGGCTCCCCACGCATCGCTGATTTCAAATGCATCTCCCTTTTTGGCAAGTCCAAGCTGACGGGTGACTCCATCGTGGTCATTGTAACTTTTAATTGTGAATTCTAGATGATTATCTTCAGGAAGGCTGGTGAAAGTAAAAGGTCTTTTTTCGTGTTCCCAACCTGGTTTCTGCAATGAAAGATCAGTTGCCTGTCCCGGCGTGAATATAAATCCCTGGGGTTTATCAACCTGATAGGACCGAACATTATGCGTTCTGTCAATGATCTCATTGATATGGACAATATATGTTGCCATCTTACTTCTGATTTTAGTTTTTGTTTGCCTAGGAATACGCAATAAGCAACTGGCAATAGACAAAAAACAATCGTTGGGCAACCGGTGACAACTGCTTATTGCCTATTTCCCATTGTCTATTACTATTGTCTACTGCCTCTCACCAGTTCCACAGTCCAATCATTGCCGCTTGCGATATGATAGGTTTGTGCAAAGTTTCCCTGGTTCAATGCAAATGATAATTGCAGAAGGCTGTTAAGATAAGCCAGTGGTCTGCCTTTTGCCACGCCGCCAAAAGTCTGGATATAAGGCATATTGCCTTCGTACATCCTTTCGCCGTTATGATAAATTTTTACATGCAATACATCTCCGAATTGCATATTCAGTTTTGCAAAAAGAGTGTCCGGAATATTTGTCCAGATATTACCGTATTGAATATCGAGAATAGCAATAGCTCCTTTTAATTTACTATTATTAAATATCGCCTGTTGATAAGAAAGGCTGACGACCTGGTTCGGCAAAACAGGCCCTACCTGGTTAAAACTAATTACACCAGCCGCAAGACGGGCACCGGTGTAAGCATATACATCACGTCCGTGAAAAGTGTAAGATTTTTCGGAATCCTTTCTCCGGTTAACTGACTCATCAATCTCCCTGATCTCGGCAATGCCCAGCGATTTTGCAATTAAAGTCAGTGTTCCATTATCTGGCGTCACAATGAACTGTCCCGTTTTTGTTTTTAAGACAACAGATTTTCTGGTTGTACCGACACCCGGATCAACAACAGAAACGAATACTGTGCCTATAGGCCAATATCGAACAGTTTGTTCTAATCTGTATGCAGCTTCCCAGATATTATAGGCAGGTATTTCATGTGTAAGATCAAATAATTTCAAATCGGAGGAGACTCCCATGGCCACGCCTTTCATTGCCGAAACAGCTCCATCCTTCAATCCAAAATCAGATTGAAACACAACTATTTTATTTTGCGCGGCTGCCCAATACGTGACAAACAAACTGCAAATTATCCAGGCTAATTTTTTTATCATGTGGTTTTCTCT
>DATJWE010000037.1:0-7157 GCA_035501475.1 Puia sp. | reverse complement strand
AGCAAGCCTAACATCGTTGGTGATCCACGTGCTTTCCTGTCCTTTTCTCGTAATCGTTTTGCAGTTAGCAATCACCTCACTAAAATTTTTATTGATGCTGAATTCAAAACTTTCTTTTTTCAACAACTGGTACATGCTCTTACTTATTTTTAGTTCAGCGGGGAAAAGAACAAATCTCGGATCGGGGCACCACCATAAAATATGCCTGTCTTCATACCAGGGAAAAATGCCATTCCTGTAAGCCAGCAGTAAGCGTTCAGTAGAGAGATCGCCGCCAATGGCTAATAATCCATCCGGTTCTGCGAGATTAACCGGTGGAAAAATGAGTTCCTTATCTAATGCAAAAAGTGGCAAAATTGAAGAAAAAAATAAAAGAAAAAGAAGAGACACTATTCGAAAAATATAAGATCCTTATTTTAATCTCATAGACCTATTAAAACTCAGAAAGCACTTCAATCGTAGCGCCTATCCCTCTTTCCGTGATGGCATCGCACATTGGTTTCAGTTCTTCATAGGAACCCTGCTTTACTGCATATTTTCCCTGGGTATGAATAATCATCGCACATTGTTCTGCCTGCTCGGTTGAATGATGGCAGATCTCGATCAGGGTTTGAATAACCCATTCAAAAGTATTGACCTCGTCGTTCCAGACCACGAGACTATAAGGATGTTCGGAGTCAGTAAGCAGATCCGTTTCCACTTCAGTTAGTTCAACAGTACGAGGATTGATCAATTGAACAGTCATGATTATTCTTTCGGTAAAAATAATCATTTCCTGATTTTTTAAGAATGACTTTCACGGAACCTGAGTTATACTGTTATAATAATGGCGTACCTTGAAAAAAATAAATTGTTCAAATTATGAGAGAACTGAAGAATATGAATGCGGTAAATTCGTATGAATCATGGGATCGGAAGGTCAAAAAATTGAATTATGGGAAACGGTAGAAAAAAACTATAAAATCTATTTTGCTTCGATAGTATGGCGCTACACAAACATATCAACCCTAATCTGAAAATCAATAATGATACCGGGTTTGGAAATAATCCCAATGATTACGGCGGGCGTTTTATCAATCGTGATGGCAGTTTCAATCTGAAAAAGGAGGGCATGGCGTTCTGGGACAGGTTCAGTGTTTACCATAGCATGTTAAACTTGCCCAGGTGGAAATTCATCAGCATCATTGGTATTTTTTATCTGCTCATTAATCTTTTCTATACCTGCATATATCTTTTACTGGGCACCGATCAATTGCAGGGAATGATTGGAACGACACCCTGGGCTATTTTCAAAGAAGTATTTTTTTTTAGCACTGAAACCTTCACTACGGTAGGATATGGTCGCGTAAATCCGGTTGGAGATGGTGCCAATCTTGTTGCGGCCATTGAATCACTGAGCGGCTTTTTGTCACTGGCCATTGCTACAGGTTTGATTTATGGAAGATTCTCCAGGCCCAGGGCTTATCTTGTTTTCAGCCAATCTGCTTTGATTGCACCTTATCAGGATAAAACCGCGCTGATGTTTCGTTTTGCCACTTATAAAGACAATCATACACTGACTAATGTAGAAATCAGGGTAAATATTGGACTACTGGGGCAGGAGAGTGACAAACCAGTATTCAAATTTTATGAACTTGACCTGGAGCGCAGTCGTGTGGACAGTCTGCCAATGAATTGGACAGTCGTGCATCCGATTGATGAAAAAAGCCCTTTGCAGGGTTTTAGTTATGAGGATATGAAAACGTCTGATATCGAACTTTACGTGCTGGTCAGGGGTTTTGATGATGTATACTCCAACGTTGTATTGCAACGCACTTCATACACCTATGCAGAAATTCTTTTTAACCGCAAATTTATACCGATGTACAGGGAAAGTGATGATGGAAAAACAACTATACTTGAATTGCAGAAATTAAACGATCACGTGGAAGTATAGAAGATAAATTCGCCATGAAAAAAAGCTTTGTTGCATTTGCGATTTTGTTATCGTATTGTATTTCGTTACGTGCCCAGGATATGCAGTCTGACCATGACACTACCCGTTATGTATCGTATCGGGATAAATTAACGGGCAGAGTTTATTTATCCAGAAAATATACATCTCTTAAATTGACGCCTCCGGATGATGAACTTCCGCAGATGAAATATCTCGCCAATACCAAACTGATCGTAGGTATTGGCGCAACTTACCGTGCACTTACACTGAATATAGGCGTAGGCGTTACTGCATTCAATCCCGATCATGAAAAAGGAGAAACGCATTACCTGGATTTACAAACTCATTACTACGCGCGTAAATGGAATTTTGATTTTTTGGGTGAATTCTATCGCGGGTATTATTTAACACCGAAGGGACTCGGCTCTCCTGACAATACAGGCTACTATCTGAGGAACGATCTGGGTATTCAGCTGGGAGGGATAGGGGCCTACCGCGCGTTGAATGACAAGAATTTTTCGTACCAGGCCGGGCTTGTACAAAATGAATGGCAGAAAAAATCAGCAGGTTCAATAGTGATAGGAGCCGAAGCCTATTATGGAGCCATCCAGGGGGACAGCGCATTGGTCCCAAGTTCCGTGGACGCTGTGTACAAAACCCTTGGCATCAACAAAGTTCATTTTTTTGAAGCAGGTCCTGGTATCGGTTACGCCTATACGCTTGTCTTTGCCCAACATTTTTTCTTACTTGCTTCGGCTACTGTGGGTATTGATTTCCGGTATACCAGAGAAATAGAAAATAATACGGATGCAGACAAAGCAGATATCACTCCCAATTTCAATTTCCATGCAGGGACTGGGTATAATGCGCAAAACTGGGATCTAAGCCTCTTGTGGGTGGGCGATCAGATTCATGTGACCGGCGCCGGATCGGGATATAATTACCGGATTACAACCGGCAATTACCGGCTGATTTTTGCAAAAAGATTTTCAATCAATAGAAAAGTAAAACAAATGCTTCAGCCCATCAATAACCTGATCGAAAATAAATGAGGTTTATCAAATTGAACCGGATGGTCAGGGCTTCTTGCATTGATTAGACTGAGGCCACTTCTGCATAACTGCTTACCGGTTCACAGGTGCAAACCAGGTTTCTGTCACCAAAAGTATTGTTGACACGGGCAATTGCAGGCCAGAATTTATTATGACGTACATATTCCAAGGGAAACGCAGCTAACTCGCGTGAATAAGCATGCTTCCACTCATCAGCACAAATCATTTGTTGCGTGTGAGGCGAATTTTTTAAAAGATTGTCCGTTTTATCTGCTTTCCCTTCTTCAATGGCCCTGATCTCCTGGTAAATATTGATCAGCGCATCGCAGAATTTGTCCAGCTCGGCCTTGTCTTCACTTTCCGTCGGTTCAATCATAATGGTTCCGGGAACCGGGAAACTTAATGTAGGTGCATGGAAACCGTAATCCATCAGTCTTTTTGCGACATCTTCGGCTTCAACTCCGGCACTGGTCTTGAACGGCCTGAGATCAAGAATAAATTCATGTGCACAGGTTCCATTAACTCCGGTATACAATATTTTGTAATGTTTCCGCAACCTGGTCATCATGTAATTGGCATTGAGTATCGCATACCTGGTCGCGTTAGTAATACCTTCTGAGCCTAACATTCTTATATATGCGTAACTAATCAACAGGATGCTGGCTGAACCGAAAGGTGCCGCACTGACCGCTCCAGTATGAGGAATATGATTGGATTGTTTTGCAGCTTTTGCATCGGGCCGGAATGCAGAATGACCGGGAAGATAGGGAACCAGTTTTTCAGCGACGCAGATAGGTCCCATGCCAGGACCTCCGCCTCCATGTGGTATGGCGAATGTTTTGTGAAGATTAAGATGACAAACATCAGCTCCGATAAAACCCGGGCTGGTCAGCCCAACCTGTGCGTTCATATTTGCACCATCCATATAAACCAATCCGCCATTGTCGTGAACGATCTTGCAGATTTCCTTAATGCTTTCTTCAAAAACTCCATGTGTCGATGGATAAGTGACCATCAATCCGGCTAATGAATCCTTATATTGTTCCGCTTTGGCTTTGAGATCAGCGACATCAATATGCCCATCTTCATCACTCTTTACCACCACCACCTGCATGCCAGCCATGACTGCGCTTGCAGGATTGGTGCCATGGGCGGAGATTGGAATCAAAATTACATCGCGGTGTCCTTGTTTTTTGTCAGCATGATAAGCATGGATGGTCAGGAGTCCTGCATATTCTCCCTGCGCACCACTATTGGGTTGCAGAGAAGTTGCTGCAAAACCGGTGATTTTACTAAGCCATTCTTCCAGTTCCGTAATGATTTGCCTGTAGCCTTCCCATTGATTGGCAGGTGCGAGCGGATGCAACTTACTGAATGCAGGCCAGCTAACCGGAATGAGTTCGGTGGCTGCATTCAGTTTCATTGTACAGGAACCAAGCGAGATCATCGAAGTATTCAGAGCCAGGTCTTTATTCTCCAGACTCTTGATATAGCGCATCATTTCTGTCTCACTGTGGTGCAAATTAAATACAGGATGTGTAAGAAAAACGGAAGTTCGTATAAGCGTAGACGGTATATTGTTTGTGTGATCTTCCACATTAAATGTAGCTGCTACCTGGTCGATGCCTTCGGCCTCAGCAAAAACAGATAAGATGTCAATAATGTCACGCTGGGTCGTGGTTTCGTCAAGTGTAATGCCTATATGCTGCTGATCATAATAATAAAAATTGATCTGGCGCAATTCAGCAACGGATCGCAATTTGGCGACATCATTCATTTTTATTTTCAGGGTATCGAAATAATATTCATTCAGGTTGGAATAGCCCATTTCGTCGAGTTCATCGGCCAGCGTCTGCGTCAGCAGGTTCACCCGGCTTGCAATATCTTTCAATCCTTCCGGTCCATGATACACTGCATACATGGCAGTCATATTAGCGAGCAAAGCTTGAGCTGTACAAATATTTGAAGTTGCTTTTTCTCTTTTGATATGCTGCTCCCTTGTCTGCAATGCCATCCTTAGCGCACGGTCTCCCTGTGCATCAATGCTTACCCCAATGATCCGGCCCGGAATGGCACGCTTGAAATCTTCTTTTGCTGCAAAAAAAGCAGCATGAGGTCCTCCGAATCCAACGGGTACCCCAAACCGCTGTGAATTGCCGACTGCAACGTCAGCGCCCAGTTCTCCCGGAGGAGTTAAAAGAGTCAGGGCAAGCAGATCAGTTGCCATGACTACATAAGCACCTGCATCATGGACGTGATTGATAAAAGCACGATAATCGTGAATATTCCCATCACTGTTGGGATATTGTACAATAGCTCCAAAATAACTGCTATCCAGCTTTGCTTTTGCATAATTACCAACTACAAGCTCAATGCCGAATGGCTTGGCACGGGTTTCAAGAATATCTATTGTTTGAGTAAAAATAGATTCATCCACAAAAAACCTCGGAACATCAACATGATGGTGATCTTTGTTTTTTTGGTTGAAAAACATGGTCATTGCTTCGGCAGCAGCCGTTCCCTCATCGAGCAAAGACGCATTCGCAAGAGGAAGAGCAGTAAGATCGCTCACCACAGTCTGAAAATTCAATAAACTTTCCAACCGTCCCTGTGAAATTTCAGCCTGGTAGGGAGTATACTGAGTATACCATCCCGGATTCTCAAAAACATTCCTCAGGATCACGCTTGGAGTAATGGTGTCATAATATCCCCGACCTATATAATTTTTGAAAATTTTGTTTTTCGCAGCAATCTGCTGCAGCTCCGAAAGATATTCATATTCGCTTATCGGATTGGTGATCGCGAGAGGCTGCCTGTTGTAAATGGAATCAGGAACGGTTTTATCTATCAATTCATCCAGAGAACGAACTCCAATGGCTTTTAACATTTGCCTGGCTTCCAGTTCATTTGGTCCAATATGACGCGTAGCAAATTCATTCGCCTGCTTCTCAAATAAATTCATAATTCAGATATAAAAAGATGCGCAAATTTACGATTATGAAACGGGATTGAGGCGATTTTTTAAACGCTGAGGATAGGAGGTTTATAAAAAAATGGAAGAGTCTTTGTGTAAGTCATTTACATTTAATATATAATAAGACTTCGCTTTACAGTAATCTTTTTTCAGAGAATCTGATGGCCTTTATCTGTAAGATTACGTATCCGTTTTACCAATTGTTCGACAGGAGCAGGGACTTCGAAACCAAATCCATCCACTGTTTCCTCTTCCTGCCTGAGTTCCTCGCTGGTCTGCGTGCTCCCGTCGTGACTCCATCCGGGAGGTCCAAAAATATAATTCCATCTTTCTGCCCAGCCAATATCTTTTCTAAAAATATCTCTCCATATATTTTTCCATTCGTGAAAAATCAGGTTAATGGCTGTTCTTTTTTCAAGCGGTTTTGTTAAACCATATTTCTTGGGTTGATAGTCTTCATCCGGAAGTTCGCGTTGAAAGGTTCCGAACAACTGATCCCAGATGATCAGAAACATCCCCATATTCCTGTCGAGATATTTCGGGTTAGATGCATGGTGCACGCGGTGATGTGATGGAGTTACGAGAAAATATTCCAGCCAACCCATTTTCCGGATGAGTTCGGTATGCACAAAAATTCCCCAGATTTGCGTAGCAGAATAAACGAATACAATATCAAGTGGCTTAAACCCCAATAACGCAAGGGGAATAAAATACAGGAAGCGATATAATGGCTGAAAAACAGAGGACCGGAATCCGACCGTAAAATTCATCTGCTCTGAAGAATGATGTGTGACATGAACAGCCCAGAAAAGCCTGATCTCATGATCAAAACGATGTAGCCAGTAATACAAAAAATCTTCGGCAAGCACCAACACAAACCAGTAAGTGAAAAGGTGAGTGAAAGATATCCAGCGATGATAATAGAAAAATCCAAGGATGCCGAGATACAGGGCCCGGAATAAAATATCAATTCCGCTGTTCATCAACATGAGATAAATATTGGCTGCTGTGTCTTTCCAATTGTATAGTTTGCGATGCTGGTAATTGCTCAATATGATTTCCGCCCCAATAATAAAAATATAAAGGGGAGTACTGATAAGTATTAACAGCTGCTCACGAAATGCTCCAATCATGCCCAAAAATAATTAATCCCTCCCTGTTTCGTACATTGCGGCTGTTAATATCTGTTAACTTT
>DATJWE010000036.1:0-5830 GCA_035501475.1 Puia sp. | reverse complement strand
TATTATTTTATTTGAAATTCTTTGAAATACCTTCAAGAGTTTTCCCGGATATTTAATAATTCTTTTAAATTTATTGGGGGTTTTTTACTGGTTGCACACTAATTTTTGTTTACGGACTGGCTGAACCTAACCTGTTCATGCCAGAGGGGTTGGCATTTTAATTCGCTGTCCATGGGGAAAAGAATTTTCTATCTTGGGGGGTGCCTGCTATTTTTTGCATTTTCTGTCCGGGGACAGTGCCCGGACAAACATGCATTATGGGAACACATACAGGATCTGCATATTCTGATTCCACAAAACGAAACAAGACTTTCTATCGAGGAAAAGCTTAAGGATTTATCCGGCTGGCTCGATAAAATCAATCAATGCCCGGACAAGAATGATTCTGCTTATGCCCTTGTGCTAAGGAAAATTGGAACCTTATATTCCTGGCAGGGTGATTTTGTAAATGCGACTCAATACTTTCAGCGATACATTCATAATATTACTTCGAAAGGAAAACTCTTTCCGGAAGATCCACAACGTCTTGCAATTGCATATTTCTGGTTAACGGCTTATTATGATACATTGGATAATGTTGCTGAAAAAAAGAAAGCACTCGATAGTTGTATCAGTATTTATTTAAGATACGGTAATGGTGATACTGCCTCATATCTGCGATCATTGTCTGACAGAGCAATCTATTATTACAATGTCGGCGATTATAAACGCTGCGTGGAAGATGCTTCCCAATGTGAGAAATTAGCCTGGGAATATGCTAATCACGCCTCAGATAAAAGAAATATTCATTTTGGCAAAACTTCAGTCGAGTCAAGCGGTGGTTGGAAGGTAAATGCACTGTTGATGTTGGGAGAGTATAGTGCTGCAGAGAAATATCTTGCCACTAAAGTGGATGAGTGTAAAAAAGCGGGGCTTAATAATTACCTGGGGACGATTTACGATCAAATGGCGAGAGTTCAGGAGCATAAAGGCAACTATGATAAAGCTCTTTTATTTCTTAACCAGGCATTAAAGTATGACGAGCAATGCGGGTATGATCTGAATTGCAAACAAATCATGAATTCAATCGGCAATGACATTTATTTCCGGCATTTTAATAATAGCAGCAAAGCCTTATTGTCTTTTAGAAATGCATTCAGATATATTAATAAAGATGAAGCTCAGAATAAGACTGATTCTTTCGAATCATTAAATATCCTGGGAAATATGGCAAATCTTTATGTTGCGAATGGTTTGTATGATTCTGCATTCAGCTGTTTTCAATCTGCTTTCAACTACATTAAGCCCCGTATAGACGAAAACTATGTAATCAAGTGTCAGCGTGAGGAACTAATGCAGTATAAAAAAATATTTTACCTCACCAGCCTGGTCATTGATAAGGCAGATGCTTTTTGGAAAGAATATAAGACCAGCGGAAAAACCGGTCAGCTTTCGGAAGCCATACGGGTGTATAAAGCAGCTGATTTACTGTTGAACCGGGTCAAAGCTGAGCAATCCGATGCGCAGTCTAAACTTTTTTGGCTCAACGATACCCGCAGACTTTATGAGCATGCGATTGATGCATGCTACGCACAGTATAATGTGGATGGTGCATTCTATTTTTTTGAAAGAAGCCGGGCCGTCCTCCTGAATGACCAGTTGAATCAACAACGCGGTCTGGCCGAGGAGGATATCATGAAACAGACACAGGTCCAAAAAAAAATAAACCAATTCACCAAAGAACTGGGATTACTGGATGAAAAATCACCGGAATATCTTGAAGTGCAACAAAAACTTTCCGAACAGCAATCTGAGTTAGAAGGCATTCAGACATCAATCCAAACTAAAAATCCTTTGTATTATCAGAGTTTTATTGACTCAACCATTATCACCCTGCAGGATGTAAAAAAGAATATTTTAAAAGACCACCAGGCCTTGGTGGAAATATTTTCAGGCGACAGCGCAGTATATCTTCTGACAATTACCCCAAAAAACAGCCAGCTGAAAAAAATTGATAAATCGCAATATGAAAGTTTATCTAACCGATATATTGCATACTTATCAAGGGAGGATTTCCTGAACAGGAATAGGGATGATTTTATCCGGACTTCCTACGATTTATATCAACTTCTTTTTAAGGATAATCCTTTGCCACCGGGGAGAATTATTATTTCGCCGGGAGGACGCTATTTTCCTTTTGAGGCTTTTGTTACCACACCATCAAGGCATCCGGTTTATTTTCTGAATAATTATGCCCCCAGCTATACTTATTCTGCACGATATCTTCTGAATTATTTTCTGCCGGATTCAAAGAAGGTTTCAAAAAATTTTATGGGAATTGCCCCGGTCAATTACCCAAAGAGTATGAATCTTTTAGGCCTGAATAAAAGCGATGAATCATTGAAACTTCTACAATCCTATTTCAGCGACGGAGATAATTTCATCCAGGCAGCCGCATCGAAAAATAATTTCATGCAAAATTTTCCAAGATATAAAATCATTCAGTTGTACACCCATGCAACAGACAGTGGCGAGACAGGTGAGCCGGTAATTTATTTTGCCGATTCAACTTTGGACTTATCCGAACTGGTGAGTGAAAACAAGCCAGCGACCCGGCTCATTGTTCTCTCGGCTTGTGAAACGGGATTGGGAAAGGAATACAAAGGCGAGGGCGTTTTTAGTTTTAACAGGGGGTTTGCTGCTTTGGGTATTCCTGCAGCTGTCACCAACTTGTGGTCGGTAGATAATGAATCCACCTATAAGATTACCGAGTTGTTTTATAAATACCTCTCATCCGGCCTTCCAACGGATGTAGCTATGCAAAAAGCAAAGCTGGAATTTCTTAGCCATGCATCAAGACGATATGAACTCCCTTTTTATTGGGCTCCCGCAATTGTAGCAGGCAAAACCGAATCCTTTGTTTTTCAGAAAAAAAATCGGGTATTATATGAGATCATCCTGATCCTTGCTCTTGTAGGATTATTTTTCCTGGCATGGCGGCGAACCGGGAAACGGAAAATTAATTTTCAATAAGAGATTTAATAAGTAACTTTCCTTGCCTTAACAACTCCGCAGTTTCTGCAATCAGACGCCCTTTTAAAGCAGTTTGTCCGATATTTCCTGTTCAGTTTAGCATGCTGTTTATTTGATCCTTCATTTTGTAACCAATACAGTTCTTTCATGAAAAATCATTTTTACGCAATTACCGGCTCGCTGCTTTTTCTTTCTTTGTTGTTTATGTCTTGTAAAAAAGATAATCTGCAGGCACCGGATGCGAAGAAGCAATATACGGCTGGTGTGGCTGCACAAATTCCGGTTGGCGCTCCCGAAGTGCCTGTTCCTTCCCTGCCTTCGGATCAGCCACCGGCAGGAATCGTATGTCCAGCTCATGCCGGTCATTGAGATGATCACAGAAAACCTGAAATTCCGTTTCGCAAATACCAGCCAGATCTTTAACCCAATTCCGGGTAGAGAGGAAATTGCTGCATGAATGCATAGACTTTTTCACGGATACGCATAAGCGTAGTTTCGTGATCGGCATTCATCAGGGCATCATCGATGAAGCCAACAATCTCACCCATATGTTCTTTTTTCATTCCACGGGTGGTGATAGCGGGAACGCCTACCCGGATGCCTGAGGTGACAAAGGCGCTCTTATCATCATAAGGTACCATGTTTTTATTCACGGTGATATCTGCCTTCCCCAATATGGCTTCTGCTTTTTTTCCGCTGATATTTTTATTCCGAAGATCAATCAGCAGGAGATGGTTGTCCGTTCCTCCGGAAACAATATGATATCCCTTCTCATTAAAAGCTTTTGACATGGCCTGAGCGTTGGTAATAATGTCTTTTGCATATTGGGAAAATTCTTCCGTAAGTATTTCGCCAAACGCTACTGCTTTTGCAGCAATTATATGTTCGAGCGGACCACCCTGTGATCCCGGAAAAACGGCCATATCAAGCAAATTGCTCATAGTACGGATATTTCCTTTTACATCTTTCAGACCAAATGGATTGTCAAAGTCTTTTTTCATCACAATGATTCCCCCTCTTGGTCCGCGCAAAGTTTTATGCGTGGTTGAAGTAACGAAATGGCAATGTTCAAATGGAGACTTCAACAGTTTTTTCGCGATCAGACCGGCAGGATGGGCCATATCGCACATCACAAATGCTCCAATGCTGTCAGCAATCTTACGAATGCGTTCATAATCCCAGTCACGGCTATACGCAGACGCGCCGCATATAATAAGTTTGGGCTTTTCTTTAGCAGCCACTTTTTCCATCGTATCATAATCCACCAGGCCGTCTTCTTTTTTGACGCCATAAAAAACAGGGCGGTATAATTTTCCTGAAAAATTTACAGGAGATCCATGGGTGAGATGTCCTCCCATACTCAGATCCAGTCCCAGAATCGTATCACCCGGCTGCAGAATGGCAAGCATGACTGCATAATTGGCCTGGGCACCGCTATGAGGCTGCACGTTCGCATAAGCACAATTGAATATTTCTTTAAGTCTGTCAATCGCCAATTGCTCAGTCTGGTCAACGATTTCACAACCCCCATAATACCTTCTTCCCGGATAACCTTCAGCATATTTATTGGTCATCACATTGCCCATGGCCTGCAGCACCTGCAATGAGGTAAAATTTTCAGAAGCGATCAGTTCAATACCATGGCGCTGACGTTCAAGTTCTTTATAAATGAGGTCGAATACAAGGGTATCTCTTTGCATGGCGCAAAAATAGGCCAACAATCCAAAAAAGAAACAAGAGAACTGATTTTGATGAAAGATTTATCATTGATATGACATATCCGGCTGATTTTCGGAACAAAATCTTCCAAATCAATACCTGTGCGATTTGAAAAAATGACGATTGCAAACTGTTGCGATGGAATTCGAAAACAAATCGCACGGAAACCGCCGTTCGATCCTGTGTGATAAATCATGCACAGTGTATCATCCTGTCCAACGAACCATCCGAATCCATAAGCAAGCTGTTTTGCAGGATCGATCTCAAATTGCGGGCTGCCCGCTTTTGTGATCAGCGACCTGTCTAAAATATTTCCCGTTTGCAAAGCACTGATCCATTTCAGATAATCATTAACCGATGTATATATTCCGCCATCTCCTTCAGTCGAAAAGAAGATGGCATCATCCGCATCCAGCCTGTGAAATTTTTTGTTATCGGAGGAATCCATATCATAACCCAGGGCACGATGAAGAATGAAAGATCCTATGCTGAACACCGTGGAATGTTTCATTCCCAACGGATCGAAGATATTTTTTTGTATGAAATCGGCGTAACTATATCCGCTTACTTTTTCAATAATCATCCCGAGAATGCAGTAGGCCGTATTGCTGTAACGGTAATGTGTACCCGGAGGGAAATAGGTAGTCCCAATATTTTTTACAGCAGACAAAACATCTTTGTCGGTTGCATGATGTACACGAGAAGTATCAGTATATGTATAGTGATCCTCGATTCCCGAACTATGAGAAAGCAAATGCCGGAGGGTAATCATGTTTCCTGTTGATGGATTAAAATCGGGAAAATATTTAATGAGCTTATCATCCAGTGATAATTTTTTCTGCTTCTCCAGCAGGAGCACCGAATAGGCGGTGAATTGTTTGGTTAGTGACCCGATATTGAAATTGGTTTGGGCATTAATTTTCTCCATCGTCTGCAGATCTGCCAGTCCGTATGACTTTTCAAAAATAATTTTCCCATTACATTGAATGGCAATTGCTGCTCCTGGCTCTTTTTCTTTATAAACGGTTTTGAATAATGAATCCAGCTGATCGGGTGGCTTCTGGCAAAGTAGTTTGGATGAATGAAAACCGAGCGATAT
>DATJWE010000035.1:0-12918 GCA_035501475.1 Puia sp. | reverse complement strand
ATTTTAATATTTCTGTTATTGTATTTGAAAAAGACCTTATCGATTCAAACAGCTATCGTGAGATTTTTCAAGAAGTGCAAAACCGGCAACTGCGTCTGCGGATGCTTATCAACAATGCAGGAATGGGGAGCACTACATTATTCGGTGAAGGGAGCCCTGAACTGTTCGAAAAACAAATCAAATTAAATGTGCTGGCCACTACGCTTATCACAAGACTTTTCCTGGATAACCTGGAACGCAATACACCTTCTTATATTCTCAATGTAGGAAGCATGGCTTCTTTCTTTTCTCTTCCGAGAAAGCAGGTTTACGGCGGAACCAAATCCTATATCCTTTCCTTTAGCAGGAGTCTTCGCAAAGAAGTGAAGCGGGATGGAATCCATGTCAGTGTACTCTGCCCTGGAGGCATCAATACAAATCTTGCCGTCACCCTGCTCAATAGAACCGGCAACTGGATGTCGAAGATATCAATCATGAATCCTGAAGATGTAGCGCCGATTGCCATCAGTGGTCTGCTGAAAGGAAAAGAAATCATTATCCCCGGTTCGATCAATAAAATTTTCATGTTGTTTGACAAAATTCTGCCCCGGTTCATCAAGACGATCATTACCAGCCAAAGCATGAAAAAATTAAAAGTGGATGATCATTATATCCGGTTCCTGCAAAAACCTGTCAGCGGCCGTGTTGCCTGATATTCATTATTTAAAATTTAATCATATGACTCCCACAACTGCCCTTAAAATAGTAAAACGAAAATCATACTCCCAGAAGAAATGCATTTCCCTTTTTCTTGCAATGGCAATCCCCGTTTTATTTGGGATCAGCCGGTTGGAAAAAATAAATTATGTTTTATTTCATATTCTCCTTTTTACTTCTGGCTGGTTGTCCTGGACTTTTGTCGAATATATTGCCCATCGTTTCTGGATGCATGGCAAAGGCAATGCGCTATACTATATGGCATCACGAAAACACTTACACCATCATCAACATCCCGAAGACAGGAAAGTAAGACCGGTGCACCGGGCACTGATGCTGGCACTGATAATCTTTTTTATTTACGTTTCGATACTGCTGAAAAATTATTTTACCCTGTTTGCAGGTTTTTATACAGGATTTGCAGGTTTCTGTTTAATTCATTACGTGCTGCACAAGACGTGGAGCCAACAAATTTTTAAGGAGCTGATCGAATATCATATTTATCATCACTGCAAATATCCTGACTACTGCCATGGCGTTACTGTAACCTGGTGGGATAAAATATTCGCTACAAAACCTCCGCAACAGGCACATATCTCCGCCCGCATCCGCCATTTTTATTTTGAAGGACATAATGCGAGTTAACCTATAAAAAAATCTTATGGGACAGATATCCATTCAACAAAAGCAAACCGAAAGATTATCCCAGTTGCAATGCTTTCTTGTTTTTTTTATCATCCTACTACCATTGATGTACTGGGTCACCCAGCTAAAAACTAATTTCAGAAGTCCATTCCATATTTTTCTTTTCATATCCGGTTGGTTCAGCTGGACTTTCATCGAATATATTTCACACCGTTTCTGGAGCCATTCAAAGACGTCAAATAAAAAGAACGCTGTGATCCGCCGGCATCAGCATCATCATTCACACCCGACTGATATAAAAGTTACCGGCCGGCAGCGCCTGGTGATGTCGATTATTGCTGCTCTGCTTATTGTATTTTCTATTTTGCTGGACAATTACCTGACTTTCCTCGCAGGATTCTGGATGGGCATTTTCTGGTTTTTTCAAATGCATTATTTCCTCCACCAGTCATGGGTAAAAAAAGTATTTCCACAGTTATTGAAGTATCATATTGTGCATCATTGCAGGCAACCGGATCGCTGCTTTGGTATTTCTACCATATGGTGGGATAAAGTGTTTGGCACTATTCCTTCGGGCAAGACTTCTGTTTCGCAGCGAATTATTGAGTTTTATTTTAATCATCCGCATTGATGCAACAAGTATGGGCCGGCAGGATCTCCTAATGTCGTGCGTCCCTTTTTTCGTGGATCTTGGCCCTTATCTTATTGAAAAAACTCCTGCGATTTTTTTCTCCGACTGTGCTTAGCTGAGTAGATTTCCGAACGAGGTTGATGAGACTTTCATACATCTGATTACAAAATCTTTCGTCCCTTGTGGAAATGTAATTGATCACACTATGATTCAAAAAGGTGATTTTCATTTTCCCAAGATCAATGAGGACTGTATTGTCACCAAGTGCTAATTCGTTATAAAACATATTGAATTCCGGGGAGTTACTAAGAGGAGACTCGCCGATTCCAAATTTCTTTCCCAATTCGGCTTGTTTTTCGATATGATTGATCATCGCTTCCAATTTATCATAGAGAATGATTACATCGTTTACCGATTCAAAAATATTGGACTCTCTATAATATTCAATTTGCTGAATGGTAACACTAATTGCTTCAAGGTTCCAGATTTCCGTTGCTGGAATCTTATTGTATTGCTGAAAGATTTTCCTTCCCAGTTCCAAATATTCGGGATAATATTCCTTTTCAAGCGTAAATCTTATACCCTTTAGCCCCTCCTGATGGAGGATTGACTTCATCCATAAGAAAATTTTAAAAGATGACAATTCGGGTATCTGGAAAAAATACATCCAGTGAACATCTTTTAAAAGAAAAAATAAATGCCTGTAATCAAATCCATTCAAAAAAACAAGATTCTCCAATAAGTTTTTCAGGTAAATACCATAATAAGAATCTTCATTTTCGATCAGTTTCCCTGAAAAAATGAAGGAATCGCTTTTTAGGTGAAGAAACTGGTCGAGTGAGATTTTGTAATGAGCAGAAAGTTTTTGAATTTCTTCGAAGGAAATGGGCTTTTCCGCCCTGATCCGCCTGTATGCACTGTCGTTGCTGATATTCAGCAGTTCGGCAATCTCATCCACGAAGGAAAGATGCGGAGGCAGATTATTCCTGATGTGCTGGAAGAATAACTGCTGCACAGTGGGGTTTTCCATGAAATGAAGTTTAGTAAAATATGCAAACTGGGGTTACTCGATTTCGCGAAACCTGCGTCTCTTCATAAATGTAATATGATTTTTTGCATCTGGCAATATGAACCTCAAAAACAGCTACCCGGGGCAGCATTTTTTACCTTGGCCAACGCAAGGACCGCAGAAAGCAATTAGCAAAAGCCTCAGTCCCGAAATAGTTTTGAGGTAAATCATTGCTTTACCCATCAAACCGACGTCATGAAAAAAAATCTTTTCCAAATAGTAGCTTCAGGATTATTGGTTTTCTCCTCCATCCTGATTGTAAATGCCCAGCCTTATATCGATATTTTCAGCGCCCGTTATACAAACAGCCCCGGCCTGGGCAATGCCGGGCATGGCAACAATTCCACTGTTCTAAACTATCTCAATCTATCGACCAATCTGCCTTTTCAGTTCAAAAACAAAAAAGATGTATTGATCCTTAGTCCATATTTTGAAAGATGGTCAACACAGGTTCAGAATGCCACAGGATTCAGCCAATATCATTATGGGCTGGTTTTGCCGGTAACCCTGATAAAATCCATCCCGCATTCGAGCTGGAGCCTGCAGACAACGGCCATTATACGTATGAATGATGCAACGATCAGCACCAGGGGCCAGGGTCAGTTTGGAGGTGCACTGGTAGCCGCTAATTACAGGGCAAGCCATAATCTCGTTTACAAATTCGGAGTTTACTTAAATGGGGAATTCTTTGGACTCTTCATCATCCCATTAGTCGGAATTGACTGGCAAATCAGTAACAAAACAGCATTGTTTGGCATTTTACCTGCATCCATGACCCTGGAGCACAAACTAAATAATCACTTCTATGCAGGCGCAACCTTCCGTACATTCACCAATTCCTATCACGACAAAGATCAGTCCTATATCCGTATCGACGAAAACCAACTCGGCGCTTTCGTCGACTATTATATTACAAAGCGTATCGTATTGAATTTGGAAGCCGGGCACTCACTTTTCAGGAAAATCAGAACTGGCAGCCGGGATGACGTGAAAACCAACTGGAATGCCAATGATAATTTTTATTTCAAATGCATGATTGCTTACCGGATACGCGTGAGATAGATGGTATCGTATGATTGATAGTATGGTCCAATCGGTAGTACTACTATTAAGCAGCGTTGCGTCGCACTCTTGTACGGTTGGAACGCTATTCGGCGATTGATGGCTAATCTTGCAATCATTCAACTGTTGTTGGTGTCGCTTTGCAAACACAAACAAGGGCAATAAGAATCTTCCCTCATTTCTTCAATCGCTGTTTCATCGCTTCATACAGCATGATTCCCGATGCCACAGAAACATTGAGAGAATCAAAATCGCCCGACATAGGAATTGAAAAATGTTCATCGGCTGCCTTACCGAGATAAGGTTGCAATCCTCTGTCCTCACTTCCGAGTATAAAGCAGCAGGGTTCGAGCAGATCCAGTTCGAAAACTTTTTTCGCCGCCCTCAATTCGCTTGCAAAAATTTTAATTCCATTCAGATGAAGAGTGTCAACTGCTTTGAGCAGGCTGCCGACACGGCATACATGAATTTTTTCCAGCGCACCGGCCGATGATTTCAACGCTTCTTCATTCAATGCCGCGATGCCCTTATCCGGGATAATCATTGCCTGGGCGCCGCAGCATACTGCGCTTCTTGCAATGGCCCCGATATTACGCACATCAGTGATGCCATCAAGCATAACGAGCAGGGGTATGCGGCCCTGTCCTACAATATAATCGATTGACTGCTGCAAATCCATATACCCAATCACGGCCGCAAAAGCAATTACTCCCTGGTGATTGGCCCTGGTGAGAGAATGCAGTTTCTCCTGCGGTACCTGCTGAATGGGAATATTGTTTTCCTTTGCCAGTTTTCTTATCTCCCCAATAGATTCCCCGCTGATATTCCGGTGAAACAAAATCTTGTCAATCGCCCGGCCCGAGCGGATTGCTTCGATCAACGGTTGACGGCCAATTATTAAAGAAGATTTCTTCATAAAATTTCCTGCGGTTATCCGGGTCAGAGTTGCCCGTTCAACAACATCAGTTTTACTTTTTGAATGGTGGCCACCGACATAGCGTCTGTTATGAGCCCCTGTTCAACCATTTGATATGCTTCTTCAAATGGTAATTTTTTAACTACCAGTTTTTCTGTCTCTTCGGGCATGGGTGACCGTTGTTGCAAATTACGGGCAAGATATAAAATAGCATATTCATCGGAAACTGAATTGGAGAGATGCATGACGAGAACCGTCTTCCAATGCTGCGCTACCAGCCCGGTTTCTTCCAGCAATTCCCTTTTGGCAGCTTCCACCGGATCCTCACTTGAAGAACAACCTCCTTCAGGAATTTCCCAGCTGAATGCGTTTAAGGGAAACCGGTATTGACCAACGAGATAGGTATTCTGCTTGTCATCCATCGGCAAAGCCCCGACCGCAATATTATTAAAATGGACCTTACCATAAATTCCTTCTCCGCCATTGGGATTAATCACATTAAATTCGGTCAGACTGATCCAGTTATTTTTATACACCAGTTTTTCCGATAATACTTTCCATGGATTTTGGTGCTCGTTCATATGAATTGATTTCTGCTGTTCATTCTTTGATCATTGATCTTTATTTTTCGAAAATAAACCATTTGTAATTGACCGACGATTATAATGCAAACAGGGCCTGACCAGCTGGTCCTGCCCTGTTCGTTTTATTTCCTAATTGCCGATTATTTTAATCCGAATGCCTTCTTTACCTTGGCCACATAATCAAGCTTCTCCCAGGTGAACAATTCCACTTTCTTTTTTATGGCCCTGCCATCGGGGGAAACAAAAGTTTTTTCTATCGTCTGGGGCTTGCGGCCCATATGTCCATAAGCAGCTGTCTCACTATAAATCGGGTTACGCAATTTGAGACGCTGTTCAATAAAATAGGGACGCATATCAAAGAGACCTTCGACCCTTTTCGCAATTTCACCATCTGTCATGTTAACCCTCGCCGTACCGAAAGTATTTACATTCACGGATGTTGGCTGTGCTACGCCGATTGCATAGGATACCTGCACAAGCACTTCTTCAGCCACTCCTGCAGCTACAAGATTTTTTGCGATATGACGGGTTGCGTAAGCAGCGCTGCGATCCACTTTGGAAGGATCTTTGCCGCTGAAAGCCCCACCGCCATGAGCGCCTTTACCACCGTAAGTGTCTACAATGATTTTTCGTCCTGTTAATCCGGTATCGCCATGCGGGCCACCGATAACAAACTTACCGGTTGGGTTGATATGATATTTAATCTTGTCGTTAAAAAGATGCGCGTATTTTTTATATTTTGCTTTGACCCTTGGAATAAGAATATGAATGATGTCTTTCTTGATTCTCTCCTGCATTTTTTCTTCCGTATCAAAATCGTCGTGCTGGGTTGACACGACAATTGCATCAATTCTCACCGGCCTGTTATTGTCGTCGTATTCAAGTGTAACCTGACTTTTGGCATCGGGTCGCAGGTATTTAATTTGTTTATCTTCTCTTCTCAATGCTGCCAGTTCGAGTAATATTTTATGGGCAAGATCAAGAGCCAGCGGCATATAATCCTCTGTTTCGTTGCTGGCATAACCAAACATCATACCCTGGTCACCTGCTCCCTGTTCTTCTTTTTTCTTTCTGTCAACCCCCTGGTTGATATCTGAAGACTGCTCGTGAATAGCCGAGAAAATACCACAGGAATTGGCTTCGAACATATATTCACTCTTCGTATAGCCAATTTTACGGATAACTCCCCGGGCTATTTCCTGCACGTCAAGATAAGCTTTGGACTTTACTTCTCCCGCAAGCACTACCTGGCCTGTCGTTACCAGCGTTTCACAGGCTACTTTTGACTGGGGGTCGAAAGCGAGGAAATGATCAATCAGCGCATCGGAAATCTGGTCTGCAACTTTATCCGGGTGGCCTTCCGAAACGCTTTCAGAAGTAAATAGATAGGGCATAATGTCTAAAAATATTTTTGATTTTGATAATAAAAGAATCCAAATAAAAAACCATTAATCTTATGCCTGGAGCGATTAATGGAATTTTGCTGCAAAGATAATGGCTGAAATTAAATTTTGCCCAGATTATTGATTTAGCAAAAAAAATCGTCAGGATAAATCGGTATACAATTGCAAATAGTCTGTTAAATCCGATTCGGTGTTAAAGCTCAATACCTTTTTACCACGCACTTTGCCGAACTCATCCACCAGTTTCTTATCCGTTTTTTCCGCTCCAAAAGTAATGGCATCCGCATAAGTAGCTCCTCCACGAAAAAGGGCCGTGTTGTTGGCTTCACCAAATGGTTCAAGGTCTTTGTCCTTCAGGGTAGCATGGATATGAGCCAGTTTAAGGAAATTGTTCCCAAGTTTTTCTTTGAAAGTATTTTGTCCAATAGTAAAGACCACTTTACTGTGCGAAAAAACAGGTTCTTTTTTGTAAACCGTTTTTAAATAAAGAGGAATAAGGCCTGTCATCCAGCCACTGCAATGAATAACATCCGGAGGCCACCCGAATTTCTTCACCGTTTCGAGCGCGCCTTTGCAAAAGAAAACAGTTCTTAATCCATTGTCGTCAAACCATTTCTCCTTTTCGTCATGAAAAATGAATTTTCTTTTGAAAAGATCTTCGTTTTCAAGGAAATAAACCTGCAATCGTGCATTCGGCAGGGAAGCTACTTTGATCTGTAGGGGATAATCGTCATTGTCAATTGAGACATTGATACCCGAGAGGCGAACCACTTCATGCAGGCGATGCCTTCTTTCATTAATTACTCCAAACCGGGGCATGATACATCGTACTTCAAAGCCACTTTCATTCGATTTTATTGCCAGCTTATTCACGGTTTCTGCAAATTCTGTCAGCTCTAAATAGGGAGACATTTCATTGGCAATAAATAAAATTCTTTTCTTTGTTACCATTATAGATGACAATTAGTGAAGAGACTTAACCAAAATCAGTTTGCAAAGGTAAGGTATTTATTCCGGAATTGGCGCTGGGGCTGCCTTTGCTCAAACTAAAACCCACAACATGATCCTCTTTAAAAAGGCTGGTGAATTATCAAATTATATAAGGAAAAAACAATCCGCTGGTCTGCAGGTCGGGTTTGTTCCGACGATGGGCGCTTTGCATGAGGGGCATTTGTCGCTCATTCAAGCTTCTAAACAAGACGCCGGACTCAGCATATGCAGCATTTTTGTAAATCCTACCCAATTCAATGACCCAAAAGATTTTCAAAAATATCCCGTGACGATTGAAAAGGATATTTATATACTGGAAAAAAATGGGGTTGACCTGTTATTTCTGCCATCCGTTGAAGAAATCTATCCAAACGGCACGACAAATATTGAAACCTATCCCCTTGGATACCTTGAAACCGTTCTGGAAGGGAAATACAGGCCCGGTCATTTCCAGGGCGTATGCCAGGTAATGCATCGGTTGTTGAATATCGTGAAACCGGATCATTTATTCATGGGACAAAAAGATTACCAGCAATGTATGGTGATTAAAAAACTGATTTCGCTAATGCAATCGAAAATTATTTTTCATGCCTGTGCAACCGTGCGCGAAACTGATGGATTGGCCATGAGCAGCAGAAACAGGCGACTTAATGAATCAGAAAGAAAAAAAGCGTTGGGCATCTACGAGGCGCTCACATACCTGAAAAAAAATCTTTCTAAAGGCAATTTGTCTGATCTGATCGCTCAGGCACACAATATACTTACTGATCAGCATTTCAAAATTGACTATGTAGAAATTGCCGATGCCGACAGCCTGGAATTAATTCATGAATGGAATGGTAAACAAAAACTGGTTGCGCTGATTGCGGCTTTTCAGGACGAAGTGCGTTTGATCGACAACATGATACTTACTTTTTAATAACCCGGATTCATAGTCGTAATTTCAAACAAAATAGAATCTTACTTTTGCAAAACTAATCAAGAGACTACCATCTTATGGAAATAGAAATTCTGAAATCAAAAATTCATCGACTGACAGTTACCGAAGCCAATCTCAACTACATCGGAAGCCTGACATTGGATGAAGATCTGATGGATGCAGCAAATATGATCGAGAATGAAAAAGTGCAGGTAGTGAATGTAAACAATGGTGCAAGAATTGAAACCTATATCATCAAAGGCAAGAGAGGATCGGGCATTTGTTGTCTCAATGGGCCCGCGGCCAGAAAAGGCGCCACTGGCGATGTAGTGATCGTGATTTCGTATGCCACCATGGATTTTGAAAAAGCTAAAACTTTTAAGCCCTGGATTATTTTTCCCAATGAAGGGAACAGGATTTGAATATCGTTTTCCATAAAAAAATAAAACAGAAGTAAAAGTCGTTGTTTTGTAGATGGCCTTATTGTTAGTATATTGTTTCGAACTATGAAGAAAAAATTATTAGCCATTTTGCAATACCTGTTTTTTGCGGCACTGGCAGTTTTTTTTGTATGGCTTAGTTTGCGGGACCTGGACAAAGCAAAATGGGAACAGCTGAAAAGCGCCCTCGACAGAGCTCATTACTGGCTTCTTATCCCTGTATTTTCACTTCTTCTCATGGCGCACTGGCTCAGGGCTATGCGTTGGAGGCAACTCATGGAGCCTCTCGGTTATCAACCTTCCAAATTAAACAGTTTTTTTGCCGTAATGATCGGTTATTTTGTTAACCTCGGGGCACCGAGACTGGGAGAAGTATTAAAATGCACTATCCTTGCCCGTTATGAAAAAATTCCGGCTCAAAAACTGGTAGGCACAATTGTTGCCGAAAGAGCTTTTGACGTAATATGTCTTGCCCTGGTTTTCGGACTCACATTCATCCTGCAGTTCGATGTCATCAGCTCGCTGGTGCATACGAGCATACTGCCCCTGGTTCAGAATAAGAGTGGAAAAACTTCTTACAGAAAAATAATTTATCTACTGGCGGGAATTATCGTATTTCTGATTGTGCTGAGATTTTTGTTTAGCCGGTTTGGTCATATCAATATCGTCCAAAAATTGAAAAACATCCTGATCGGTGTCTGGCACGGTCTCATTAGTGTAAGAGCTCTAAAAAACAAACCGCTTTTTTTTGCATATACTGCTGGCATCTGGACACTATATCTTGTAAGTACCTGGTGTGGATTCTTTGCTATCGATGAGACAAGCAAGCTGGGCCTTGCCGACGCACTTACAGTGCTTGCTATGGGCAGTGTGGGCATGATACTGTCTCCCGGCGGGATCGGCGCATATGCATTATTGGTGCAGGAAGCTGTTGCCTTTTACGGAATTGAAAAAGAACCTTATGGCCAGGCGCTCGGCTGGCTGCTTTGGTTTGGACAGTTCCTTAGCTTTGTATTATTCGGAGTGGTCAGTTTTATTCTATTGCCTCGCGTCAACAAAAAAAAGGATGAGAAGTCCACAGATTATACCGCAGAAAGTATATAGTCGTGTTGCTTTGCAACTTGAAGTAAACCGCTGGCGACTATTTAAAAAAACAATTGCGTTTACCAATGGAATATTTGATATCCTTCATGAAGGTCATATCGCCTCTCTTTCGCAGGCCGCATCCGAAGCGGATTACCTCGTAGTTGGTGTAAATTCTGATGCCTCAGTTAAAAGGTTAAAAGGAACTGACCGGCCAATCAATGGGCAGCAATCAAGAGCAATCATACTGGCTTCCCTGCTGATGGTAGATGTAGTAATTATTTTTGAAGAAGATACGCCACTCGAACTGATCAAAATGATTATGCCCGACGTGTTGGTCAAAGGAGGCGACTATACTCTTGATGAAATTGTTGGTGCAAAGGAAGTAATGGCAAATGGCGGAAAAGTGGTTATCAATCCTCTTGTTGAAGGATTTTCAACAACCGGCATTATCGAAAAAATGAAAAAAAATAAATAAGGAATCTCGGTGGAAATTTTTCCAGGGGCTATATTCTTTTTGTTCTATCCATGATACATTCTCTCCACTTCCTGAACGAATAATTCAATTTGTTTATCGTCCCCAACGGCATCATAAGGTTGTTTGAGGCTGCTTCCAAAGAAAAAAGCAATTGTCTGCCAGAATCGGGCTGTAAATCCGCCCCTGTATTCTTTGATAATATCGTAGCAATTGTTACCTGTTTGCCGGTTGATGAGTTTCATCAATATCTTTCCCTGGTAAACCGACAATTTTTCAAGTGGGTCTGCAAATTCTTTTTTCAAGTCTTTTTCCCTTGATTTGATATATGATTTCCTTTCGCTTTCAGAAGTCATCTTCGCTATTCTTGCATTCATCTCATTAAAAATAAAACCAGCTTTTTTTGCGTAAGGATATGTCACATAAACCGCATTGCGCAGCCTTGTCCATTCTTCCATTCGCTTACGCATGGCGCGGGGCATGGTGGCGGATACCCAGACCATCGAGAGTGTTCTTGCAGGTATCGTATCTCCATTGATCACATAAATCGGAACCAGCAAAGTATCATTAGGACCATATTTGGGAGAAGAAGATTGTTGCGCAAAAGAAGTGTTCCACGTCATCAAAAAGAGTACGAGGAAAAGAGGAAAAAGAAAATATTTTTTTACCTGAGAGTGCATAGAACCTGATTAAAGGTACTCAAATTCCTCCAAAATCTATAATACTTAAGACAGGAAATGACGTTAAAAAGATGTTGCTGTTTTGGCAGGTGGTCGACTCCATCATTCGGGTCGTCGACTCCACAAACAGGTGGTCGACTCCATCATTCAGGTCGTCGACTCCATCATTCAGGTCGTCGACTCAACAAACAGGTCGTCGACTCTCCATTATTCAGGTCGTCGAATACAACACAATATATATAATCTGCTTATCTAATCATCAGGCCACTACCAGTTTGGTCCTGACCCGCCTGACAATACTCATAATGAACCCGGTAATCATGATCAACGTACCAATCCATAAGATATTAATCTGGGGAAATTCAAGCACTTTAAGGGAGACGAAGGGAACCAGGCTGGAGGACTCTTTTACCCTGAGTTCAATTCTTTTATTGTCCACTATTTTGCCGAATACCAATGCAAGATCCTGGGCAAATATAGTGTCTGCGACATAATGTGTTTCGTTATTCCTGATATATAATAAAGGCCTGGCGGTATAGCGCATGCTATCCTTACTCACTACTTCAACTGAGGCCATCAGGGCTGTGTCACCTGGGTTGAAATGATATTTGTCATTATTCGGATTTACAACGACCTTATCCAGCACGATATATCCTTTGGAATAATACACAGTGTCATGAACAGCTAATGGATAAGATTTGAAACCAGCCGTATCGGATTCTTCCATATTATCTGCAGCAGCAACATAGGTGAAAATATCGCGATCCCAGTAATGACGTTTGTCAGGATTGGCAGCAATCCCCTGCTGGCCTTTTGTGGCCTTGATCCAGTTGGGATATAAAGTGAACTGGTCGCTTCCGTCTTTTTTTTGAAATAGGATCTCGTAATATGTGATTTTACTTTTCTCGTCAACTGAATCGCTGCTGACAAAAGTTGCCCAATATTTGCCCATATCTGTCTGCACATTCTTTAGCAGGGTCAGATTCTCCAGTGGGTTTTGTTTTGAAGAAGGGTCAAAATTTAAATTGATTCCGGTAGTGTTGTACGACAGGACCTGTTTTTTTGAAGAAGATAATAAAATGCCGACCAGCATCAAACCGAAACCGACATGCGCAACTGAAGCGCCTGCCGCCTTGAATTTACCTTTTAATCCTGCCCATATATAACCTGTATTTGCTACCACAGCATACACTGCGCAAAACAAGCCGAGAAAGATTGCCGCCAGGAATCCCGTACCATATTTATCGTAATGAATTCCTCCAAAAAAAACAATAAGAAGAGAGATGACCAGCGCAATCAGTGTGGGCAGCCAGATCCTTTGCAGA
>DATJWE010000034.1:0-29499 GCA_035501475.1 Puia sp. | reverse complement strand
AAATTTAGCTCTTTGCCTCATGGAAAAACATAATTTTGCGCCTTATTCATGACGAACAAATCCATCCAACAGGCAGCCATACGTACGGTTCAACTGGAAGCTGATTCGATAACTCAGTTACAACAGTATATCAATGAAAGTTTTGTAAAAGCTGTGCAGACCGTCGCCGCATCCAAAGGGCGGTTGGTGATCAGTGGAATCGGCAAAAGTGCCATCATTGCTCAAAAGATTGTTGCCACACTTAATTCAACCGGAACCCCCTCCCTTTTTATGCATGCAGCCGATGCTATTCACGGTGATTTGGGTATGGTGCAGGAACAGGATATTGTGATGATCATCAGTAAAAGTGGCGAAAGCCCGGAGATCAAGGTGTTGCTCCCCCTGATCAGGAGTTTTGGGAATACACTGATTGGCATGGTTGGCAATGAGCAGTCGCTCCTTGCAAAACAAGCGGATATTTTTTTGAACACCAGTGTATCTCAGGAAGCATGCCCCAATAACTTAGCGCCCACAAACAGTACCACCGCGCAACTGGTAATGGGTGACGCTTTTGCCGTTGCGTTAATGGAAGTGAAAGGATTTAACAGTGATGATTTTGCAAAACTGCATCCGGGCGGTATGCTTGGCAAAAGACTATACCTCCGCGTGCAGGATATTTACATTCATAACGAAAAACCAAAAGTAAAAGCAGATACTTCACTCAGGGAGGTCATCATGGAAATGACTTCGAAGAGACTGGGTGCCACAGCAGTGACAGACGGAAAAAATATTTTATTAGGAATAATCACTGACGGTGATCTGAGAAGAATGCTTGAAAAAAATGTGACGCCCGGAACAGTTGTAGCAAAAGATATCATGACGGTTCACCCCAAAACAATTGATGCTGATGCGCTCGCAGTGGAAGCCCTTGGGGTTTTGCGATCGAATGATATTAGTCAGCTGGTGGTTGT
Organism: Puia sp.; assembly: GCA_035501475.1. Lineage (GTDB taxonomy): Bacteria > Bacteroidota > Bacteroidia > Chitinophagales > Chitinophagaceae > Puia. Next base: position 28,549 of record DATJWE010000034.1, on the reverse strand, counting down.
TTCGGGAAGTGAATATTTGGGTTTTATACATTTGCACGATTTAATCAAGGAAGGCATTATTTAGCCGATAGTTCATTCTTAACTTATCGGTTCATAACTGTAAACAATGAACGAACATCATTATGTTGTAATTATGGCGGGTGGCATTGGCAGCCGGTTCTGGCCAATGAGCAGGCAGGATTATCCGAAGCAATTTCTCGATATATTGAGTACAGGCCGGACGCTTATTCAGGATACATTTGAACGCTTCACGAATTTTATTCCCAAAGAAAATATTTTCGTCGTCACTTCACAGGAATATCTTCATATTGTAAAAAAACAATTGCCGGATCTCCCGCAGGAAAATATATTGGGCGAACCATCCCGGAAAAATACTGCTCCCTGTATTGCCTATATTTCTTTCAAGCTGCAGCAGAAAGATTCAAAAGCATCTTTGATTGTCGCCCCCGCTGATCATTTGATTCAGGATAAAAAAGCATTTAACAAAGTTTGCCTGGAAGCACTCAGTTTCGTGAACAAACACAATGCGATCATTACGCTCGGGATCAAGCCATCTCAACCCAATACAGGCTACGGCTATATTCAACGTGAACAGCATTCAGTGAGCGACAATGTATATAAAGTAAAGACCTTCACGGAAAAACCCAATCTTGAATTAGCAAAAACTTTTCTTGCCAGCGGTGATTTTTTATGGAATGCGGGCATTTTTGTCTGGCAGGTAAAAAACATTATCAGGGCTTTTGAAAAATACCTTCCTGAAATGTACGATGTATTCGTTGCAGAAAAAGAATCATTCAATACACCTGCAGAAAAAAAAGCGCTGGAACATATTTATCCGCTCTGCACCAACATTTCCATTGATTTTGGCATCATGGAAAAAGCAGATAACGTATACATGATTCCTTCCTCGTTTGGCTGGAGCGACCTGGGAACCTGGAACAGCGCCTATGAAAATCTCGAAAAAGATTATCTTGAAAATGCAGTGGCTGGCAAGAATGTAATTGTAATAGACGCTACCAAGTGCATGGTGCATGCGCTCGATAAGAAATTGCTGGTATTACAGGGGCTGGATGATTTTATCATTGTCGATACGGATGACGTACTGCTCATCTGTAAAAAAGATAAGGAACAGGAAATCAAAGATTATGTAGCTGAGGTGAAAAGGAATACAGGAGATCAGTTCTTATGATTTACGGCAGGAGCGTATCTGGCAACGGAAGCAGAGGATTAATCGTAAGATATCCTGTATGAACGATACACCGGCAAAATCACCTTTATATCTCGTTTTTTTACTGGGGCGATTTGATTACTTATACTGAAATTCGTGAATTAATATGTCCCCTTATCCCCTAAATAATATTCTTTTCCTGGATATAGAAACGGTTCCGCAATATCCGGATTTTGACAAGCTTCCATCAGAATGGCAGGAATTGTGGACACGAAAAGCAAATTACCTGATCAAGGATAGGGAAACAGATACACCAGCTTCAGTTTATAATAGCGCAGGTATTTATGCTGAATTCGGTAAAATTATCTGCATCAGTTGCGGCGTCATTTCGAGAAGCCACGATGAAAAAAGATTATTGCTAAAGTCATTTTATGGCGACGAAGAAAAAATAATTCTTCAGCAATTTTGTGACATGATCAGTAAATGGTCAGCCGGACCCGATAAATATTTGTGCGCACATAATGGAAAAGAATTTGATTTTCCTTACCTGTGCCGGAGGCTGATAATACACGGTCTCCCCGTGCCGTCCATCCTAGATCTGTCCGGAAAAAAGCGCTGGGAAATTCCACATCTCGACACGATGGAACTTTGGAAATTCGGAGATTATAAAAATTACACATCATTGCATTTACTTGCCCTCACACTGGGTATTCCGACGTCGAAAGATGATATTGACGGAAGCATGGTGAATGAAGTTTACTGGCAACAAAAGAATTTGTCGCGCATCGTACATTATTGTCAGAAAGACGTATTTACAGTGGCGCAAATATATCTGCGTTTATCCGGCGAATCCCTGATCGCAGTTGAAAATATCGATATCAAATAATGGATGCCCCTGGCTGTTGAATCCATCATGTTCGTATTTTTTATTGTATGATTTGAGTAGCGACCGTAATCACGCAGGATAAATATTTCATCATTACTCATTTCCACATTACCACATTTTCATATTTTCACATTCTCATATTACACCATTGCACATTCATTCCAAACTTCCTGATGTAGGCACCACCATATTCACGGTGATGAGTTCACTGGCGTCCGAATTGAAAGCCATTAACCTTGGTCAGGGTTTTCCTGATTTTCCAATGAGCGGCGAATTGATTACCCTGGTTAATGAAGCGATGAAGGCGGGATTCAATCAATATGTGCCCATGCAGGGGTACCTGCCGTTGAGAGAAGCGATTGCAGAGAAAATTAATTTCCTCTACAACAATTCTATTCATCCGGAAGAACAAATCACGATTACTCCAGGAGGGACTTATGCCATTTATACAGCCCTGACAACCGTGTTGCAACCTGGCGATGAAGCGATTATATTTGAACCTGCATACGACAGCTATATCCCCGGAGTGATTATGAATGGCGCGAAACCGGTTTTAATCAATCTGCAATTCCCGGAATATAAAATCGATTGGGGAGAAGTCAGAAAAAAAGTTTCGGCAAAGACGCGTGTCATCATGCTTAATTCTCCTAATAATCCAACAGGAACCATTCTTAGGGAAGAAGATATTGAAGAATTGAGATCAATCGTTGCAGGCACTGATATCTTCATTGTTTCCGATGAAGTATATGAGCACCTGATTTTTGATGACCTCCCTCATCTGTCTATGCTTCGATACCCGGATTTAGCAGAAAGAAGTTTTGTTTGTTTTTCTTTTGGAAAAGTTTACCACTGTACCGGATGGAAACTGGGTTATTGCATTTCCGCTCCTTTATCAATGAAGGAATTCAGGAAAGTACACCAGTTCAATTGCTTCAGCTGTAACTCCCCTACGCAGGTCGGATTGTCCAGGTTTTTACTGAATAAGGAATCTTATCTCCTGCTCGGAAAATTCATGCAGGAAAAAAGAAATTATTTTCAGCAGTTGATGGCGGGGACCAGGTTTTCGGCCCTGCCTAGTTACGGTAGTTATTTCCAGGTTTATCAATATGACCGGATCAGTGACGAGCCTGACAAAGATTTCAGTATCCGTCTGACCAGGGAATTCGGAGTGGCAACGATTCCTGTTTCGGTTTTTTACCAGGCAGGAAAGGATGATAAGGTCGTGAGGTTTTGTTTTGCCAAGAAAGATGAAACACTGGAAGAAGCCGCAGGAAGGCTGATGAAGGTGTAGGGGGAAAATATTTTATTGATTATTCTGCTTCACTTACCAACGCTTTTTTATACATCATTTCTTCTTCCTTTTTATATTTATTCTGAATGATTTCGCTCATTGGCTTTTCATAAACCTTGCTTTCCAGCCAGGCAATGATATCCAGATAAACAAAAGAGCGGGTTTCAAAACGGTTTTTTTCCAGGTGTCTGATGGTATTCAATAATTTCTCCAATTCCGGTTTCAATTTACGCGCCGACATTTTAAATGATTTGCGCAAAAAACTAAACATTTCTTCTTCCACGACAGTCAGGTTTTTCATTTTAGCCATGAAGCGATATACGGATTTGATCAGGGATTCAATGATCTCATAGTTCCCCATTTCATAATGAGCGATGAGGTGCAATAATCTCGCGTAACATTGCAGGTCATAGCGAAGGTCCACATGATCGTGAATGATTCTTTGCAAATAATCTATCGACCTTGCATAGTTGCCGCTTCCGAAATACAGGTTGGCAATTTTGTAATTAAATACAAGGATGCGATGCCTGTCGATATACAATGCATATTCTTCCAGTTTTTCTTCAACATAAGGAACCAGGGAGAGCCCTTCTTTGAATGTCCCCAACATCAGGTGTTGATTGATTTTCGCTCCATAGATATAGATGAATGTGTGGATGCGGAAATTATCATGATGCTGTGCAATGGCGGTTTTTGAATAAGCTTCAAACCTGTCAAGGATGATTTGGAATTTATCGTAATAGCGCAGGTCAAAAAGTGCATTCAGCAGATTATGCATTCCTTTTACATAATGGCCGGTTTCTACTTCGATCATTTTGGGTTCCTGTTCAAAAAGATCAATCCATTTCTGGCTGTAACGATAATACATCAGAAAATCCTGGCGAATGAAGGCATACCAGCTATAGCTCTGGTAGAGGTAAAGCTTCTCATAAAAATCAGTTAGTTTTTCGGCTTTGGGTGGAATATTATTTTTAAAGAATGCCTTGATACCCTCTTCATCCTGTTCATTTCGTGCATGCCCGTTCTGCACATACCATCTGTACAACAGCAAAGCGAGATTAGATAATTTCGTCACCCTGTCGATATGATCGCTGATCTCAGTCGCTTCTTCGGTGAGCAGTTGCGTTTTTTCAAGCGTGCTTCTGGTGATATGCAGTGTTTCAATTTTCTTTTCAAGCGAAATGAGTTGGGCAAGAAAATTGAATTTATTATTTGCCTTTGCAATCTCCTTGGCTCTTTCCAATATTTTCAGACTTTGCAGTTTCAGTCCTTTATTGTATAAAAGCCTTGCATTATCCATATGCTCGCTCAGTTGCAGATCGGTATTCTCAGTGGTTTTTAAAAGACGCAGACTGGCCAGCAGTTGTTTGTAGAGATGTGTTTTTAAATTGGAAAGCTGAGGCTTGGTGACAAAAGGAAGTTTTTTCAGCAAAAGCTTTTCGTCATATTCCGGTAGTTTATCAAGTGCGTCGAAAAGTTGAATGATTTTAAGGTCTTCTTTGGCTGAGCTTCTTTTAATATATAGTTTAAAATGCCTTTTTTCCGATTTTTCGAGGGATCGCACGAGTTGAAATAAAATATCTGCAGAACGGTTGGACATCATAAAGAAATTGCGCTGAAACTCAAGACCAGCAAGGGTTTTAGAATATTAATTCCCTTTTGGCATAATTAAATCCGGTCTAAGATGTTTTGAATGGGACGGAGACAGGTCTTAATTTTGTTCAGCAATGAGTTAATAAATATGGCAGGCAATCGTTAAGCAGGAATCGTCAGAGGCTATATAACTCAAAAAAATCGAATTCTACCTTTTTTTCATATGGCAAGCAATCGTTAGAGGTCGGCTGTTTCTACAGTGGACCTTTATTTTTGTAGAACCGTTTGCAAGATATAAAAGTTTATTAATTTCCACAACACGAATTGCAAGGATCCCTGTTAGATATTCATCTCCAATTTCTTACCCGCCCGGAATTCTTTAGAACTAAGAATTCATCCCGAAAAATAAGACCAATCGGAAGGATGAGTTGTCAGTTCAATTCGTTTTATCGTATATTTGCGATATAGGATTTAGAAGACTATGGCAATACATAAGAAAGAAGAATTTTCCCAAAAAGACCAGGAACTCGCGTTTTTCGCGAAAGCGATCTCGCATCCAGCAAGAATTGCCATTCTCAAAGTGCTGGCCGAACAATCTGAATGCATATGCGGGAAAATAGTGGATGTATTGCCCCTGGCGCAGTCTACCGTGTCTCAACATCTCAAAGAACTCAAAACAGCAGGACTGATCCTGGGAACAATCGATGGCCCGCGGAGTTGTTATTGTATCAATTGGGAATTCTTTGAAAAATTCAATCTCGAATTCAATACTTTATTCAAATCACTGAAAGCAAAAAGCGAAAATAATTCCTGCGATTAATTATTCACATAAAAGGAAAGCCATGAAAGAAAAACAAATCAAAAAAGATCCTGGATGTTGCAAACCCGGAAATGAATGTTGCGGCAACATAACGGATTGGGCTTGCTGCTGACAATGAATACCGGCCGCTCTTGTAGTTGCCGGTTTTTAAATCACTTAATATGACCATTCAATCTTTGCTTCCTATCCATTGGGAAGTAGTAAAAATTATTTATGAAGAAGGCATTGCGACTGGCAATGCTACGTTTGAAACGAAGGCACCAACCTGGGAGGATTGGAATGCATCTCATGTTGAGAATTCAAGATTAATTGCTGTTGAAGGCGATCGGATACTGGGATGGGCTGCACTCACAGCAGTTTCAGGAAGATGTGTATATGCCGGTGTAGCTGAAGTCAGCGTTTATGTTGGCGAGAAATCGAGAGGAAACGGGATAGGTAAAAAATTGCTCCACGTATTAAACTGTGAAAGCAAAAAAAATAATTTCTGGACATTGCAGGCTGGCATCTTTCCGGAAAATAAAGCCAGCATTCAAATTCATGAGGAATGCGGTTTTGGGTTTATCGGTGTTCGTCAGCGCATAGGCAAAATGAATGGAAGATGGAGAGATACTTTATTATTGGAAAGAAGAAGTGATAAAATTGGGATTGATTGATATGAAAAAGAAAATTCTTTTTGTTTGCGTGGAGAATAGCAACCGCAGCCAGATGAGTCAGGCCTTTGCGAGTATTTACGGCGGAAGCAATATTGAAGCCTACAGTGCGGGGAGCAAGCCGTCTGGTAAGATAAATCCGAAGGCCATCGCTTCGATGAAGGAAATCGGATATGACCTGGCAGTACATCAATCCAAATCGTTATCTGACGTAGAACAATATGCGCCATTTGATGTGGTGGTGACCATGGGTTGTGGAGACGCTTGTCCCTGGATGCCCGCCAAAAAATTCATCGACTGGCAGATTCCGGATCCAAAAAACATGGAACCTCAGGAGTTCAACAGGGTTAGAGACCAGATTGAGCAAAAAGTGAAAAAATTATTATCAACCTTATAAAAGAATATTTAATGAAAGGAATACATACAATCGTTTTTGACCTCGGAGGAGTTTTGATTGACTGGAATCCCGACTATGTTTACCGGGAAATTTTTCCTGATGAAAAACAAAGAAAATGGTTCTACCAGAATATTTGTACTTCAGAATGGAACGAAGAACAGGACGCCGGGCGAAGCCTGCGCGAGGGTACTGAATGGCTGGTGGCTAAGTTTCCGGAACAAGAGAAAAATATAAGGACTTATTATGATCGCTGGGAAGATATGCTCGGCGGGCCCATTCATGATACTGTGGAAATATTGAAATACCTGAAATTCCGGACCAATAAAAAATTATATGCGCTTACCAACTGGAACCACGAAACCTTTCCCGTGGCTTTGAAGAAATATGATTTCCTTCACTGGTTTGACGGCCGACTGGTTTCAGGCGAAGAAAAAACGAGGAAGCCATTTATGGATATTTATGAAAAACTGGTTGAGCGCTTTAATATTGATCCTTCCCAATCAATTTACGTGGACGATAATGCACGCAATCTTGGTCCTGCAAAAGAATTGGGATTTACGACGATCCAGTTTCAATCTCCCTGGCAATTCAAAGAAGAACTGAAAAAAACAGGAGTGGATGTAGGTATAAATTAAAGGCGGCTTCAGGATATTCTAACAAATGAATATTGCTGCAGTTATCTGCGGAACTCACTATTTTTGCTGACTTTTTACGCTGCATGAAACTCAGACTGATAAAGTTTTTTAAGGATTTCCTGCTCTACACAGGAATATTGCGTTTGCTTTCTCCTTTTAATAATTTGTTTTTGTTCATCAGAAACTTTAATGAGTTGAAAAAGTGGATCAACAAAAACAACAGGGACCTCCTCATCAACGATTATTACGTTTTCAAAAGAGATTATAAAAAAAGGTTCGACCTGTATAAAACTGTGCTGGATCATTTTCATCTTGATCGGGATAAAATCCTTTATCTTGAATTTGGTGTGGCATCGGGGGAATCCTTTTTTTGGTGGACGGAACACAATATCCATCCTGATTCCAGGTTTTATGGATTCGATACTTTTGAAGGCCTTCCGGAAGACTGGGGCGGATTCAGGAAAGGAGATATGGCACACAAGATCGGCGATCTGAAATCCAATGATAGCAGAACATTTTTTGTGAAAGGCATTTTTCAACAAACGCTAAATTTTTTTTTGAAAGAACACAATGACGAACTTCAGAGCCAGCCTAAACTGATCCATCTTGATGCAGATTTATTTTCTTCAACGATTTTTGTTTTGTCACAGTTGTATCCTTATTTGCAAAAGGGTGACATTATTATGTTTGATGAATTTAACGTCGCCAATCATGAATTCTTTGCACATAAAATTTTCACTGAATCTTTTTATGTGAAGATGAAATTAATCGCAGCCCAGAATAATTTTTACCAGGTTGCCTTTGTTGTAGAATGATAAGTAAACAGAATTTATTTCAGCAATTGAAAAGCTACAAGGCTGGCGATATACGCTAACCCCGTCATATATACGAGTTGAATCAGGGGCCATTTCCAGCCTCTGGTTTCACGCCTCACCACGGCAAGCGTACTCATACATTGCATGGCAAAAGCATAAAATAGCATCAGTGAAATGCCAGTGGCCAGGGTATACACTTTACTTCCGTCCGGACGGATTGCTGCTCCCATCCGTTGTCGCAATGTTTCGCGGTCAGCGTCCTTTCCACCTTCCACACTGTACAATGTTGCCATCGTGCCAATGAATACTTCTCTTGCTGCAAAAGAAGTGATCAACGCGATCCCGATCTTCCAGTCATATCCGAGAGGATGAATAACCGGTTCAATCGTTTTCCCTAAAAGACCTGCATAAGAATTCGCAAGCAGTGCAGAGTTTTTTTCTTTATTCAATTGAATTTCGTTTGCTCCGTTTTGCTGAATGCGTTCAGCATATTGTTTCTTTATGGCAGACATACGCCCGCTCGGTCCAAAGGAACTCAGCGCCCAAAGAATCAGGCTGATCACGATGATAACTTTGCCCGCATCGGACACAAATATTTTCGCCTTGTTAATCATAGTAACTGTAATATTCTTCCATCTCGGCGCTCTGTAAACCGGCAATTCCAGAATAAAAAAACTCTTTTCTTTCAGTTTGATAAAGTGCTTGGCAAACCAGGACACAAGCAGGGCCATGGCGAGACCAAGCAGGTATAAACCCATCATGACAAGACCCTGCAGACTAATGAAACCAATCACTTTTTCCTGTGGAATCGTCAATGCAATAAGCATAGTATACACAGGCAGACGTGCACTACAACTCATCAGCGGGGTGATCAGTACCGTAAGCAATCGTTCCTTACGGTTTTCAATACTTCGGGCGCTCATGATGGCGGGAACAGCACAGGCAAAGCCGCTGATCATGGGCATGACGCTTTTCCCGTTCAGCCCGACTTTGCGCATAAGCTTGTCTGTTAGAAAGCTGATTCTGGCCATATAACCGGTATCTTCCAGGATGGTGATCAAGCCAAACAAGATCATGATTTGGGGCACGAAGACGAGTATACCACTCAATCCTGCAAGGAGGCCGTTTACTAAAAGTTCGCTAAACCATCCCGCAGGCAGTATATTGCCGAGCCACCCTCTTAATTGGGAAAAAGTCCAGTCGATGCCATCCATAGGAAACTGGGCGAGCCAGAATACACTTTGAAATAACAGGAAAAGAACAACCAGCAGGATCAGATAACCCCAATGGCGATGCAGTAAAATATTGTCTAATCGTTCAGTGAAAAGGGTCTTTTGCAAGGGATCAGGTTCTGCAACTGTATGCTGCATGACTTGCTTGATGCGGCTATATCGTTGCATGATTTCTTCGGCCTGAACTCTCGTATGATTGAAAGAATTTGCCGATTCAATGTTTTCAATCCGATTCTGGATTCTGTAGTCGAAATTAAAATACTCGTGGTTGATAAGATAATGGATTGCTGTATAATCGCTGATTTCAGGGAAATGATGTTTTACTTCATCAACGGCTGCAGTCGCCAGTAATTTATTTTGAATAAAATCCCTTGCGGGGGCCTGGTAGAGTTGTTGTGCTGTTTGTGCAATAATTTTTTTCAGTTGTTGGATGCCTCTATTTTTCCTGGGGTTCACCGGGATCACGGGTACGCCTAATTCTCTTTCCAGTCCATTCACATCGATTTCGATTCCTTTCTTATTGGCCAGATCCATCATGGTCAGCGCAACTACAACGGGAATTTTCAGGTCGATGATCTGTGAGCAAAACAGAAGATTTCTTTTCAGATTACTGGCGTCGGCTAATAGCACAATAATATCCGGGTTAACCTCATCATCCTGCTTCAGGAGTACTTTATAAGTGACCCATTCATCCGCCCGCTTAGGGTAAAGGCTGTAAGTACCGGGTAAATCAATAATTTTTGCAGATAAGCCCGGAAGTAATTCGGTCAGGCCTGTTTTTTTATCCACCGTAACACCGGGGAAATTACTTACTTTCTGATTCAGACCGGTTAATGCATTGAAAAGAGAGCTTTTACCACTGTTTGGGTTCCCTACCAGTGCGATATTTATATTTTGTTTGCTCAAAATGACAATTGTTTTCGGGGGGTGAAAATTGCCCGGTATAGCCTGCAAAAATAAAACGGAAATCCAGAATTGATTTACGAAATCGGGAGTTAAAAGAACAGACTGGATCGTCTTCAGGAATAAAAAATTTACCACAAAAGGGTATTGATTCAATCCCAAATTGATAGTCAATTTGTGATACAAAAGTTAAGTACAACATACCTTTTGTTCAGTTCTTTTAATCGGCATTTTCTCATGTGGAGCCTCCCGTCATCCTGCGGGAGGCTTTTTTCACTAACCAAAAAAATTAGTTATAAAATACTAAAAAAATTAGTGTTAATAAAATAAATTATACTACCTTTATCGAATCAATAATTTTGAAAACAAAAACAATAATTATGTCAAACGCGGAAAAACTAAAGGCCTTAAAGCTGACAATAGATAAAATTGACAAGGATTTCGGAAAAGGAAGTGTAATGTTGATGAATGAAAGAAGCCAGGATCCGATGGAGGTAATTTCTACCGGTTCTATCGGGTTGGATATTGCCCTTGGAATAGGCGGACTTCCGCGTGGTCGCGTGATAGAAATATATGGTCCGGAATCATCCGGTAAGACGACAATCGCCATCCATGTGATTGCTGAAGCACAAAAAAAAGGCGGCATGTGTGCCATCATCGATGCGGAACATGCATTTGACAGCAGCTATGCTAAAAAATTGGGAGTAGATGTCGACAACCTGCTGATTTCTCAACCGGATTACGGTGAGCAGGCCCTGGAAATTGCAGACAGGCTGATTCTGTCCGGAGCGCTGGATGTGGTGGTCATCGATTCTGTAGCAGCCCTGGTGCCAAAGGGAGAACTGGAAGGTGAAATGGGAGACAGTAAAATGGGATTGCAGGCCCGTTTGATGTCCCAGGCCCTGAGAAAACTGACTGCTACTATCAGTAAGACAAATACCATCTGTATTTTTATTAATCAATTGCGTGAGAAAATTGGGGTCATGTTTGGTAATCCCGAAACAACCACAGGCGGGAATGCCCTGAAGTTTTATTCATCCGTTCGTCTTGATATTCGGCGACTGGCTCAAATTAAGGACGGGGAAGAAGCCGTAGGTAACAGAGTGAAGGTAAAAGTGGTTAAAAATAAAGTCGCACCCCCTTTCCGGAGCGCTGAATTCGACATTGTTTTCGGGGAAGGGATTTCCAAAATGGGTGAGATTATTGATATGGGCGTAGAACTGGGGATAGTCCAGAAAAGCGGAAGCTGGTTCAGCTACGGGGCTGATAAGCTGGGGCAGGGCCGGGATAGTGTTAAACAGTTATTATTGGATAACCCGGAACTGGCTACAGAAATTGAAGGGAAGATCAGGGAAAAGGTAAAGGAAATGCAATCTGTTTAGAATCAAATACTTATGGGGTTGGCAAATAATGGGTCCTGTTTTAAACGGGACCTATTTTTTTGATGCGAAAGGAATAAGAGGATATAAAAAAAGAAAGGGGTCAGAATAGATATTCAACCCCGTTTTAAAATCCAATATCCTATGAAAAACCAAAGTAAAGATAATAGGAATCATTTAATTCTGCAATACCCCAGCAGCTAAATTTATTTAACATGTTTTATACATTCGGGGTATCAGTTTTTAACAAGTCGTTCCGATATAATGCGGTTACTATCCTTATCATCCACCTTCAATACGTAACTACCTTTTTCAAGTGAAGAAGTATTAATAATCTGCACTCCTGGTTGCAGTTGTTTGTCCAGCTTGAGGGAACCCGCTTCATCCAGCACCTGTACTTCGACATTATGACTGGAGCTAATAATAAGCAGTTTGTCGACCGGGTTGGGGTAAAACCTGAAATCAACTGCCCCGGATAAACTAACCTGTTCGGGTTTTGAATAAATAAATTTGCCGGATTTGCTGATATATTTAATACGGTAAAAATTGTTTCCGTTATGCATCGAACTATCGGTCAGGCCATAGCGGGTGGCCGTGTCTGCTACTTTTAAAATACTGATGGTTTCATACTGCAGGCCATCCTGGCTTCTTTCCACAGTGAAATAATCCCCATCCCCGGTATTATTTGAAATGTTCCACTGAAGGTCTATGTTGTTTGCATTCTTTAATACGCAGGAAAAATCAGTAAAGAATGATGATTCATTAATTTGCAGAGCTGCAGGAACACCCGTTGTATCCTTCGATTCTTGTGCTTTGGCAGCATAGCAGAAAATAACTGCAATTAAGGTAAGCCCGTAAAACCTGTACATAAATATGGGAAATAAGAAAGAATGAGTTTTCACAAAATCCATGCCGTATCAAATAACGAGATTAGTATTTACTAATTTTTTTATTCTTGTTATAGTCTTCTTAAAAAACTGAATTAATTTATCTGACCGTACAATTAAAAGTCTGTTTATGCAAACCAATATGATGGGAGAAAGCAAGCGAATTGCCCTGATTGCACATGACAATAAGAAAAAGGAGTTGATGGAATGGGCAGTATATAACAAAAATGCCCTGGCCAGGCACCGCCTGTATGCTACAGGCACAACAGGTCATCTGTTGGAAGGGGTACTCAATCAATCTATAACCAAATTTCGGAGCGGGCCATTGGGTGGAGACCAGCAGATAGGAGCAAGGATAGCAGAAAGAAAAATAGATGTACTGATTTTTTTCTGGGATCCCATGGAAGCACAGCCACATGACCCCGATATCAAAGCCCTGCTTCGATTAGGTGTGGTCTGGAATATTCCCATCGCCTGTGATCGGGCAACGGCGGACTTTTTGCTCACTTCACCATTAATGTATTCAGCTTACGAGATCATTCTTCCTGATTACAGTCAATACCTCAAACGAATGAAACAGTGAAGCAGGGTCGTTTTCAGAAAAAAGAGCAAAACACCTCCGGTGGGTTTTTGTAAAAGGGTTCATTAAGCATAAGGTTGTCAGATGTAGATATATGGGTCAGGCAAAAACAAAGAGAAGTACTGGGCAGCAAATTCTAAAATATCTGTTGCGAGCCATTGGGGGCATATTGCTACTGTTTCTTATAGGTATAGCTTCTGCATGGATATATATTTCCAATAACAAGTCATCTATTCTCAAAAAAATAAACATTGAATTAAACAGCCGCATCAGAGGGAAAATATTTATTGGAGATGTGCATACGGGTATTGTGCACACTTTCCCCAAAATTTCAGTTGAGCTCGACACCATTACCATCCGGGATAGTTTATGGAGTCAGCATCGCCACGATTTACTCCGCGCAGAAAAAGTATACCTCACTTTGAGCTTATTCAAATTGATTTTTGGCCATTTTTCTGTTGACAAATTAATCATTGAAAATGCCTCCGTCTATTTTTATACGGACTCCACCGGGTATTCGAATAACGAAATTTTTCGTTCAAAACCCGGTTCATCAAAAAACAAAGCATCCGGGATCCCGTCTGTGGAAATAAAAAATTCAACATTGATCATAGATAAGAGGGATCGCAACAAATTATTCAGCTTTGATATCGGCGAATTGAATTGCATAGTTCATAGTGATGGAACAGATCATTCCATTCGTCTCGCTACTGCCCTCTCAGCGCTCGTCCATAGCATGATATTCAATAAAGAAAAAGGTAGTTTTTTGGAAGAAAAAAAACTCGAGGGAAAATTCACGGTAAGATTCAATCTTGCCAGTAAAATCCTCCAATTTGAACAAATTCCCCTGGAAATAAATGACCATTCTTTTGTACTCACGGGAAAATTTTTCCTAAATGAAGCTCCGGCTCCTTTTACCTTGGCAATACAAACTGAAAATGTGGGATACAAGCAGGTTTCCGCTTTGCTCACACCAAATATCCGTCAAAAGCTGGATAAGTATGTTATTGTCGGCAAAATCAATGATATCTATGCAACATTAGATGGCACTGAGCCGGAAAACCCTAATCCCATTATTCATGTATCCATGACTGTTAGAAACAACGGAGTAGTGATTCCGATTGCAACTTTCACAAAAGTTGATTTTAAGGGAAGTTTTACAAATCAATGGCAGCGCGGGGCGGAGCGAGGCGATGAAAATTCTGCAATTATCTTCAAATCGTTTTCAGGCACATGGCAGAACATACTACTGAAATCAGATACCATCACAATAATTAACCTGAAACAACCATTTATTTCCTGTGATCTGCGGTCAGACTTCAATGCCGGAGCCGTTAATAATATCGTTGACGACAAAGTCATCGGATTTACCCGTGGAAAAATAGGGATGAACATCCACTATAAGGGTCCGATTGCAGTTGAAGACAGTGCGGAAAGAAATATAAACGGATCCATCAATCTTGATTCTATTTCATTAATATATGCTCCTGCAAACTTCCCATTGACAAATTGTTCGGGGAAAATAAGTTTTAAAGATAAGGATATGTTCATTGATAAATTTGCAGCAAATGCATCCAACACCCAACTTAGCATAAGTGGAGGAGCCAGGAATTTATTTTCACTGGTTAAGAAAAACGCAGAAAACCTGGATGTCGAGCTTTCAGTTAGTTCACCCAAATTTAACCTGGCTGATTTCATTCCTTTCTTAAATAAAAAGACACCAGTCGCCCAAAAAACTAAAAAGAATGTATTGTTTGCTAAAACTGCGTCGAAAATTATGGATATGCTTGCTGATTGTGACGCCCATCTACAGGTCAGGGCAGAACAATTAGTCTATAAAAAATTTTTTGCGACTAATGTTTCAGCTGCAGTTACACTTGCAAACGGCAAACTACTACTGCAGAATGCTTCTCTCTCACATGCAGGAGGTTCATTAATGGTGAAAGGCTTTCTTGTTAGCAGCGATCAGGGCCACTCGGTCTTTTTGCATTCCAATATGCAGGACTTGAATATCGGGAAATTGTTTTACGCTTTTGATAATTTTGGACAAACCGCTATTACAGAAAAAAATATCAATGGCAACCTGAATGCTAATATCAATTTAACAGGATTAATCAATGAAAAAGCGACGATCGATCCAAACAGCTTAAAAGGTAACCTTGATTTTAGTATTGAAGATGGTGAACTCATCAATTTTGCTCCTGTTGAGAAAATATCACAGGTGGCTTTTAAGAAAAGGGATTTTTCCGATATTCATTTTGCACAATTGATGAACAAGTTTGAAATCGATGGAACAAGAATAAGAGTGAACCGGATGGAAATACGCTCTACTGTGCTTACTATGTTTGTTGAAGGTATCTATGATGTGAAGAATGGTACGGACTTGAGCATTCAGGTTCCCCTAAGTAACCTGAAAGAAGTAAAGGAAGATGCTCTCGTTAACCGAGGAGTTAATAGTAAAACCGGGATCAGCCTGCATCTTCGGGCTAAGACAGGAGATGATGGCCAGGTGAAGATTACATGGGATCCATTCAAAAAGGCATTAAAAGAAACAAGAAAAAAAAGTAAAGTATAAGAAAGACGAAAAATCTTTTGCCCGCTTATCCTGTATCTAAATATCATCTCTGATATTGGATTTTCGATTTAATTTTACAGGCTTCGAAAAGATTACCACAATGGAATTCAATCTTCATTCTGCATATAAACCAGCCGGCGACCAGCCGGAAGCAATCCGGCAATTGACGGATGGAATTCTTCAGAATGAAAAATATCAGACATTGCTTGGGGTAACGGGCTCCGGCAAAACCTTTACTATCGCCAATGTCATTCAAAATGTTCAGAAACCTACCCTGGTTCTGACACACAATAAAACTCTCGTAGCCCAGCTGTACGGCGAATTCAAACAGTTTTTTCCCGATAATGCCGTGGGTTATTTTGTTTCCTACTATGATTATTACCAACCGGAAGCGTATATGCCTGTCAGTGATGTGTATATCGAGAAAGACCTTTCAATTAATGAAGAGCTGGACAGGCTGCGTCTCCATGCCACTACTGAACTATTAAGCGGAAGAAGAGATATTATCGTGGTGGCTTCGGTGAGTTGTATCTATGGTATCGGTAATCCTGAAGAATTTGAAAATGGAATTATCAGGATACGAGAAGGACAAACCATTTCCCGTCAGGGCTTACTGCATTCGCTGGTCAATGCTTTGTATACCCGGACACAGGATGAATTTAAAAGAGGAAATTTTCGGGTGAAAGGAGATACAGTTGATATTAATCTGCCCTATGTTGATTTTGGATATCGAATTACATTTTTCGGAGATGAAATTGAAGAGATAGAAAGTTTTGATGTGAACACAGGCAGGCGAATCGGGCGAATGTCCAATGCTGCGGTTTTTCCAGCTAATCTCTATCTCGCTCCTAAGGATATGATGCAGCAGATCATTTACGAAATACAGGATGAACTTGCAGCGCAAACGGCATATTTTAAAAACGTCGGAAGATTTATAGAAGCCCAAAGGCTAAGTGAAAGAGTCAATTATGATGTGGAAATGATGCGTGAGCTGGGATATTGCAATGGAGTGGAAAATTATTCGAGGTTTTTTGACAGAAGAAAACCGGGAACCAGGCCATTTTGCCTGCTGGATTATTTTCCAAAAGATTTTTTATGTGTGATTGATGAAAGTCACCAGACGATTCCACAGGTAAGCGGAATGTATGGAGGTGACAGGAGTCGTAAATTAATTTTGGTGGATTATGGATTTCGTTTGCCTTCTGCATTGGACAATAGGCCGCTCAATTTTCATGAATTTGAATCCATGCTCGATCAAACCATTTTCGTTTCTGCTACTCCCGGCGACTATGAATTAGAAAAAACAGGAGGAGTGGTGGTGGAACAGGTTGTCCGCCCGACGGGCCTGCTGGATCCGCCAATTGAAATTCGTCCCAGCACAAATCAAATTGATGATTTATTGGATGAGATTGACAAACGTGTGCAAAAAGGCGACAGGGTTTTGGTCACAACCTTAACCAAACGCATGGCCGAAGAAATGGATAAATACCTGCATCGCATTAATATCAAATCAAAATATATTCATAGCGAAGTCGATACGCTGGAAAGAGTGGAAATACTGCGTCAATTGAGGCTGGGCGAAATTGATGTGCTGGTAGGAGTAAATTTATTGAGAGAGGGCCTCGATCTTCCCGAAGTTTCTCTCGTTGCTATTCTTGATGCTGACAAAGAAGGATTTCTCCGGAATGAAAAATCACTTACCCAAACTGCAGGTCGTGCAGCAAGAAATGTAGATGGGTTGGTTATTTTTTATGCCGATAGCATGACCGAAAGTATGCAAAGGACCATTGACGAAACAAACAGGCGGCGGGAAAAGCAGATTGCCTATAACGAGCAACATCATATTATCCCAAGGACAATAAAAAAATCAAAAGAGCAGGTATTTGCACAAACTTCTGTGTTGGATGTAAAAGGGTATGATCCGAGAAATCCATATGCTTTGGCGCCAGGAGAAGAAATTGTAACGACAGCTGCAGAAGAACAGGAAGAATATAAAACTATTCCGCAGATGGAAAAAGCGATTGCTAAAATCAGGAAGGAGATGGAGAAAGCCGCGAGGGATTTGGATTTCATGGAAGCAGCAAGGCTTCGCGATAATATGTTCAGTATGCAAAAAAAACTGGAAGAAATGAAGGAGTAGTAAAACGGGAGTAGTAAAACGATGGCCGATAGCAACTTATCGATGACCGATGATCGATGGCCGTTGGCCGATGAAATTTATTGATCGCATTTTCAATATTAATCGGCCAACGGCCACCCGCCAACGGCCAAGCCTAACACAATTATGCAAAAAAAATTATTTCTCCTCGATGCTATGGCGCTCATCTTTCGTGCTTACTATGCGCTTATTCGCAATCCACGAATTACATCAAAAGGGAAAAATACAAATGCCCAGTTTGGATTCACCAATACATTGGTCGATCTCATCAACAACCAGCAGCCCTCACATATGGCTGTTTGTTTTGACACGGAAGCGCCAACAGAACGCCATATCGATTTTACCGAGTACAAAGCAAACCGGCAGGACGCACCGGAAGATTTATTAATTGCCATCCCTGACATCAAGAGAATTATTAAAGGATTTAATATTCCAATCATGGAAGTTGATGGATACGAGGCCGACGACGTAATTGGCACCTTGAGCAAACAGGCTGCTGATGCGGGATATGAAGTGTATATGGTAACGCCGGATAAAGATTATGGTCAGTTGGTCAGCAATCAAATCAAAATCTATAAACCGGGTTATCAGGGGGGTGAAGTAGAAATCATCGGACCTGAGGAAGTGATATCGAAATGGAATATCAAGGATAAATCGCAGGTGATAGATATTCTGGGTTTGATGGGCGATGCAGTTGATAATATTCCCGGAATACCCGGCATTGGAGAAAAAACTGCAGCTAAACTATTGGCTGAATACAACACGCTTGAAAATGTACTCGAAAATGCAGATAAGATAAAAGGAGCGCTGGGTGAAAAAGTGAAGGCCGGAAAAGAGCTGGCCATCATGAGCAAAAAACTGGCGACCATCATCACCAATGTTCCGGTCCAGTTTCATGAAGAAGATTTCAAATTAAAAGAATGGAATAAGGATACATTAAAAGATGTATTTGCCGAGCTCGAATTCAGGACTCTTGCGAAAAGACTTCTCGGCGAGGAATTATTGGCCACAAACGGTCAGAAGCCGGCCCCAACCGGTGTTCAGCAGGACCTTTTCGGAAATGTGGTTGAAAAAAAGACTTCACCGGAAAAGGAAGCGGATGATGGCGAACGGGTAGGATTAACAACAGATAAAAACATCCATAATACACCACATAAATATTTTGCTGTTGAGACCGAAGAAGCGATAACAAACCTGGTAAATCAATTGAGCACCCAACCAGAAATATGTTTTGACACCGAAACCACAGGTATTGATGCCAACGATGTGGAATTGGTAGGACTCAGCTTTTCCGTTACACCCGGGGAAGCCTATTACGTGCCATGCCCTGCAGATCAAAAAGCAACAAAAAAAATCCTGGAACAATTTGCACCTTTATTCAATGATGGGAAGAAGACATGGATTGGCCAAAACATTAAATATGATCTGCTCGTCCTGAAATGGTATGGAGTGGGGCTGAAGGGGCCTATTTTTGATACAATGCTCGCACATTATGTGATCGAGCCCGATGGCAAAAGAGGAATGGACCTGTTGAGTGCACAATATCTCGGGTATGAACCTGTGCATATTGAAGAGCTCATTGGCAAAAAAGGTAAGGCTCCACAGGGCAATATGCGGGATGTGGAACTTGAAAAAATTAAAGATTATGCTGCGGAGGACGCTGATATCACCTTACAATTAAAACGTGTTTTTTCTCCTTTATTGAAGCAGAAAGAAGTCGAAAAAGTTTTTCAGCAGGTCGAAAACCCGCTGGTGAAAGTGCTCACAGATATGGAATATGAAGGGATAAAGATTGACGTTGATTTTTTGAAAGAATATTCAAGGCAGTTGGAGAATGAAGCAAAATCGGCAGAGGAAAATGTATATCAGCAGGCCGGTGTCCGGTTCAATATCTCTTCTCCCAAGCAATTGGGTGAAATATTATTTGAAAAACTGCAACTCGATCCCAAAGCAAAAAAAACAAAGACGGGACAATATGCTACAGGGGAAGATGTGCTGCTCAAACTCTCGCACCAGAATAAGATTGTGGACGATATCCTGGCTTATCGTGAACTGACCAAGCTCAAATCAACCTATGTCGACGCCCTACCGGGTATGATCAACCGAAAAACAGGAAGAGTTCATACAACATATGCACAGGCTGTGGCCGTAACCGGCAGGCTGGCCAGCAACAACCCTAATCTTCAGAATATTCCTGTCAGAACGGAAAGGGGACGGGAGATCAGAAAGGCTTTTGTGCCCAGGGATGAAAATCATATTCTGTTATCCGCTGATTATTCCCAGATCGAATTACGCATTGTGGCTGCTATCAGTGGAGACCCAAACATGTGCGAAGCATTTACAACCGGAAAGGATATTCACACGGCAACAGCAGCAAAGGTCTTCGCAGTTGCAGAAAAAGAGGTTACCAAGGAAATGCGATATAAGGCTAAAAGTGTGAATTTCGGAATCATTTACGGTCAGGGTGCTTTTGGTTTAGCCGACAACCTTGCAATCAGCCGATCTGAGGCTAAAGAAATTATTGACAACTATAAAAAACAGTTTGCCAATATTCAAAAGTATATGGATGATACAATCAATTTCGCAAGGGAGCATGGTTATGTACAGACTTTAATGGGCCGTAAACGTTGGTTGCGGGATATTAACTCATCCAATTTTACTGTAAGAGGATTTGCTGAACGCAACGCCATCAATTCGCCCATCCAGGGGACTGCGGCCGATATGATTAAGCTTGCCATGATAAAAATTCATGATGAATTCCTGCAAAACCGGTTCAAATCCAAAATGCTGCTGCAGGTACACGATGAACTGGTATTCGATGCTTATAAAGATGAGGTTGACATCATAAAACCTATAATTCTTCGTTGTATGAAGACTGCACTGCCTCTACCCAATCAAGTTCCCGCAGATGCAGAGGTCGGCGTTGGAATCAATTGGCTTGAAGCGCATTAAACCCCTATCAATTAACATATTTTTTGTAAATGAAGATAAACTTTAAGGCTGGAATCAGGTCTTAGGTATGCTATTTTCTTATATAATTTAAATAAGATCTAACTACAAAAATTTACATATGAAAGCACTTATTGCTAAACTATCCTTGCTTTTCAGTACTGTCCTGCTTTTCAGTTTCGGCAAAGCTCAGGAAGACTGGCCTAAAGTCATTACTGCGGCTGATGGAACCACTATCAAAGTCTATGAGCCTCAGCCCGAATCTTTTGGTGGGAATATCCTGAAATTCAGATCGGCTATATCAGTAATAGAAAACGGAGCGACGGATCCTGTTTTTGGTACTTTTTGGGCTACTGCAAAGGTTCAGACTGACCGTGATAACAGGGTAATGACGATAGAATCCCTCCAGGTAACTGATTTAAAAATACCTGCTGTTGCCGATCAAAAGAAAACAGATTTTGTAAGAACGACCCTTGAGTACCAGTTCCCGGATGCAGCCGGACAGATTTCTCTGGATGAAGTACTGACTTCATTAGATCAGGGCCTTGAAGAGAACAAATTATCAAGTGATATCAGCACTAAACCCCCAAAAGTCTTTTTCACTACACAGCCTTCTATGCTGGTTTTGATTGATGGAACTCCAAAATTGCAAAGAAACAATGACTGGAACCTTGATGTTGTAGTGAATTCGCCTTTTACTATTGTAAAAAATAATGATGGACAGTTTTATCTGTACGGAGGAAATCATTGGTATGTGGCGCCGTCCGCTACAGGTCCTTACAGCTACACAGGCGATAACGTTCCCCAAAATCTTTTGAGTATTCAGTCATCCCTGAATAGCAATGCAGCTAATAATAACAACGATAATGTCAATAATGGAAATAATAGTGGTACGGTTAACAATAACAATCCTGTAAATATAATTGTAAGCACAGTACCTACAGAACTGATTCAGTCAAACGGTGAACCCGATTTTGCTCCTATTGAAGGAACATCCTTATTGTACATGAAGAATTCGGACAATGATATTTTTATGGATGTGAATTCACAGGATTATTTCGTGTTGATATCGGGCCGCTGGTACAAAGCGCATAACCTTAAAAACAACGACTGGCAATTTGTTGCGGCTGACCAGCTTCCTCCTGATTTTGCAAAAATTCCAGAAGGCACTGCAAAAGACAATGTACTGGCAAGTGTGGCAGGAACAGATGCCGCTAAAGAAGCTGTGATAGATGCACAGATTCCACAAACAGCCAAAATAGACAGGAATACTGCTAATACAAATGTTACTTATAACGGCGATCCGCAATTTGAACCCATTAACGGCACAAAATTGCAATACGCGGTCAACACTTCGTCTACAGTTCTCCGTTATAAAGGAAGATATTATGTCGTTGACAATGGCGTATGGTTTGAATCAGATAATCCGAACGGCCCCTGGGTAGTTGCTACCGAAAGACCTGAGGATGTGGATCTGATTCCACCCAGCAACCCTGATTATAATTCAAAATATGTCTATATCTATGATGTAACTCCTGACTATGTGTACATGGGATATACGCCGGGATACCTCAACAGCTATGTCTATGGACCAACTGTAGTGTACGGAACAGGATATTATTATAATCCATGGTGGGGAGGTTATTATTATCCTCAACCCTGGTCATGGGGTTTTGGTTTCGGATATAATCCCTGGTATGGATGGAGTTTTGGATTTGGTTTCTCCTGGGGTTGGTTTAATGTAGGCTGGGGTTATCATTGGGGTTATTGGCATGGAGGTTGGTGGGGACCAGCAATGTATCACCCGGCTTATGTTGGATGGAAAGGTGGTACAAGACCCTACAGCTATTATGGAAGAAATGTGACATTCAACAGGAACACGTATATAAGGACGAATTATACCAATAATATATATCGTAACAGAGGAGGTGTGGTCGTAAGAAACAATGCAAGACCTGGTTCAGCCAATATGAGAAACGTGAACAATGGAGCAGCATATAACGGAAACAATGCAAACGTGGCGAACAGAAATATGAATGGAACCAACAATGCAGGACAAATGAATCGCACAAATCAGAATAATATGAGCAGGATGTCCAGCAATGTTTTTTCCGACAGGCAGGGGAATGTTTACCAAAGATCCAATCAGGGTCAATGGCAACAGCGCCAGAACAGGCAGTGGACGCCGGTGAATAATTCACAACCCAATGTGATCAACAACCTGAACAGGCAACAGCAAATGCGCGATCGCGGACAAGTGAGAGCACAGAATTTTGCAACAGTGAGAAGTAGCTCTTCCGGAGGCAGTAGGCCTTCAGGTGGCGGCGGTGGCGGCAGACCTTCGGGCGGCGGTGGCGGAGGCAGATCAGGAAGAAGATAAAACTAATTTAATGCAATTAAGGTTGGGATAATGTGCGAACTTTGTCTCAACCTTTGTTATTTTAACTCTATGCACTGGTCGGATTATTTGACTTTGTATAAAAATATCGGAACACGCTATTTCTTATTGGCAGGGATTGCTTTCCTCTTGTATTATGTTCTATTTAAGAACAAGGTGGTCTATAAAAAAATTCAAAGCCGCTTCCCGAAAAAAAAGGATTACTTCCGAGAAATCGGATTTTCCTTTATCACGATCAGCATTTTTGCACTGGTTCCGACGCTCATCATTAAGAATCAGGCTATTGTCGGACACACTACTTTTTATACTCACGTAGAAAAATATGGATGGGTATATTTTTTTCTTGCATTTCCAATAATGTTTATTATTCATGATACTTATTTCTATTGGGCACATCGACTGATGCATCAAAAAAATTTATTCAAAATATTTCACCTGGTTCATCATCAATCAACCAATCCTTCACCCTGGGCTGCTTACTCGTTTCATCCTTTGGAAGCTATTGTCGAGGCGGGCATTTTCCCGGTTTTTCTCTTCACCATTCCCATTCACCCTCTGCATATCCTGTTTTTCTTTTTGATGATGATCATCTACAATGTGTATGGTCACCTGGGATATGAATTGTATCCCAAAGGCTTTAATCATCATTGGTTAGGGAAATGGATCAATACTTCTATCAACCATAATCTCCATCACCAGCATTTTAAAGGCAATTATGGATTGTATTTTACTTTTTGGGACAGAATGATGGGAACTATCAGGAATGATTACGATGAACAGTTTGAAGAAGTGACTACACGCAAAAGGCCTGAGCATTCTCTATGATATTATCCCTGACTACTGCTGATATTTACAGCCAGACTTTTTGAAACGCTTTTCATTCCAGTCATTCGAACGAATGCTTCCGCAGCTTTGACACCGATTTCACGACCACGAAAATCTTCCATTGCAGCATGTCCGCAATTATAGATCCCGGGAGGATCCTGGCTGACATGACAATAAACCGCTTTTCTTTTCTGCTCCTGCACTTCAGAAATATCAACATAATCGGTAGGCCTGAATGTCATTGTCTGTTCCCCTGCGCAAACTTCAAAAAAATAAAGATCGAATGGGCTGCCCAGCCTGATCCAGGATTGAATAGTAAGCAGCGAGGCGATCTGGTGATCTTTGTGTGTATCAATGGGCCAGTGAGTAAGAACAATAGCAGGTTTTTCTTCTTCCAGCAGGGTCATCATTTTTTTTACCCATTCATTGTTCAGGATCGTATCTCCGTCGATCTGCCCGGCAAATATTGGTTTTGCCCTGATGATGGCACAGGCTTCTGTTGCCTCACGGCTTCGTATAGCCGCTGATTCGTCGTGCGATTTGCCTGATATACCAGCCTCTCCCCTGGTGAGATAAATGATGGTTACCGAATGGCCAGCCGCCGCAAATTTTGCAAGTGCCCCTCCGCAACCGCTTTCAGGATCATCCGGATGCCCGCCGACACAAACAATTTTCAATGTTTTTTGGGGGGCATTGTATTTTGATTTGAACACGGATGGCATGGATAATAGTCCAATGCCTGCTGTTGCCTGTTGAACAAACCGTCGGCGGGAAGGTGATTTCATAAATAATTAATTAATTAATGGAAGATATTAAATGATTGCAATAACTAATTCAGTTGACCTAAGAATTTGTGAATGATTGGTAACCGGAACACTATTGTTATAAGCGGCAATATCACTCTATTCATTTGATCTATATTTATATTGAATTCGCTTAACATTTTTATATGCGGAACATTATTCTCCCCGCCTTGTTACTGATTCAAGTCTCAATATTTGGCCAGCAAAAAACGACGATGGATTTTGAAAAATATGATCCTGTTTCAACACTTGTTGTGCCTAAACATGAACTAAAAAAAGCAAAATTTCCATTCATCGATGTGCACAATCACCAGTGGGATGGACCCGGGCAGGATATTGCAGCACTTGCCAGGGAAATGGATCAACTGAATATGCGTGTGATGGTCAACTTGAGTGGGCGCGGTTATAAACAGACAAATGCTCTGAACGGGGGATTTGATATTAACGGGCATGAATATCTCGCCGGTTATATCGATAATGTAGAAAGAACAGCCCCCGGTCGACTTATTTTTTTCACCAATATTTCTTTCGTAGGTTTTGGAGAACCTAGCTGGATAGACAAAACACTAAGAGTTTTGGAGGAAGATGTAAAGACCGGGGCATGCGGATTAAAAATTTATAAAGATCTCGGACTCGAATTCCGGGATAAAAAAGGAAAGATTATTGCCATTGATGATCCTGCACTTGATCCGGTCTGGGATAAATGCGCCGAATTGAAAATACCCGTGCTGATTCATTCGGCAGATCCGAAACCATTCTGGAGTAAGGTCGATGAACACAATGAACGTTGGCTAGAACTTGTTACACATCCTGACCGTGCAAGAAACAACACGAATCCATTACCCTGGGATACGCTGATTGCCCAGCAACACCGGATGTTTAAGAAACATCCCCGCACAACTTTTATCGCCGCCCATTTTGGCTGGTATGCGAACGATCTTGCGAGCCTGAGCAAACTGCTCGACGAGATGTCCAATGTGTACACAGAGTTTGGTGCTGTGATTGCCGAGCTGGGACGTCAGCCGCGGGCAGCCAGAGCATTTTTTGAAAAATACCAGGACCGGATTTTATTCGGTAAGGATTCCTGGGTTCCGGAAGAGTACACAACTTATTTCAGGGTGTTGGAAACAGAAGATGAATATTTTCCCTATCACAAAAAATACCATGCCTTCTGGCGAATGTATGGCATGGGCCTGCCGGATTCAATCCTGAAAAAAATTTATTATAAGAATGCTCTAAAAATTATTCCGGGCATTGATAAATCAAAATTCCCGGAATAATCAGAGGTTCTTATTTGTTTAATTTTCTATCCTTCAACCTTTCGGAACAGAATGCAGAGCAACACGATTGCCTTCAGTGTCGATGAATACTGCCATATGACCATATTCAGGACTAATCTCAGTCTTAGGCACTATTATCTTCCCTCCTGCTTTTTCAATCTTGTTGAGGACAAGCTGTACATCCGGGTTGGCGTTCAAATAAATCAAAGTGCCGTCCGATGCCGAGGGTTTATGAAAATCACTGAGGCATAGAGAGCCGCCCACACCCATTGGATCCTCCAGTGGAAACATGCACATTTTTAGATTAGGAAAATCCATAGGCACCAGGTTAATGTCAAAAATCGTTTCGTAAAATTTTTGTGCTCTTTGCAGGTTGGTCGCCGGAATTTCAAACCAGCTCACGGCATTTTTAAATTTCATAGCATTCAATTTTTAGAGATGTAAAATTATTTCCAGACTCCGATTATGGCTCCCATCAGTGTCAGTGCCACCAGCATATAACCGCCGTTGATAAAAATATACCTGGCGCTTTTTTGTTCAAACAAGGCTGTGATAGCGATTCCACAAAAAATCCAGACGCCGGTTAAAAAGCCATAGAGCAATCCCTGCGACAAATGTATATCGGGGCTGTTTAAAAACATGGACAGGTTCACCGCAATAATCAGTGTGAGTACAAATGCCCAACCATATACTTTTCCTTTGTTGCTTTTTTGCATTTGCTCCACGGTAATCCCGGTTTCTTTCATCCAGGCTTTGCCAAGTAATGCCGGAGAATACCAGATACCTCCGATAATAAATGCTGAGATGCCGGCCACAAGAACAGCCAGCCAGTTAACATGATTTTGCATAAATAAATTTTTGAAGGGTTATAAATTCACGGGTTAATTCAAATCTATTTATTAATTTTTACAGGATCAATTCAAAAGGTATGAAGGTGGAAAAGAGGGCGACGGGCAATATAGTGCTGCCGATAAAACAGGCGAATACGCTGGAAAAAGTGAATGATATCGGTTTCAGGGTGATCCTTATTCCTTTTTTTGGTATCGTCATTCCACTGATTACCAAAATCAACAATGAAGTTTCGCTGACTCATTGGCAAATCAAACTTAGTTATGGGTACACCATTCTTCTTGCATTCCTTATCTGGCAGGGTAATCGTTATCTTTTATTCACACTGCGGACTTATTTTGACTGGTTCAATAAACCGGTAAGAAAAATTATCATCCTGCTGTTCGCCATTTCATTTTATACCATTCCAATCAGCGCTTTATTACTGACAGCCTGGTATTATATTTTTGCACAGGGCCGGGTCAACTGGGAAACCGTATTTATTACTACGCTCATCATCATGATCTGCGTCATTTTTATTACGCATGTCTATGAAACCGTTTTCCTCGTCAAGGAATCGGAAACCGAGATGTTGAGGAACGAACAACTGGAAAAAGCCAAAGCCCAGGCAGAGCTCGAGGCGCTGAAAAATCAGATCGATCCGCATTTTATTTTCAATTCACTGAATACACTGTCTTACCTGATTGAAGATAACCCGGCAAAGGCCAAACAGTTCAATGATTACATGTCCGAAGCCTATCGTTATATTCTTCAAAACAAAGGCAGGGAACTGGTTTTATTGAGGGAAGAAATTTCTTTTATTGAGGATTATTTTTCTTTGCTGAAAATACGATTTGAAAATGCGATCCAGTTACATCTCAGGATACCGGATCAGGAGTTTGATCATTACCTGATTCCGCCTATTTCATTACAGGTATTGATTGAAAATGCCATCAAGCATAATGAGTTTTCCGATGAGATTCCCCTGATCATCGAAATTTTCCTTGAGCATGATGAGCTGAAAGTAAGGAATGAAATCAGGAAAAAAGTATTGAGAAAGCCATCTTCGGGGATCGGGTTGCACAATTTGAATGAACGATATAAACTTTTAACGAATAAGCCGATCATTATTAAAGAAGAAAAGGAGTTTAGTGTGGGATTGACGGTTTTGAAAATAACGTAAAACACATTTCAAAAAATACATTCAGGTTTTTGCATGATAAAAAACAGTCTATGAGGATTCTTATTATTGAAGACGAAAAACCGGCAGCTGAAAAATTGAAAAAAATTATTTTGCAGTATGATGTCACCATTCAGATTCAGGCAATCCTGGGTACTGTGCAGGCTGCTACGCAATGGTGGCAGGAAAAAAATGAAATGCCCGATCTTATTTTTATGGATATCGAATTAACGGATGGATTATCTTTTAAAATCTTCGATAATTGTTCCATTAGTTGTCCGGTTATTTTCACAACAGCATATGATGAATACTGGCAG
>DATJWE010000033.1:0-44247 GCA_035501475.1 Puia sp. | reverse complement strand
ATTAATGTCCTATTTAGTTTCATTTCCCTTTTTTATTTTCTTTTTGGAACGAATTTATCAGAAGGCATGTTAGTTCTTCAAATCTAAGTTTCTTTTAAGTTCGGTTTTTTATTCGGGTCTCCAACCTGCGCTTTTTCTATGCCGTCAAATTCAAGGAAATCGTATCTCAAAATTTGAACTCCTCTTCTTTGGCATTTCACTCCGCTCAATTAAAATTCCAAAAACAGGGTGGGTAATTAGCGATGTTATTCCCAGATGCCGGCCTTTTTTCTCAACTAACTTTTTTGGATTCTTAAGCATTGACAAATCCCACAGCATTGTAAAAGATAGGATAATATAGTTAGCAAATTTTTATTTAACTCATTATACTGAATATTAATATGTTATAATAGTTATATTGTTTTTTAATTAATTTAAATCGAATCGGTTTTATATCGCAATTATTAAAGTTTTTGCAAAAGTTAAACAAAGTATGAAATTTGCCGTAATTAATGAATTTACTAACTGAAATACAATATTTTCCCAGCATCATCTTCTATAAAAATTCGTTTAATATAACAAATATTGTTTTTGAGCAATATGAGAGTTACCAGAAAATGAGTTTCAGGAACAGATGCCTGATCGTCGGAGCCGGTGGAATTATCAAATTGAGCATTCCATTAGAAACCGGAAGGGATCAGAAAGAATTTATCAGGGATGTCCGGATTGCAGAAAAACAAAAATGGCGGCAACAGCATTGGAGAACTATTTCATCATGCTATAATCATTCTCCATGGTTTGACTTTTATCGTGATGAACTCGCACATTTATATGAACGTTCTCATAATTTTTTATTCGACTGGAATGTTGCCTGTTTTGAATGGACAGTGGAAAAACTGAAATGGCCGGTGAATATTTCTTTTACTGAAAGGTTTCTGAAAAACTATGATTCCCCTGATTGGGTTGATTGCAGAAATACAATTCTTCCTAAAAACTACCACGATGTTGAGCCGGTGAAATATCATCAGGTTTTTGAAGAACGTGTAGGCTTTCTCCCAAATCTTTCTGTGCTTGATTTGTTGTGCTGTGAAGGAAATAAGGCAGGAGATCTATTAATGGGTAAGTAAAGTATTCATGACAAACTTCCAGGGTACCGGGTACCCCGGAGGCCTGAAACCGGCTGGAAAGGAATATATTTATCTTAAAAGATTTATGCCTTCCCGCCGTTTCCATTTTCTCGCTGCTGCCTCTGGAATCCTTGGCACAATCGCACTCACTGTATATTTTTCAGCTCCATTCTGGTTAATGCCGTTGCCGCCTCCTAATGCGACAACTGCCCAGATAATTTCTTTCGGAACCAAATACCGAACAGTTATTTTATGGGATACCTGGCTGCAACAGGCCGGTTCGATTTTGTCTGTGCTCTTTGTTTTAGCGTTGGTACACCTTGCAGGATCATCGCAGAGGTTTGCAGGCAAACTGGTGCTTCTTGTTTCCGGGGTCATTCTTGCACTGAGCCTGGCAGAAGGCACTTTTATTTTAGCAGCCCTTCAGTCGGCCGATAATGGTCACTACGAAGCGTCTGTTACCTGCGTGGATATTGCCAGTGTATTTGTTCATATTTTTCTCCTGGCTCCTTCCTTATTTCTTGTGCTCGGTTTTGCTTTATGGAAGACCTCCTTTTTGCCACATTTATTCAGCGTTTTGGCATTATCGTTAGGCCTGTTATTTCAGGTGCTTGGCGTGGCTGGATTATTCAGCAGCACTGCTTTGTTGATTGTCATCTTCGTACTGCTTGGGCAGAACCTATGGACATTAGCAGCTTCCGTGAGTTTGTTGTTTCGAAAACAAAAGATGAGTTGATTTTTGAAGGCGGGACTTTACTGGGGAACTAAATATAAACGATCTTCAACACTTTCAACATCTGGTTCTGCATATTCCTGATGGATTCAATTCTTTTATTTAGTTCATGCTGTTGCAGGCGTAGTCTTTGTCCGTTAATCTGTTGCTTCAAGAGACGGGCCTGTGTAGTATTCCTGAATCTGATGTTTTGCAATCGGCGGGTTTGCAACTGGATATTTTCACGGATTCTTTTTTCATCTGCTTCACTAAGGACTGAACCTATATTGCTATTGATTTTGTCCCAATTCACCTCATCAAACGCTTTTTGCAGTTCACCCTGCAATTTGTCAATATCTACTTTATGGCCGTTTGTAGAAATTTCTTTTTGAATCTTTTTCCAGTTGATTTCTTTCAAGGCTTCCAATGCTTTTTGCCTGGTTTCATCGGCAGACTTTTCATCATACGTCATTCCCGGTTTCAGCGTATCATCTGTCACCTGGATTTGATAAGAAAAGCTTGAACTGGGCACATAGGGCGAATTGTCATTATCGGAAACAGGAGCAGGTGTAGTTTCGGGAGAAAGAATGGTAAACTCTCTTGTTTCCGGTTGAATTGCCGCGAAGATATTGGTTGCATCATTTTGTGCGTCTCCATTATCCGATTCGTTATTGCTTGTGAAGACTAAATTATTTTGAAAATTGCCAGGTTCATCTTCTTCCTCATGGATTGATTTCTCTGCTGGTTTCAGCTTCTTTCTTTCTTTAATTTTCTCCGGAGATGTGACAGTAACAAATGTTTTTTCCTGTAATTCCCTTGTCGAAATATACTTTACGGATTTTGCAGGTTGAGCGCTGACTAAAGTCAATGTCCGGGTTGGTTTGAACAGAACTGCACAGCACACAATTATGGCAAGCACAAAATAGCCGATCAGGGAATAACCATACCTGCTGACATTATGCTGATGGCCAGTAACTCTCCTGACTCTTTCAAGCAATAGCTGATTGCTTTTGCCAATGGCTGCGAGAGCAAGATGATGCTGTTTTTGCCTCGATTTTTCGAGCATCAGAAGAGCCGACGCATACTCATGCGGGTTATATTGAAATTGAAGGACCAGGTCGTCACAGCAATGTTCTCTTTCTTTTTTAATTATATGGATGAAGAGTCTGGCAAATGGATTGAAGAAGAAAATAATTCCTGAAACGGATACAATAAGATTTACCAGGTAATCATTTCTTTTGATATGCGTCAGTTCATGGAGCAGTATGGTTTCCACCTGCGCCGTGGTCAAATGGTTGACGGTAGCAACCGGAATCAGGATAATGGGTTTGAGGAAACCGATGGTCATTGGGCTTTCTACTATGGATGACAACCAAACGGACACTTTCTTTGCGATGCCCATTTGTAATGAAACCCGGGAAGTGAATAATCTCAGCTCAGCATCCATTTTATGCAGCCCGGTAAGTTTCATTTGCTGCAGGTGTAAATAATATTTTATGTACCGGATCAAAAAGAAAAAAACCGTTCCCAGATAAACTGATGTGAGGTAGGGTAGGGCAACAGCCAGCATCTTTTTTGTCCTAAGAAAAATAGTGAATAGTTGATTATTGTTGATAATGACGGAACCGAAACCTGGCGAAATGAATTCACCATCAGATATATTGGAGACCAGCGTACAAATAAACCACACCGATCCAACCCCATTCAGGAGAAAGGCGAGGTTGTGCTTTGCACGCGCGCTTAATCGTTTAAGCATTCCTGTAATGAGCAGGAAAATTAACCATAACAGAGCCATCTGCCAAAGGCTGCTGATCAACGACCACCCAAGCGCTTTAAGCAATATGGATTGGTTAATAAAATGCATGATTATTGTTTTTTGAGATTATCCAGTAATTGCTGGATTTCTTCCAACTCCTGCGGCGAAGCTTTGTGACTCCCGAGTGCCTGGAGAACCAGTTCGGTAGGCGATCCGCCGAACAATGTATTGATCATTTTACCCAGCAGGTGCTTTTGTGTTTTTTCTTTGCTGACTGCTGCATGATAAATATGCGTCTTTACAGAGTCGTCACGTTTCACGAGCCCTTTTTCATGCATGATCTGCATAAGCTTTAATGTCGTGGTATAACCGACATCCTTGCTTTTTGAGAGTTCTTCATGGACGTCCCTGACACTGGCCGACTGTCGTTCCCACAATACCTGGAGTATTTCCAGTTCGCTTTCGGTGGGTTTGATATATTTAGTCGTATTCATGAAAGATATTTTGACCAATTTACGACAAATTTCGTAATAAAATGTTAAAAACTTTTTCAGCCATTGGTTCTTTATAAAATAACTTTTTTAAATAAAATGTTGCATGAAAAACCTGATGCTTTTGGGATATGGAAGTTTACATTCCAGGAGGATTTATTTATGCGCGGCTTTGTATTCTTCAATCAGTTGCCTGGTGGTCTTACTGCTTCCGTCATGACTCCAGCCGGGAGGCTGAATAAAATAATTGATGGCGTTTTTGAATGACCCTGCGTGGATTGCATTTCTGAAAAGATCTGCCCATGTTTTTAGAGCGACAATTATCGGGTTGAATGATCCGATATTTTTTGTCAGTCCATAGACAGGACGCCGTTCTTCTTTCCTGAATGTACCGAACATTCTGTCCCAGATAATCAATATGCCTGCATGATTCTTGTCGAGATATTTCAGGTCCGTTCCGTGATGAACACGATGATGTGATGGAGTGTTGAAAATAAACTCCACTGGCTTCGACAGCACATGAATTACTTCGGTGTGAATCCAGAACTGGTATATCAAACTGATGGACTGCATCGTCATTACCACAATTGGATGAAAGCCGACAAAGGGCATCCAGATCCAGAATATGAATGAACCGGTCAGGTTTCCTGTCCACGTCTGACGTAAAGCAGCCGCCAGATTATATTTTTGGGAAGAATGATGAACCACATGTGAAGCCCATAACCATCCGATATGATGGCTTGCCCTGTGAAACCAGTAATAAGAAAAGTCATCGGCAAAAAAAGCCAGGATCCAAACCCACCATCGGGTTGCATTCAAATTAAATAGTCGATACTTATAAACCAGCATGAACAAAGAAAATATGAAGGCTTTTGAAATCAGGTTTGTCAACAAATTTCCAATCCCCAGCGCCAGGCTACTGAAAGTGTCTTTCACTTCATACAATTGCTTTTGTTCATTGTAGGAAAACCATGCTTCAATCAATAGCAGCAGGACAAAAAAAGGAATAGCATAATAGAGTAATGCAGGAGGCATGGACAAAAATATGGAAATGTGGGAATGTCGAAATATAAGAATGTGCCAAATGAGGAAATTATTTCCGGGTTTTATCAGCGCATAAGACAACAGAAGCGCTCATTTCCACATTCTCACATTTTCACATTATTTTGTGACATAATTCCCTCTTATGGTAAATGAGTCCAAATTACTTGCCTATAAAAATGCATTCCTTGTCGGGGAGGATAAATCAGTTTCACTTAAAGACTATGACACAGACTATGATCACAAACAATTGACAAAAGAAGAAGGAGAGGAGCTGTTAAAATTAGGCGTTCAAAGATTATCAGAACTACAGGATAAATTATATGCTCATAACCAGTACAGCGTATTGATCGTTTTCCAGGCAATGGATGCAGCAGGTAAGGATAGTACAATTAAACACGTCATGAGCGGACTCAATCCACAGGGTGTAAATGTGTTCAGTTTTAAAGTTCCCACTCCTGTAGAGCTTAAACATGATTTTTTATGGAGACATTATATGGTTCTGCCTGCGAAGGGTGAGATCACTATATTCAACCGCTCACATTACGAAAATGTGCTGGTTACCCGGGTTCATCCTGAATTTATTTTAAAGGAAAACCTGCCGGACATTAAAAAAGTAGAAGATATCGATCAATCATTTTGGGAGCAACGGTTCAAACAGATCAGCCGGTTTGAAAGGACCTTATATGATAATGGAACCATCATCCTCAAGTTCTTCCTGCATGTGTCAAAAAAAGAACAGAAAAAAAGATTCCTGGAGCGAATTGATAATCCTACAAAAAACTGGAAATTTTCTCCAGCCGATATAAAAGAAAGATCACTCTGGAAAGATTACAGGAAAGCTTATGAAGACATGATTAGCCAGACTTCAAAAAAATATGCTCCCTGGTTTATTGTTCCGGCAGATGATAAATGGTTCACCAGACTGGTAATTGCCGGAATTATTTTTAGTGAGTTCGAAAAATTAAACTTTGAATATCCTGCAGTAGACGAACACCAGAAAGCGGAGTTGGTAAAAGCCAGGGAAGAACTGATGAATGAAAAGGATTGACTCAGTACGGCAACCTCCTGTTAAACATTTCGCTTCCGGTTCTCGGGTTATCAAAAATAAAAATCCCGCTGTAGAGACAGCAGGATTTTTGGTATTTGGTATGATTAGTATTCAGTTGCAAATATAGAAAATCAATCTCAATTTTTGACGTCAATTTCTATATTAACATTTTTTTTGGTATCGATATATTGATGATATTTTTTCGTTGTTTCTTCTGACTGTTTTTCTCCATTGATGAACAAATTGCCATCTCTGATTGCTACAGTCTGGTGATCGCCGCTTAGTAGTTTATCTTTTTTGAGCACCTCTATCAGATCGCCCATTGATGGGGGTGGTTCGGTTACATCAATAGAAATATTATCATCAGACGAATTTTTATCTCCAATACTAGCCGTTATTTTCATTTCCACTTTCTTTTCACCAATTACTGACGAGTCTGCACTCTTTGTATGATGAACCTGTGCCAGCGTAGGGGCAATAACCAGGGAGACGATCGACATTAATTTAATTAAGATATTCATCGATGGCCCTGAAGTGTCTTTGAAAGGATCTCCGACAGTGTCTCCCGTGACAGAGGCCTTATGTGGTTCTGATTTTTTATAATACATTACACCGCTAATCTCCACACCCTTTTCAAAGGATTTTTTTGCATTGTCCCAGGCGCCTCCTGCATTATTCTGGAACATCCCCAGCAAAACTCCGCTCACTGTAGCTCCGGCAAGAAATCCACCCAATGCTTCAGGTCCCAAAATAAATCCGATGATGACGGGTGAGATGAGTGCAATGGCGCCGGGCAGCATCATTTTTTTAATAGAGGCTTCGGTCGAAATGGCAACACATTTGTCATATTCCGGTTTACCCTTTCCTTCCATAATTCCGGGAATAGTTCGAAACTGCCTTCTCACTTCTTCCACCATCGCCATGGCTGCCTGTCCAACCGCACGAATAGCAAGAGATGAAAAAATATAAGGTATCATACCGCCGACAAATAAACTGGCAAGCACTTTTGCTTTATAAATATCTATTCCATGGATGCCTGCTACTCCGACAAAAGCAGCAAACAAAGCCAGGGCAGTCAGTGCTGCGGAAGCAATCGCAAAGCCTTTGCCGGTTGCTGCCGTGGTATTGCCCACTGCATCGAGCACATCTGTTTTTTCCCGTACCTCTTTCGGTAGTTCGCTCATTTCAGCAATTCCTCCGGCGTTGTCTGCGATCGGACCGAACGCATCGATGGCAAGTTGCATGGCTGTAGTAGCCATCATTCCTGCAGCAGCAATTGCCACTCCGTATAAACCTGCACATTCATAAGAACCCCAAATGCCTCCAGCGAGAACAAGTATGGGCAGGAAAGTTGATTCCATTCCAATCGCCAATCCTCCGATTACATTTGTTGCATGTCCGGTAGCAGACTGACGTATAATGGTGAGCACAGGGCGCTTACCCATGGCAGTATAATATTCTGTGATAAGGCTCATTAGAGTTCCAACGAGGAGACCTACAGCGATCGCTCCCAATACTCCCCATTTCGTGAATTCATGCCCTCGGAGGATCATCGTTTCCGGAAGGATTAAATAAACCAGCCCGATTGAAGCAAGCGCAGTAAGAATAATCGAACCCCAGTTGCCCATGTTGAGGGCCTTTTGTACATTATCCGTGTTGATGCCTGCAGTATCGCTGATTTTTACAAACCAGGTTCCTACAATGGAAAAAAGAATTCCCACACCTGCAATCATCATGGGTAATAAAATTGGCGCCAGACCCCCAAACTTGTCAACCGATACTGTTTCCTGCCCAAGTACCATGGTTGCTAAAACAGTAGCAACGTAAGAGCCAAACAAATCTGCTCCCATTCCAGCAACATCTCCCACATTATCTCCTACGTTATCTGCAATGGTAGCCGGATTGCGTGGGTCATCTTCAGGAATCCCTGCTTCCACTTTTCCTACGAGGTCTGCACCCACATCAGCAGCCTTGGTATAAATTCCTCCTCCCACACGGGCAAACAATGCAATGGATTCTGCACCCAGCGAAAAACCGGTGAGCACTTCGATGGTCTTTAACATTTCTGCAGAGTTCACATTCGCATCAGGTGCGAAAATGCTTTTCAAAATGATGAATAACCCGCTCAAACCTAGTACAGCCATTCCTGCAACTCCCAATCCCATTACGGATCCACCTGTAAAAGAAACTGATAATGCCTTGCTGAGGCTTGTACGTGCTGCGTTTGCTGTCCGCACATTCGCTTTTGTAGCTACACGCATTCCTATAAATCCAGCAGTGGCACTGAAAACAGCCCCTATCACAAATGCAAGAGCAATTGCCCAATGCGAATTGTGATTTGTACTTGCCATCACACCTAATAACAGAGCAACAATAATTACGAAATACCCAAGAATTTTCCATTCAGCCCGCAGGAAAGCCATTGCTCCCTGCGCTATATACGTGCTGATTTCCTTCATGCGATCGGTTCCGGGATCCTGCCTGGATACCCAATTAAATTTTACCAAAGTGTAGAATAATCCAATAAGGCCCATGACAGGGACGAGATAGATCAATTTATCCATAATCTAACTTCTGATTGAAATGCAAAAGGACGGCAAAAATAGGGGAAAACTGCCAAAACTGGTAGAAAAGAGCCCGAAACCCTCAACCCGGACTTTATGCGGCATGTATGGCAACATTAGCGATCTTTCTTCCGTTACTGTTTTATATTGGAAATGGCAGTTATTGATGATAGGAATACATGGGAATATGTCGATTTTTCCAATCATTAATTGGTTAAAAAATCTGTTTTACATAAGTTGTTCTGGGAGAAAGTATAAAGCCTTTGATCCTGCTACATTAAGAAATCGTTTACGAAATGACTGCAACGTATTGCCCATCGAATAGGTCTTACCAGTTGAATGTGAAATGGACATTACTATTTTTGTTTATCGCTCTTTCCATGGCAGGAAAACTTGAAGCACAAACAAGTTGTACTACTCTGGGCCAGACTCCCGCCACAGCATTTCCGGTTTGTGCCACCCGGGTATTTACGCAGAGCACTGTTCCGGGATGTTTCACGGGTACTATTCCGGTTCCGGGATGCAGTATACAAAATGCATCTTATATGGATCTGAATCCCTTCTGGTATCAATTTACCTGTTACCAGCCCGGCACACTCGGTTTTGTGATTACACCCAATGACCTGAATGATGACTACGACTGGCAGCTTTTTGATATTACAGGACACAATCCTGCTGAGGTTTTCACTAATCAAAATCTATTCGTTGCAGGCAACTGGTCCGGTGGACATGGCCTGACAGGAGCGAGTGCTGCAGGTACGGCAAGTATCGAGTGTGCATCTGATTCAATCGTGAACGTTGCACCAACGTTTAGTTCCATGCCAACCCTGAAACAGGGGCATACCTACCTGCTTCTGGTCAGTCACTGGACTTCGTATAACCAAAGTGGTTATAAGCTTTCCTTTAACGGTGGAACTGCAGTGATAACAGATACCACCCAACCGCTCCTGAAATCGCTTTCGCTTTCCTGCAATGCTTCGACCATTATGATCAGGCTGAATAAAAAAATGACCTGCGCCAGCCTGGCTTCTGATGGATCGGATTTTGCCATTACTCCTGCATTGTCTTCAGCAATCGCAGCTACAGGATTTAACTGCGGAGGAGGGTTTGACATGGATTCAGTGATTGTAACACTGAGCGCGCCACTTCCTCCCGGGAATTATATACTCAGAGCGAAAAATGGGACCGACCAGAATACTTTGCTTGACAACTGCGGAACGCCTGTTCCTGTTGGTGACAGCATTCTTTTTTCCGTGGCACCGTTACAGCCCACTCCGATGGACAGTATTATTCCTGTGGGTTGTGCGCCAAATCAACTACAACTTGTTTTCAAAAAAAATATGCAGTGCAGTTCGGTTGCACCTGACGGAAGTGATTTTATTGTTACCGGGCCATCCAACATAACTGTAGTCGGGGCTTCGGGGAATAATTGCACGAATGATGAAAGCACCATTATCAATGTACAGTTGTCTGCTCCGATTGTCGTTGGCGGAACCTACCAGATTCAGCTCGTTGCGGGAAGTGATGGCAATACGATTATTGATGCCTGCGGGCAATCGACTCCCGCCGGCTCAACATTGAATTTTACTACAAAAGATACCGTTAGTGCATCATTCACATATCAGGTTCTGTATGGATGTGAAAATGACACGGTGCTTTTTAATCAGGATGGAAATCACGGTATTTCACAATGGTCCTGGTCCTTCGATAGTGCAGGGAACAGTACACAGCAAAACCCTGAAGTGATATATTCCGATTTCGGAAATAAAAATTTTCAGCTCGTCGTGTCAAACGGAGTTTGTAGTGATACGACACTTGGAGTAGTTAATTTGAATAATGAATTGGAAGCGGATTTTGAAGCTACTGCCATGCTCTGTCCGGAAGACAAGGCTGTTTTTAAAAATTACAGCATTGGAAATATCATTTCCTGGAATTGGGACTTGGGCGATGGGACTACAGATAATAATCCTACACCCGCGGATCATGGTTATCCTCCGTCCACGGGGACAGAAAAAATATTTACCGTGACCCTGGTTGTCCAAAATAACCTGGGTTGCACAGACACTGCTATACAGCAAGTAACAGAATTGAGGAGCTGTTATATTGCAGTGCCCAACGCGTTTACACCTAATGGGGATGGAATTAACGATTACCTATACCCGCTGAATGCTTTTAAAGCATTGAACCTGGAATTCAAGGTTTACAACAGGTATGGCCAGCTTGTATTTGAAACGAAGGATTGGACGAAGAAATGGGATGGTACGATCAATGGCAAACCGCAGGACACAGGAACCTATGTGTGGACGCTCAGATATACGGACAGTGATTCCGGTAAAAGCTATTTCCTCAAAGGCACTTCCACGCTGATCAGGTGACGTATGTGATTTGATTCATTCGCCCCAGGCTTTTTTTTGATTAGAAGAGCAGCGCTTCAATCAAAAATTTATATTTATCATACCAATTCATGAAATGACACCTGAAAGACAGGAAAGGATACTGCGTGTGTTGGGCAAACGCCAGCAGGATATTACTGTAGTGCTCGAAAATGTTTTTGACCCCCATAATATTTCTGCGGTTATGCGTACCTGTGATGCCATTGGGATCCAGGACATTTATGTGCTCAATACCCGGATCCCTCCGCATAAAAAATGGGGAGCGAAGAGCAGCAGCAGCGCGGACAAATGGCTTACGATACACCAGTTCACCAATGCATCTGAATGTTTTTCCGACCTCAGGCAACATTATGAGATCATTTTGACGACCCATCTCGGCAGCGATGCCGTATCTTTACTTGAAGTTGATCTGACCCGGCCCATGGCTTTGGTTTTCGGCAATGAGCATGACGGAGTGAGTGAGGAAATAAGGACTTTGGCAGATGGCAATTTCAAGATCCCGCAGGTCGGAATGATAAGATCATTAAATATTTCTGTGGCATGCGCAGTCACTTTATACGAAGCATTCAGGCAAAAAATGAAAGCGGGGCATTATGATCATCAACATTTGCGGGCTGACACTGTCAATAGGCTGTTCAAAGAATGGGGATTGAAAGATGAATAATTTTCAGGAGATTGATATTTTTTACCCCGATTTCGATCGTTTTGCAGCTCTTTCCTCCGCCATCACCTTAAGATGGTGAATGCTGACATTCAATTCGTAACCGATCAGCAGAATCATTGAATCGAAATATACCAGCAGCATCAGGATAAGAATGCTTCCGATGGATCCGTACACTTTATTGTAAGCTCCGAACTTATTAACCCAGTAAGAAAATATGAATGTTGTTGAGATAAACAAAAATGTCGACAGGATGGTTCCCGGAGAGGAGAGGCTCCATTTTTTTTGTACCGCCGGGGCATACTTATAGATGAATGCAATGGAGAAATAAAATAATGGAATAATGACCACCCAGCGTAAAGTTTTAAATAACCATCTTGCCGAATGATTTTTTATATGCATCCAGGCCAGCAGGTTTCTGAGCAACTGATCCTGTGTGACGAGGATGAAAACAGAACCAATGACCAGCAATAGGAGCAGAAGGGTGAGTTTGATAGCCATCCAACGGGTCTGAAGAATATTTCTCTTACTGTTATAGATAAGAGATTTATTGAAAGATCGCATCAATCCCATCATTGCATTGGATGCATAGAAAAGGGTCAGCAAAAACCCAAAAGACAATAATCCGGTTCTTGGCTTTTGAAGGAAATCATTTAGAAAATTGGTCACCAGCTGCGAAGTATTTTTATTGGGAGTGATATCACTGGTCAGGTTCAACAGCTGATGCGTTATTTTTTTTGATACCGGGAGATAAGGAATCAGGGTGCATAAGAAAATCGTTGCGGCGGGGATTGCAGTAAGAAAACTGAAAGCGATTGATCTTGCGCGGTCATTCAGCCCGACTTTTCTCACCTGGCTTACAAAAAATTTTACCACATCATATAACGGAAGGCCCTGAAATCCCGGCAGCAATATTTTTTTACTTTTTGCAGAAGAATATTTGAAAAACCGGGAGTTTAATATGGATTGCTGAACATTGATCATTTTCAAAAGGCGAAATTATTTTATTTGTCCTTCTTTTAGAGCCTGGCCGATTTTCATTTGTTCATCCAATGCCTTTTGGTATGCTTTTGCATAATGCAGATGTTGTGAGAATTTTTCGGAGAAATTCGAATAGCCTGAAAAGTCAGGTTTAGCAACAAAATATAAATAATCAGTTTTTGGTGCATTCAGCACAGCTTCTATTGTTTCTTCGGATGGGGTACAGATTGGGCCCGGTGGCAACCCCGCATATTTATAAGTATTATATGGAGATTCAGTCTCCAGGTATTTATCATATACGCGTTTCAGTTCAAAATTTCTCAAAGCATATTTTACGGTGGGATCCGCTGCCAGTTTCATACCCGTCGAGAGTCGGTTGATGTATACGCTGGCAACCTTGCCTTTATCTTCCTTCATATTGGTTTCTTCTTCCACGATAGATGCGAGAATATAGGCACTCGTCGGATTTAGCCCGTGTTCTTTTGCTTTTTCTATCTGTTCATTTGTCCAGAAATTCTTGTAGGATAAGAATAATTTTTTAAAGATCCTGGAAGGCCCAGTGTTCCAGAAATAACTATATGTATTGGGAAAGATAAGAGTCATCACGGTATTTGAATCCACATGATATTCTTCAAGTGAATCCTTATTCACAAGGAAATGGATGAACGAAAGCGAATCACATTCAAATTTTTTTCCTACCAGCGAAGCAAGGTCTTCTTTTGTTCTTAATTTGGTAATCACAAGATTGACCGGAGTCTGCCTGCCATTGCGTAACATCCTTAAAATCGCAATCTGGTTCATTCCCTGTTTGATTTCATATTTCCCCGCTTTCATATTAGCAGGGTAGTCCATTCTCTGAGAAAGGATTTTAAAAACGAATGGGTTTTTAAGCACTGTATCTTTTTCGATCAACTGCAGGAGTTCGTCATAATTCATTCCGGTTTTGATATAGAGATAATATTTGCTTCCGCTGAATGCGGTAGCGGGCCCGAAAAGCTCCCATCCCAAAAAAGCAGCAGCCAGGAGTATGAGTATCGTTACGGTAAGAAAAATTCTTTTCTTCATAGGAATTATTGCTATTGTTAAAATAAACGAAAAACCCCGCCTTTTTTTATGGCGGGGGCCTTAAATATTTTTAAATCTGATTATTTATTTGAAGGTTGGGGATTGGATGCAGGTGCATTGGCTCCGCCTGAATTACCCGAAGTACTGGGCAAAGTATTGGTTGTGCTGGGTCTCACATCCCTTACCTGTGTACTTACACCTTTTGGAATAAATACGGTGGAAAAAAGGCAAAGCAGAACAACAATAATGGCAAGCAGCCAGGTTCCTTTTTCCAATATATCTGTTGTCTGTTTTACTCCCATAAACTGATTGCTGAACCCCGCAACATTGCCTGCAAGGCCACCTCCTTTAGGATTTTGCACCAGGATGATCAATCCGAGAAATATACAGGCCAGCAACAGCAGTATGACAAAAAAAATCATTGTTTCTCTTTTTTTATTTGTTCTATTTTGGCTGCAAAGTAAGCGATTTTAGTGGGATTGAGCAAACTTAATTGGAGATATACTTCAATCGCTTTATCATACTTTTCCTGTTTCACGAGCACTTCAGCCATAGTTTCGGTAATTGTATCTTTTTCTTCAAGGGATTTGGCAGCGATGCGCTGAATTTGGGCATCTGCCTGATCGTTCGGTTCTTCCGGCAATGTAATCTGTGGAAGTTTCTTCATTATTTTCAGCCAGTCCGTAAAACTTTTTAGTTGTTTCCCGAATCGGTCCGAAGGATTTTCTTCAAGCACCAGCCTGATTCCCTGTGATGCAAAATAGTCAATGGTATGATAGGGCTCGAATGTAAGTTGGTCAGCTGCCGGTTTTTCAGCGAGGTCAGTGGGTGAAGAAGGAGTGGCAATTGTTTCGGGTGCATTGATTTGTGAAACCGGTTCAACGGCTTCTTTATATTTTTCCTCCATTTCATATTTGTCTTCTGGCAGTGGTGAAGAAAGAGCCACCATTT
Source organism: Puia sp. (assembly GCA_035501475.1). Classification (GTDB taxonomy): domain Bacteria; phylum Bacteroidota; class Bacteroidia; order Chitinophagales; family Chitinophagaceae; genus Puia. The sequence goes on along the minus strand of DATJWE010000033.1, from coordinate 29,475 downwards.
CTGAAACATCCTGTACAACAGAAAATTCTTCCCTCGGCTGAGTGTGCGGGAATTCTGATGGTTGTTGTTCTTCCCGTTCAGGATGGGTTTCATCCTCAGTTTTTTCCGTCTGGTATTGATGAGATGATAATTCCTCAGGGCTGGGAGAAGTTTCTTGCAGTGTCAGGCTTTCTGGTTCAGATATGGAAATATTTTCTTCGGGATCTGCTTCAATATTTTCTGGCTGATCTTGTATTTCGGCAATACCGGTCTCTTCCGCCCATCTGTTCTCAACCGGAGTCTGTTCCGGGAAGGACTTCTCCTCTATTTCCTGTTCTATTTCGCTTTCAAGTCTTGTTTCCCTGTAAGCATTTTCTGGCTCACTGGATGCGGATGAATAACAGATTGCAGTCTGCGAATCCTGTATTTCGTGGAGATGATCCCGACCATTATCATTTGCCCTGACATCCTCTGCACTCTCTTCTGTTTGCATAATTTGAGGTTGGTCTGTTTCAGGCAGACTGTTCTCTTCGATATCATTTGGAGTGATTAGGAATTCCTCCTGGATGGGTGAAGAATAGGATTCTTTTATCTCAGTGGTTTGTTCTACGTGATATATTTCCTTCTCTTCAGATTGGGGCTGACCGTTGATTTCCTCCTCAACCAGGTCTGAATAGATGGAAACAGTTGTTTGACTAATCTCTATTGCTTCGGGATGAGCCTCTGCAGGAATGGTGTCAATCTGATCCGGAGCGGCTGATATCAGTTCTTCTTTATAGAGGAGGGTTTCTGCCGGAGCTTCCGGGGGAACCGATTCCTCTTCTGCAAAGAAAAACATTTCCTGAGTCTCTTGCGTTTGTTCTTTACCGTTACTTTGCAGCAGCCATTGCAGCCAGAACGGATTGTTGAAGTACAATGCCGTCCTTTGGTTTTCCTGCTGATAAGTATTATCGTTTACTTCCTGGAGTTTTTTGGAGAGAAGATAGTGGCCTGCATTAAAAGAAGGGTATTCATCCACCAATTCTTTCAACTGGTCGATGGAAACTTCTTCCAGCCTGTCGGCCCCAAATAAATATCGGAGTATGTGTTGGATGCCTTCTGTCATTGAAGCAGCTTACCAGTTAGAAAAAAGACGGTTAAATATTTCGTCAGTCAGATTGCTTACAATTGTGCTTGTCAATTGAGCTTGTGCATCGCTTAAACTCAGGGATGCGGAAAAATCAAAATTACGGCTAATATCATCATCGAAATCAGGAGTGCCGATTTTCTGGTCATTTAATTTATTCTTGAAAGTAATATGCACACTGACGGTGAGCCGGTTGCTTGCAGCCTGCTGGTTCGTTACTCCGGATGTGCTGATATTATAATCAGAAATATAGGCCTGGACATCATAATCGGCATCATCCGATTGCACTTGCACCAGGCGTGTCTGACTGTTGATTTTTTGTTTCAATTTATCCGTTAACTGCGGACTTAACTGAGGATCCACAATCCTGGCTTTGTTTTCAATATAGCTGATTCGGATTGTTTTCACCTCCTTCGGAATCGAAACATCTTTGAAAGAGTACACTTTGCATGATGAAAGAAAAGGAAGAAAAAAAGTTGAAATGATAAGAGGCCAGGAAGCGAAAAGCCAGCGAAAAGAATGAACTTTTGCAGGAGAACTCCTGAATTTTGCTCTGTAATTTTCAGAGCGGGATAGTATTTCTTCCTTCCCGGAGGAAAATGATTTATTCATTGATATCATATTCTTTTAACTTTCTGTACAAAGTTCTTTCGCTGATACCAAGATCAGATGACGCATCTTTTCTTTTTCCTTTATGTTTCTTCAGTGCTTTAATGATAAGTTCTTTTTCCTTGTCCATGATGCTGAGCGATTCTTCCACTTCTTCATGCTGATCGATATGCTCATTGTTGTTATGAATCGCAACAGACTGGGGTGGGGTATAAGTCTGCGGTGGCATTGACGACTGATAAATTTCCTGTGGCTTCAATTCTTTCAGGTCATTCACATACGCATCATGATGCCCTGCCGCGATCGATGGGTTCTGTAAAATTTCAACAAACATTTTCTTGAGTTCCGTCACATCCTTTTTCATGTCAAAGAAAAGTTTGTACAGAATTTCCCTTTCGTTCATAAAATCACTTGAGCCCCCCTGTATACTTCCATTGCCTGAAACAACCATCGGCAGGCGGTTTCCGGAAGTTTCAGGAATAAATCGTCTTAACTGCGCGGCACCGACCTGCTTATCCTGTGACAAAACAGAAATCTGTTCTGCAATATTCTTCAATTCACGTACATTGCCCGGCCAGCTATAGTTAATTAACAGATTTTTTGCCTCATCATCCAGTTGTACCGGCGCTGTTTTATAACGTTCGGCGAAATCAACTGCAAATTTTCGGAAGAGCAGTGGAATATCTTCCTTACGATCTATCAAAGCAGGAACGCGGATAGGAACAGTGCTCAAACGATAATACAAATCTTCTCTGAATTTTCCTCTGTCGATCAAAGTCAGCAGATCCTTATTGGTAGCAGCGATTACACGAACATCCGTTTTCTGCACTTTGGAAGAACCTACCCTGATGAATTCACCAGCTTCCAGCACACGCAGCAACCTGGCCTGGGTGCCGAGTGGTAATTCTCCAATTTCATCAAGAAAAATTGTTCCTCCACTGACAGTTTCGAAATATCCTTTTCTTGAATCAACAGCTCCCGTGAACGAACCCTTTTCATGCCCAAATAATTCTGAATCGATGGTTCCTTCAGGAATCGCGCCGCAGTTTACTGCAATAAACGGATTATGCTTGCGTGCAGATAAAGCATGAATAATATGTGAGAAGGCCTCCTTGCCCACACCGCTTTCACCAAAGATCAAAACGGTCAGATCGGTATTGGCCACCTGTACGGCAACCTCCAGGGCATAGTTCAATGCGGGAGAATTACCGATTATTCCAAAACGATTTTTTATTGATTGAATTTCCATATCCCCTGTCTCCGCCTCAACGGGAAAAATTTAGTTTAATAATGTATTCAACTGTTGATTCGATAGCGGTACGGCCCAGGTTATGAACAACAAATATCATTCCCCATCAGGGCATATAAGGGGTTCCTATTAATGTGGCGCCTGTGCTTTCCTCGATTTTTACATCCACATAGTCGCCTTTTACAAAATCAAATCCTTTTTTCGGGAATACAACCACCTTATTCTGACTATTGCGTCCCATCCAATCCGCTGAGCTTTTTTTTGAATTGCCCTCGATCAAAACCTTACATACTTTGCCAATATCTTTTTTATTACTGATCTGTGACAGCCGGTTCTGCTGTTTTACGATCTCATTCAGCCTTTTCTTTTTTATTTCTTCCGGTAGATCATCCTGGTACCTTCTTGCGGCCAGTGTTCCGGGCCTTTCACTGTAATAAAACATATAACTCATATCGTATTGTGCGAGTTCCATCAGGCTCAGCGTATCCTGGTGATCTTCTTCGGTTTCGGTGCAGAACCCTGCGATAATATCCGAACTGATACCGCAGTCGGGAATAATTTCCCTGATCCGGTTAATTTTTGACATATACCATTCCCTCGTATAAGTGCGGTTCATTAATTGCAGGATGCGCGTCGAACCGCTCTGTACAGGCAGGTGAATATATTTGCAGATATTCTCATGTCTTGACATCACATGCAATACATCATCAGTAATGTCTTTCGGATGCGAAGTGGAGAAACGCACCCTTAACAAAGGAGAAATGGCGGCCACATTTTCCAGCAGCATGGCAAAGGTTACCGGCTTTTCGGTCATGCCTGCCTGTGAGTTTGAATCGGGTGTTCCATCAGGACTTGATGCCGGATACCAATAATAGCTATCGACGTTTTGCCCGAGGAGCGTTACTTCCCTGAATCCCTGTCGGAATAACTCTTCACATTCTTTAATGATGGATTGTGCGTCACGACTTCTCTCACGCCCCCGCGTAAAAGGAACTACACAGAAAGAACACATATTATTGCAACCACGCATGATGCTGACAAAAGCAGTTACGCCATTGCTGTCTAACCGGATAGGAGAGATATCTGCATAAGTTTCTTCACGGCTCAATAAAACGTTTACCGCTTTCTGACCACCCTCTGCTTCTTCAATAAGAATCGGCAATGTTCGGTAGGCATCCGGGCCGACAACAATATCCACCAGTTTCTCTTCTTCAAGGAATTTTGACTTTAATCTTTCAGCCATACATCCCAGGACTCCAATCAATACTTCCGGTTTGTTTCTTTTCACCTGGCGGAACAAATGAAGCCGGTTACGGACGGTCTGCTCTGCTTTTTCCCGAATGGAACAGGTGTTTATTAAAACCAGGTCGGCTTCTTCGTAATTGCGGGTAGCTCCAAAACCCTGATTATGCAGGATGGATGCCACGATCTCGCTATCGGCAAAATTCATCTGGCAGCCGTAGCTCTCAATATAAAATTTCTTTTTGTGTGAATGGGAATGATCCATTTCGGGAGAAAATACTTCCCCCTGCCTGTTTTCGTCATGTACTTTGTTTGTAACAAGTTCCAGCATCTGCAATCAACTTCATTTAAGATTGCAAAAATAGTCAAAGAAGGTGAAAAAATGACAGGATGTCAGATTTTGCTTTTTGAAAAATTTGCAAATTTTATTTGGAGGAGCAGGCTAATTTGATTCATAACAAATAAAAATCTCAGCCCGTTACCTGTTTATGCTTAACTCTCAATGATTTCATTGCTTCAGTCCATTTTAGCAGTTCCTTTAGCATATCATCGAGATTCTTGTTCATCACTTCGTCTGGTATAAATGCTCCTTCGCCATTAAAATGTTTAATAAAGAAAGGAATATGGACTGCCTCCATCATTGGCATCATCTTTAACGAAGTGACCACCTGCTTCAGCATTTGAACTGACCTGGTACCTCCGGCAATGCCTCCATAACTTACAAATGCCACCGGCTTATATTGCCATTCCTGAAAAAGAAAATCAATGGCATTTTTCAACGGAGCGGGGAAACCATAATTATATTCCGGAGTGACAATAATAAAAGCATCCGTCGCATCAATGAGGGCACTCCATTCTTTTGTATGCTGCTTTTCATATTTTTTAAATCGCGGGTGATTGGGTTCATCAAGAAAAGGAAGATTGATGACGGCGAGATCTACCAATTCAGTTTGAAATTCCGTATACGTCAGAGCTGTTTTAAAAACCCAGTCCGCAATTGACGGGCCCTTTCTCCCGGGACGGGTGCTTGCTATAATAATTTTCAGTTTATACATAGTCCTAAATAATTCTAAAGCCTGGTAAAATCTAATTGATGAAAGCATTTACATTTAAGAAGACTTTTTGTTGAAAAAGGTAAATAAAAAAGATCATCTATACGATGATCTCTGAGCGGAAGACGGGACTCGAACCCGCTACCTATAGCTTGGGAAGCTATCGCTCTACCGGGTGAGCTACTTCCGCTTGATTGGTGTTTGCACAGTTTGGCCCGCTAAAGATAATTACTCCTGAATTAATAAAATATTTATGGTTGTGGTTCTTTGCTTTGAGCAAATCTGGAAGAAAGCCAACTGTCTTTTACACGGATAATCCATTTGTTTTCGAGTTCTTCCCTGGTTTGAATGGTATTATTGAAATAAAGTGTATCGGCCTGAATAAAATTATTTTCTACAGCATAGGGCAATTGAGAGAGGGGAATAAGCTGTAGTTTTTCTTTTGCAATGAAAGCAAGCAACTGCCTGTCAAACATATTCACCTTGAATTGCTCTTCTATCTGTTTGATGAGTCGCACTGAACTGTCGGTGCTGCAACCACTGACGCCTGTTGCCGATTCATCGGCCATCAAAATAACAAACTGCCCGAAAAATAAATTACCATATCCTTTAACCGGAACACCATGAGACTGCCACTGGCTCACAAATTCATGCAGCCATTCTTCAATTTGCAAGGCTTCCGGGATATTGAACAGACGATTAGATTGATAGATCCAAACTCTTGATTCGGAAGAAAAATCGGGAGGTAATAATTCTTTATAATTCCAATTCATCATGCAAAATTAAGCATTTGCATTTTGTGATATGTTTTGTATAATAGTCCCGGATAAAAAAATAAGAACCGTTAACACAATATAGAAAAGCAGGTTTTTTGTGAAGACCTGTTGTTTGAGGTCAATACTCTTATCGATGATCATAAGAAAAACAAAAAATCCCAGCACACAGAAATATATCTGCATAAAACGTTTCAGTATAATAAGGTATTTGAGTAATGTTTTCATAAGCTATGTTCAGGGGTTGGCTATATCTGCAGCAATCAACTCCGCAATGTCCATCACTTTTATTTTGTCTTCTTTTTCTTCATGCTTAACACCATCTGTTAGCATGGTATTACAGAATGGACAGGCCGAAGCAATGATATCGGCTCCCGTTGCGATGGCTTCGTCAGTTCTTTCGAAATTTACCCTGGTGGTTCCTTTTTCTTCTTCCTTAAACATCTGCGCCCCCCCTGCGCCGCAGCAAAGTCCCTTACTCCGGCAACGTTTCATTTCAACCAACTCCGCATCCAGTGTTTCCAATACTTTTCTCGGTGCTTCATAAATATGATTGGCCCTTCCCAGGTAGCAACTATCGTGGTAGGTTATGCGCTTTCCTTTAAACTGACCACCGCCTTTTAATTTAATGCTACCCAGGTCAATCAGTTGTTGAAGGAAAACGGTGTGATGCACGACTTCATAATTCCCGCCCAATACAGTATATTCATTTTGTAAAATATTAAAGCAATGCGGGCAGGTTGTCACAATTTTTTTGATTTCATAATTATTTAAAGTCTGGATATTCTGGTAAGCCATCATCTGGAATATGAATTCATTGCCTGCACGGCGAGCGGGATCACCCGTACAAAATTCTTCCTTTCCTAAAATCGCATATTTTATTCCGATTTTATTTAATATGGTCGCGAATGCTTTTGTTATTTTTTGAGCACGCTGATCAAAACTGCCCGAACATCCAACCCAGAACAGAATTTCGGGTTTTTCTCCTCTTGCCGCCAGTTCAGCCATGGTAGGTACCTGCATCCAAATAATGATTTTATATTGAATTAAATATACACGAATTTTACAGATATTTAATTCAAATTCGCTGATTAATAATTTTTGAAATGCCGGTTGACGAGAAAATGATTTTGATAAGAAATTATGACCTCTGGTGCCACCTGACCGATGAAGAATATGATGACTTAAAGATCGAGCATCATTTTCTTGAAGTTCCCAAGGGGGAATATATTTATTTCGAAGCCTATAACCATAACAAATTATACTTTGTCAAGGAAGGGTATATCAAGATCGGATTTATTGATGACGAGGGGAATGAACGCATCAAAGAAATTATCCGGAAAGGAGAATTGTTTGGTCAGTTTACATTGGAAAAAAGCAGCCTGCATGGTGAATTTGCCCAGGCGCATAAACAAAATGTGAGCCTTTGTGCATTTACTATCGACGATTTTGAAAAATTATTGAAACGCCGGCCAGATCTGGCATTGAAGTACAGCAAGCAGGTCGGATCTAAATTGCGGAATATTGAAAACCGGCTGGTGAATTTGCTGAATAAGGATGTCAAAACGAGGTTGCTTCATTTCCTGTGGCAACTGGTTGAACAGAATCTGGGTGAAACGACTTCAGAAGGTTTTTGTATCCCGAATTACCTGACGCATGAAGATATCGCCAACCTGATTGGGTCGAGCAGGCAAACAGTGACTACCATGATCAACGAACTCGAGGCAGAAAGTATTCTTTCTTACAATCGTCAGCAGATTTGTTTTCTTGATGTTAAAAAATTGCAAAAGCGGATGAATGTCAATTGAACGACAACTCCTGCCCGTCGCAGCAGGTATTTTTGATTTACATTCAAACTTAATTTATGAAATACCGGGCCATAGTATTATGGATATTTCGGCTGCTTGCTGCTGTTATTCTTCTGCAGACGCTTTATTTTAAATTTACCGCACATCCGCAATCAGTGAAATTGTTCACTGAAATAGGTATGGAACCCTGGGGCAGGATCGGAACCGGCGTGCTGGAACTGATTGCTTCCTTATTAATTCTGTACCCGAGGACGACAGGTTATGGAGCCGTATTGGGGATGGGGTTAATGGCAGGCGCCATTTTCTTTCATCTCACTAAACTGGGAATTGTTTTTGATGGCGACGCGGTGTTATTCACCTATGCTGTGATTGTATTTATCAGTTGTGCGGTTTTAACTTTTTTTTACCGGAAGAGCCTTTTGAAACTGGTCAAAATATGAGTCAATGAATGACCGGATCGGGAATCCTGTTACAATTTTCCGGCTTGTCAGTTGTATGTAAGTTTAAATGTTAACTATGAAAAGGATCATTTTGTTTGTACTGATCGTAATTGCAGGAAAAATAGCACAGGCTCAATATAAGCCCGTTGATAAAGGCTCAAGCGTTCAGTTCAAAATAAAGAATTTTGGATTCAATACCGGGGGTTCATTCAGCGGCTTATCGGGAGCAATCCAATTCGACCCCAATAATCTTTCCGCTGCTGCATTTGATGTCACCGTGGATGCGAACACCATTAATACTGACATCACTATGCGCGACAACCATCTGAGGGAAGACACTTATTTTGATGTAAAAAACTATCCCCGCATTCACTTCGTATCTACTAAGGTATCCCAGTCGAACAAACAGGGAACATTTATCATGTATGGAAAACTGACCATCAAAAAAACCACAAAAGACATCTCTTTTCCTTTTACAGCGACTTCCGAGGACGATGGCTACCTTTTTAAAGGAGAATTCAAAATAAACCGGAGAGATTTTGATGTGGGTGGATCCAACACTATTTCTGATAATCTTGAAGTGTTATTGAGCGTATTGTCGAAGAAATAAATATTAAAAAATAAGTCTTACTTTTAGTAAATACCTTAACGATGCACCTGCAGCAGGCTGTAAATAATATTTTCGCCCAGTTAACTGATTCCATTATTCAATTGTCGCCAGCTCAATACACGGAGCCATGTAAGTCATTATCGGATGGTACGATTGGCCAGCATGTTCGCCACATTATCGAACTGTATCAATGCCTTGAATCCGGATATGACAGCGGCATGGTGGATTATGAAAAAAGAAAACGGGATCATCTGATAGAAACGAACCGGGACCTGGCTTGTGGCCTTTTGTTACAAATATCTATGTCGCTGAATAAACCCAATAAGGATTTGCTCCTGTCAGCATCATATGACGATCATTCTTCAGAATCCGTGATCCTGCCAACCAATTATTACCGGGAAATTGCTTACAACCTTGAACATACCGTTCACCACATGGCGCTCATGAGGATAGGCATAAACGAAGTGAGCGAAATTATTTTGTCTGAAGAGTTTGGCATAGCATCATCTACCATTAAGTATCGCAGGCAATGTGCACAGTAACTTTTATTCCTGTTAAAGAAAAAATTTTTATTACCTCAAACAGGGATGAAAAAAATTGGCGTTCTGTGGCCGCTGCTCCTGCTGTGGATACAATGAAGACCGGGAAAATTTTGTTTCCCAAAGACACTCAGGCCGGCGGCACATGGTTTGCTGTTCATGAAAATGGGAACGCTGTCGTTTTTTTAAATGGCGCCTGGCAAAAACATATTCCGGAACCTCCGTATCGGAAAAGCAGGGGATTGATATTACTTGATTTTGCTGACAGTGAACTGCCGTTGAAAAATTTCGATGAAACTGATCTGGAAAATATCGAACCTTTTACGGCTATTATCTGGCAGGATGGTAAATTGTCTGAATGCCGCTGGGATGGTTCAATCAGGTACAACCGGGAGATGGAAGCTGCACTTCCTCATATCTGGTCCTCGGTCACTCTTTATGATGAGCCTACAATCAGGAGGCGCAGATACTGGTTTGAAGAATGGATGAAGAAAAACCCGGCGCCCGTGCAGGAAGAAATTTTTCATTTTCATCAGTTTACCGGCGACGGCGATAAACACAATGATCTGTTGATGAACAGAAATAATATGGTCTTCACCGTTAGTATCACTTCTGCGACTTTCACCGATGAACTCGTTATGATGCGGTACACCGATCTGCTCAACCCGACCTCTCCTTCGGAAGAATTCCTTCTACACAAAGCAATTCAGTCTAAACGATGAACTGGATTCAGCGTCAGTTAAACCGCCCATTTTTCATTAGACTGCTGCATTGGGAGTTCTGGAGTTTCGGCGCGGTGTATTCCCCGATTTATATCGTATGGATCACATTGTGTGTCAGAGCAAGATCCTTTTTCTATTTTGCAGCATCCAACCCGAGAATTAAGAACGGGGGCTTTCTCAATGAATCAAAGAAAGAAATCTGTTTGATGATTCCCCAGGATATTCATCCGAAAACTGCTTTTTTCTCGATTCCTTCAAACCCGGATATTGTGCTGAGTGAATTGAAAAGACTTGGCTTGCAGTTTCCCCTGATTGGCAAACCTGACATTGGGGGCCGGGGTCGGGGAGTAAAAGCGCTCAAAGATGAAAATGATGTGAGAGAATATGTAAAGAATGCTTTTCTTGATTTTCATATTCAGGAATTTGTTTCCTATAAAAACGAAGTAGGCATTTTTTATTACCGATATCCGGATGAAGTTTCGGGGAATATATCGGGAATTGTCCGGAAAGAATTTTTAAAAATCACTGGCGATGGACGATCAACGACCAGGGATCTATTATTGAAAAACAAAAGAGCTGTTCTGCAACTGAAAAATCTTGCACAATCAAATGCTGATTTGTTAAAACAGATTTTGCCTTCCGGGGAAGAACAGATCATTGTGCCTTACGGTAACCATGCCCGTGGGGCTGAGTTTTTGGATGATTCGCATTTGGTGAACCCGGAAATTACTGCAACGATTGATCAACTCTGCAAAAGAATCCCTGATTTTTATTTTGGCCGGCTTGATATCCGTTACGATAATTGGAAAGATTTGGTCAATGGCCGAAGTTTTTCGATCATCGAAGTAAACGGAGCAGGCTCTGAACCGACACATATATACGATCCAAAGCACTCGGTATTTTTTGCCTGGAAAGAAATCATTCGACATTGGGTCATTCTGTTTCGCATCAGCAGGATCAATCATCGAAAGGGATTCCGCTACCTCACAACGAAAGAAGGTATACAGATGTTCAGGGAAAACAAACTCATTTCACAGAAGCTTGCAGCCATGCAGCCCTGATTGCCTGCGAACGTATTCAAATCATCTTTTGTTTATCAGCCTGATAAAAAATATGAATAAATAAAAAAAGATTAGTTCTTTTACACGCAATTCCTTTTTCCGATTTTCAAACCATGAATCAAAACAGACAGCTGAACCGGACATTGGGACTGGGTATGGTAATTGTAGTTGCCATTTCCAATATTATTGGATCGGGGATATATAAAAAAATCGCGCCCATGGCCGGCACCCTTCATTCAGCGGGATGGGTATTGATATGCTGGGTTCTCGGGGGAATAATCAGCCTGTTTGGCTCGCTAAGCAATGCAGAGGTAGCGGGACTGCTGGCTGACACGGGAGGAGAATACGTGTATTACAAAAAAATCTACAATCGTTTTTTTTCATTTATTTTCGGCTGGTCTCTCTTCACTGTCATTCAAACAGCAGCGATCTCTTCGCTGGCTTATATATTTGCGCAATCACTTACCAGCATCATTCACCTGCCGGTTCTTTTGGCCAATCAGGCCGGATTTAATATTGCAGGCATTTTTTATCCCCTGGCCGATTTCACTACAAAGATTATTGCCATTGCTCTTATTCTTTTACTAACATGGATCAATAGCCGTGGAATCAAAACAGGAGCCGGGTTAAGCACAGCTTTGCTTTCGCTAGTTTTTTTGGGAATTCTTACCATTATTATTTTCGGATTGAGCAGCAGAGAGTCTCATCTCGCTCCCGTATTTGACATGAAAACTAATCCGCCAGGTGCGGTGGGGTTCAGCGCTGTATTTACTGCGATGCTCGCTGCATTCTGGGCTTACCAGGGCTGGGCCGTGGTAGGTTATATTGGAGGTGAAGTCAAAAATGCAAACCGGAATATTCCCCTGGGTATTACAATAGGAGTATTTGTCATTATTGCAATCTACCTGATGGTCAACATCACGTATCTGTCTTTGTTGCCCATTACAAAATTGGAAGAAATTTTTCAGTCCCAAAACAGCATTGCTGCCGTTGAAGCCGTTAAAGTTTTTTGGGGCGGGAAGGGGGCTTTGTTTATATCAGCCCTGATTGCCTTGACAACTCTTGGAAGTACTCATGCTACTATTTTGGTAAGCTGCCGTCCTTATTATGCTATGGCGAAGGAAGGATTTTTCTTCCAAAAAGTTGGCAAATTGAACAAGGCACAAGCCCCGGCAAATTCATTATGGTACCAGGGCATATGGGCATGCCTGTTAGTGCTGTCGGGGAGTTTTGATCAGCTCACGGACATGATTATTTTTGCCGTGTTCATTTATTACGGGGCTACTGCCCTGGGCGTATTTATTCTGCGGAAAAAAATGCCTGATGCGCCGCGACCTTACAAAGTGTGGGGATATCCGCTGGTCCCTGCCATCGTTGTTGTTTTTAGCGCTATCCTGTTAGTGAATACGGTTTTTGCTCGTCCCCGCGAAGCCGGAATCGGCCTTGTACTCATGTTAAGTGGTGTCCCGTTTTATTTATGGTTTAAAAGAAGAATGGTCGATGGCAGTAGCCTGACTTTAGAAGAACATTAAAAAATCAGTGACCATCTGCCAACTGTCAATTGCAAACTGTCAACTGAATTCTTTATCATTGCATCATGCATCTGCTCTTCGTTTTTTTTCTGGGTTGTATTTTGAGTTTTCTTGGTCAGTTGCCTTTGGGAACCATCAGCATTACCAGCACGCAGATTGCCGTCCAGGAAAATTTTTCCAATGCCTGGAAGTTTAGCATCGGGGTTGCCATTATCGAGATCATCTATCTTCGTATGGTGTTATCAGGCGTAGATTGGATCATGGTTCATAAACTTTTATTTTCAATATTCGGATGGCTCACCGTGATATTGTTTCTCGTGCTGGGGATTATTAGTTTTATAGCAGCCGGTAAACAACGTGGTGACCAGAAGGCACTGCTGCTGAAAAATAATATCAACCGTTTTTGGCTGGGCATCAGCATGAGTGCACTCAACCCTGCACAGATTCCGTTTTGGTTTGTCTGGAGCAGTTATTTTTTAAGCCTCCAACTGCTTAATTCGGATACAAGGGAATTTAATTTATTTACTGCGGGAGCAGGATTGGGAACCGTTTGCGGGCTCACGGTGTACGCCTATGGAGGCAACTGGCTGGTCACAAAACTAAAAACGAGTAATCAAACCTTAAATAAGATCATGGGCCTTATTTTTATCATTGCTGCACTGGCTCAATCGTACAGGATGCTGACCGTGCCCGGGATTCAAAGGTGAGATCTTAATAAACTAATCTTTATGAATTACTCACTGGTAACTCTAACCGAATTTCATATTCTGGGTATTGCAGTAAGGATAACGAATCAGGAAGGGAAATCGCAAAACGATATTGGTGCATTGTGGGAAAAATTCATGAATGAAAATATGTTGGAGAAAATTCCCGATAAGAATTCCTCAGATATCTATTGCCTGTATACCGACTATGAATCTGATTTCAATGGGGCATATACAACCCTCCTTGGATGCAAAGTGAACTCATTGGCGAATATCCCGGCGGGACTTACCGGTAAAACCATTCTTCCTGCAGCCTATCGTTCATACATTTCCAAAGGGAAAATCCCGGATTGTGTAGTGGCTACCTGGATACATATTTGGCAATCGGGAGTAAAACGAAAATACCAGGCTGATTTCGATGTTTATAGTGCGAAAGCACAGGATCAGGAAAATGCAGAAGTGGTAACTTATCTTTCTATAGCGTAATTATTCATTTTTCCACTTGTCTCTGTTGTCCGGACTGAATTTCCAGGGAGCATAATTATTTTCCACATTGCTGAACATGGTATTCCATTCCTGTGGGGCGTTACTGTCTTCCATGATCAGTGAACGGCGCAGCTCAAGAATGATTTCAAGCGGACTAATACTGACCGGGCATTCTTCCACGCAGGCATTACAGGTCGTACAGGCTCGCAATTCTTCGACGCTGATATAATCTTTCAGTAGAGATTTTCCATCTTCTTTAAAACTGCCATTAGTGCGGATATTTCTGCCTACTTCTTCCAGTCGGTCGCGCGTATCCATCACGATTTTCCGGGGAGACAGTTTTTTCCCTGTAATATTCGCGGGACATGCAGCAGTGCATCTTCCACATTCTGTGCATGAGTATGCATCCAGTAAATTTCTCCAGCTCAGATCAAAAACATCCTTCGCTCCGAATTTCGGAACTGAGCCTGCTTCATTTGTCCCGGCAACAGGGGCTGATTCGGGTTGCATTGCATAGAGTACTTCTTTTTGTATTTCCGGCATGTTGCGCATTTTCCCTTCAGGCCATAGTCTTGCATAATAAGCATTGGGAAAAGCAAACAAAATATGCAGGTGCTTGGAGTATGGAAGATAATTCAGGAATGCAAATATTCCCAGGATATGGAGCCACCAACAGCTTCTCTCGAGTCCCACAAGTGCTGTATCACTCCAACCATTCAAAAAAGGATGGAGAAATTGGGAAACAGCGAAATTCCCGGTGATATGTTCTGCATAATGACCGTATCCTCTTTGTTGGAGGATAGTATCCGATGCATTTAATGTCAGGAATAAACACATCAGGATAATTTCTGTGATAAGAATATAGTTGGCGTCGCTGCGTGGCCAACCATCAAGGTCATGACTGATAAATCGTTTAAGTTTGATAATATTTCTTCTGCATAAAAAAATAATACAGGCTGCAAGAACAGCAAGAGCAAGGAATTCAAAGGCATTGATCAGCCAGGGATAATATTCACCCAGAATCGAAGCGAACATCCGATGGGTTCCAAAAACTCCGTCGAGAAAAATTTCAAGCACTTCGATATTGATGATGATAAAACCTGCATAGATGGCCAGATGCAGGAGAGCGACCAGGGGATTGCGGAACATTTTTTTTTGACCCAATGCAAGAAGTAACACATTCTTCCATCTTTTCGCAGGATGATCGCTGTAGTCTTCGTCTTTGCCCAGCAGAATATTATGCCGTATTTCTTTTATTTTCCGGGCAAATAACCAGATGGCGATTCCTGATGCAAAGATGAACAGGATTTGTTGAAGAATGTACATCATCAATTCATTGTATAGCTAAGATAATAATACTAAACGATAGAAGAGTTTTTGAAGGAAAGAAGACGAATGTGTTTTTGCACGAAGGCACAAAGATCTTCGTCTACCCAGTAGCTTCTTAGAATTCGTGTAATCCTTACAATTCGTGTAATTCGTGCAATTCGTTTTTTATTTTTAATTTTCCGCCAAATCTGCATAACCGTATATAACATGCCCCAAAAAAATTATATCCTCACGAAGGAAGTGGCAGGTAAAAAACTCCGTAGAATGGCCTATGAAATACTGGAAAATAATTTCGGAGAAAAAGAATTCATATTGGCAGGAATCAAAGATAACGGATGTGTAATTGCAAGAAATATGCAACGGTTATTGAATGAGATTGAGCCCATCAAAACAGAATTCATCGGTATTACACTGGACAAAAAACTGCCGAAAGAAGTCATGCTCAGCAAATCTGTTCCGCTGAATGACAAAGTAATTATTGTGATCGATGATGTTTCCAATAGTGGCAAAACACTGCTTTACGCACTCAAACCCTTACTGGAATTCCATCCCAAAAAAATTCAGACACTTGTCCTCGTCGAAAGAAGGCATAATGCATTTCCTGTGAAACCGGACTATGTCGGTCTATCCATCGCCACTACTTTGCAGGAGCATATTTATGTTGAAATTGATGGTGAAAACGTGGGAGGAGCCTGGCTTGAATAGATAAGCGGGCCTGCATCAAAATCGGGTCAAAAAATTGACTGAAAAACTGTGTTTTTCATCAGGTTTTCATGATCAAAAACGGTAGCTTTGCGAACCCTCATAAAAAGCGATTGCAAAGGGATGTAAATCGGACTTCAAAACAGTTATGGAAGACAATCTAATACCACAGGAGACACAGGATAATAACCGGATAGTACCAATTAATATTGAAGAGCATATGAAGACTGCCTACATAGATTATTCTATGTCGGTGATTGTGAGTCGTGCTCTTCCGGATGTACGGGATGGATTGAAGCCCGTGCACAGGCGAATTTTGTTTGGTATGAATGAATTGGGGAGCAATAGCAATAAGCCATTCAAAAAAAGCGCCCGTATTGTAGGGGAAGTAATGGGTAAATATCACCCGCATGGGGATGCAGCCATTTATGACACCCTTGTTCGTATGGCTCAGGAATGGAGCATGCGCTACGTGTTGGTCGAAAGGCAGGGAAATTTTGGCAACCAGGATGGAGATGGACCCGCAGCCATGCGTTATACCGAAGCCCGTCTGGATCGCCTGGCAGAAAGCATGCTGGAAGATATTGAAAAAGATACTGTCGATTTCCAGCTGAATTTTGATGATTCGCTGAAAGAACCCACAGTATTACCTACCCGCATTCCGCAGTTACTGATTAATGGATCGAGTGGAATTGCAGTGGGTATGGCGACCAATATGCTGCCTCACAATTTGTCAGAAGTGATTGAGGGATGCATTGCTTTCATCAATAAGAGAGATATTACTATTGAGGAACTGATGCAATATATCAAAGCACCTGATTTCCCGACCGGCGGTGTGATTTATGGTATGGAAGGGGTGAAGGCTGCCATGCATTTTGGGAGGGGCAGGGTGGTTCTTCGCGGTAAACTACATATCGATACCAAACCGAGCGGTCGTGAACAGATCATCATTACGGAAGTGCCATATCAGGTCAACCGTGATGCGCTCTGCGATCGAATCGGTCAACTCGTCAACGAAAAAATAATCGAAGGCATTTCCCATATAAATAATGAGTCGAATGAGAAAGAAGGGACACGTATCGTGATCGATATGAAAAGGGATGCGGTCGCCAATGTAGTCATCAACCAGTTGTATAAGCATACTGAGCTTCAGACTTCTTACGGCATCAATAATGTAGCACTTGTAAAAGGACGTCCAAAGACACTGAACATAAAAGAGATGATCAGTGAATTCGTCGACTTTCGGCATGAAGTGGTTGTGCGCCGTGCACAATTTGAATTAAAAGAAGCGGAGAAAAGAGCGCATATCCTGCAGGGTTACCTGATCGCGCTGGATCATCTGGATGAAGTCATTTCCCTGATCCGCAATTCTTCAACACCGGAAATCGCAAAGGAAGGCCTGATCAATGCCGGCTGGGGATTGGATGAAATACAGGCCAAGGCAATTTTGGAACTGCGTCTGCAAAGGCTTACCGGAATGGAAAGGGAAAAGATCCGGCAGGAATATGATGATCTGATGAAGTTGATTGACGAGTTGAAAGAATTGTTGTCGAATGAAGTCAAACGTTTTAACCTTATCCGTGCGGAATTGCTTGAAATCAAAGAAAAATTCGGCGATGCCCGTAAAACAGAAATCACTTACCTCGATGATGAAGTTCGTATTAAAGATCTTATAAAGGAAGAAGATGTAGTGATTACGATATCACACTTAGGATATATCAAAAGAACTTCGGCTACAGAATACCGGCAGCAGCGCCGTGGGGGAAGGGGCGCCATCGGAGGAAGGACCAGGGAAGAAGATTATATTGAACACCTCTTTGTAGCATCTTCCCATCATACCATGCTTTTCTTTACAGAAAAAGGGAGGTGTTATTGGTTGAATGTATACCAGATTCCGGAAGGAGATAAGATCAGTAAGGGCAGAGCGATCCAGAATCTTATTCAACTTCCACCTGATGATAAAGTGAAAGCAATTGTGGATGTAAAGGATCTAAAAGACGATGCTTTTGTGAATAGTCACAATATAGTATTATGCACCAAGCAGGGGATCATCAAAAAAACCCTGCTGGAAGAATTCAGCCGCCCGCGACTGACAGGAGTTAATGCAATTACGATTGTCGAAAATGACCAGTTGCTGGATGCAAAACTTACGGATGGGAATTGTGAAATCATGATGGCCGTAAAAAGCGGAAGAGCCATTCGTTTTGAAGAAGGGAAAGTGCGCCCTACCGGCCGTGGAGCAATTGGCGTTGCGGGAATTGAGGTGAATGATATCAATGATGAAGTGATTGGCATGATATGTGTCAACATGGACGATAAAACAAGAACCGTGTTAGTGGTCAGTGAAAAAGGATTCGGTAAACGCACGCCTATCGATGAGTACAGAGTGACCAACCGGGGTGGAAAAGGAGTAAAGACGATTAATGTAACCGAGAAAACCGGTAAATTGGTAGGCATCCTGGATGTAACCGAAAAGGAAGACCTGATGATTACCTGTAAAACCGGAATTACCATACGGATGCCGGTAAACGGAATCAGTGAACAGGGAAGAGCCACACAGGGAGTAAAGTTGATTCGTCTCGACGAAGGCGATGGAATTGCTGCCATTACCAAATTGAACGAACATGCCACCAACGGCAATGCCCCGGAACCAGCGGGATAAAGCATGAGGAAGATATGGGACATGATTCTTCGTATGTTCAAAACAGTTAGATAATCAACATAACAATTCAAATGAAAATGACCATGAAACAGTTTTTTTTATGCACGTTATTCCTGGGTGCTGGTTTGGGTTTGACTGCACAAAGTCTGGATAAGGCCAAGGATTTGTATAAGTCAAATAAATTAATGGACGCAAAGGCAGAAATTGATAAAGTCCTGGCAGTTGACAAGAATCAAAAAACTCCGGAAGCCTGGTATTATAAGGCCAAAATTTATGTCGCCATTGCCGGCAATGAGCAGCTGAAATCGCAGTTGCCTGATGGGTATGCACAATCTTTCGACGCGTTGAAAAAGTACATCGACCTCGATGATAAAAAAATTTATTTGTTGCTGATGCAGGACCAGTATAAGCCTATGAATGACATCTACCAGGGTTATTTTCAGTCTGGTGCTGCCAACTACAACTCCGGAAAATATGCCGATGCATTGACTAATTTCAAAGGAGCTATTACTGCTATCGGCTATATGTGCCACATGGGCTGGCTCAAGCCAACCATGGACACTACAGCTACTTTGTATGCCGGCATCTCAGCCGAAAAAGCGAATGACAGGGATGATGCTGCAATCTATTACAAGACGATCGTTGATTCGGGCATCACAAAAATCGCCGGGAATGATATGCTTGAAATTTATAAATGGATAGCCGACTATTATGACAGGAAAGGGGATGAAGCCAATGCCAAGAAATATCTGGCTATCGGACAGGCAAAGTATCCGACCGATGTATTCTGGGCAGAAACCGAACTCGATATGTATCGTAAAAGCGGCAATAAAGATTCGCTTTTTGCTAAATACGAACAAGTTGTCAAAGCATTCCCGGACACGGCTCTTTATCATTTTAATTACGGATTGGAACTTTACCAATATGCTTCTGATACTTCGTCCGGCAAACGCCCTGCAAATGCTGATGAGCTTACAAAAAAAGCACAGGACGAATTGAAGAAATGTCTTGATCTTAAGCCCGACTATCCGCAGGCTGCATTAGTGCTTGGCCAGATTTACTATAACCAGGGAGTGGATTTGCAGGCTCAGGCCAAGATGATAAAAGGAACCAAGCCTGAAGATGTGAAGAAGAGAACCGACTTGCGTGCAGATGCCAACAAGATGTATGATCAGGCCATCCCCTATTTTGAAAAAGTAGATCAGGATCTGGGAGCCAAAGGAAAATTAAAGATGGCAGATAAACAATCGCTAAAAGATGCGTATGACCTCCTGATTACGATCTATGAACAAAAGAATGTAAAAGATAAAGCTTCGGCTTATACAGATAAATTCAATAATGTAGATAAGGTTCACTGATATTCAAATTGAATTGATATAACTGCAAACAGGTCATCCCATGGATGGCCTGTTCGTTTTATGCATTGGGATAAATTCTGTTCGTTCAGCATATCATCCTGAAAATTTATTCGCCGGAGTGATCGGAATTATTATAACAGAAAATCAGAAATATTTTTTATAATTAAGCTGATCGGTTTAACTTTTCCCTCAAATTATCACGATTATGATCAGAGCAACCAAGGCTAAAGTCCTGATTACCCTGTTGGTTTTTTTTGTTGGAATGCAGCTCACGGCGCAACAATCTTCTTCCCGCTCCATATCCTTATTTACCAAAGGATGGAAATTTTTCCTGGGAGATGACAGCGCTGCTAAAAATGAAGATTATATAGACTCATCCTGGAGAAACCTGAATCTTCCGCATGATTGGAGTATAGAATTACCGTTTGATTCCACCAGCCCCACCGGAACGGGAGGGGGTGCATTAAGAGGAGGTGTGGGCTGGTACAGAAAATCTTTTGGTATTCCTCTGGCATCAAAAGGAAAAAAAATATTTGTCGATTTTGACGGGGTGTATTGCAACAGCGAAGTATTTATTAATGGTCATTCATTGGGTGTAAGACCCAATGGATATATTTCCTTTCGTTATGAACTGACTCCATATCTGAAATACGGAACTGAAAAAAATATTATCGCCGTTCGTGTGGATAATTCCAGTCAGCCCAATTCGCGCTGGTACAGCGGTTCGGGAATTTATCGTAATGTTTGGTTGGTTACTGTAAATAATGTGTTCGTCGATCACTGGGGAACTTATGTCACCACGCCGCAGGTGTCCAGTCAACTCGCTGCGGTTGTAGTTTATACCAGGATTAATAATAGTACTGAAACGGATACTACGATCACACTGAAAACAACTTTATTTGATGCGTCCGGACAACCCGTTCTTCTTTCCACGCCTGATGATGTAAGTATAGTGGCAAACGGAACAAAAGTTAAAGGAAAAAAATTCGTGTTTGGATTTCCTCATTTATGGTCGGTCGATGAACCCTACCTGTATAAAGCGGTTACACAAATTCTATCGAAGGGCAAAGTGGTGGACGAGTACTCTACGAATTTCGGTATCCGTTATTTTAAGTTTGATGTCGACAAAGGTTTTTCGCTGAATGGAAAACCTATGAAAATTTTTGGTGTTTGTGATCATCATGATCTGGGATGCCTGGGCACAGCGGTCAATACAAGAGCGCTGGAGCGTCAGCTGGAAATTTTGAGAGGAATGGGAATTAATGGGATTCGTACTTCACACAATCCTCCCGCTCCGGAATTGCTGGATCTCGCCGATAAAATGGGATTCATCGTTATGGATGAAGCTTTTGATATGTGGAAAAGACCCAAGACAAAGTATGACTATCATTTGTACTGGGACGAATGGCATAAAAAAGATTTGGAAGACCAGGTACTGCGCGACAGAAATCATCCATCTGTTTTTGTCTGGAGCATTGGCAATGAAATTTCCGAGCAATGGGCAGGCAAGGATGGCAAGGATACTTCGGGAAGGAGCATCGCCAGGGAACTTGCTTCTATCATTCATGCATTTGATACAACGAGACCGATCACTTCTGCATTGGATCATCCTTATCCCGGCAATGAAATTTACCTTTCAGGTGCACTGGATCTGGTTGGATTCAATTATCATCAAAGTGACTACAAAACATTTCCTGAAAAATTTCCCGGAAAAAAATTTATAGCAACAGAAACTATTTCTGCGTTGCAGACCAGGGGGCATTATGATATGCCATCCGATAGCATCAGGCGCTGGCCAATTGAGTGGGACAAGCCATTTGACAAAGGAAACCCTGACACTACCTGCTCCGCTTACGATAATGTATCAGCGCCCTGGGGTTCAACTCATGAAGAGACATTAAAAGAATTGTTGAAATATGATTTTGCCAGCGGAATGTTTATCTGGACCGGTTTTGATTATATCGGCGAACCGACTCCTTATCCATGGCCGGCAAGAAGTTCATATTTTGGAATCGTTGACCTGGCGGGCTTTCCCAAAGATGTATATTATTTGTATCAAAGCCTATGCACGGACAAAAAGGTATTGCATATTTTCCCGCATTGGAATTGGAGAGAGGGAGACAGCATCGATGTCTGGGCGTACTATAACCATGCGGACCAGGTGGAATTGTTTTTGAATGGTGAATCGCTCGGAGTGAAAAAGAAAGAAGGGGATGATCTGCACGTCATGTGGCGGGTAAAATATGTTCCGGGAACAATAAAAGCTGTTTCCACAAAAGACGGCAAAGAGGTCTTGACAAAACTAATAAAAACCACTGGTAAGTCTGCAAAAATAGTCCTGCATGCCGACAGGAATACCATCAAGGCAGATGGCAGTGATCTTTCTTTTGTCACTGTAAGTATTGTGGACTCAGCCGGAACACTGGTGCCTGATGCAAATAATCTTATTCAATTTTCAGTAAACTCATTTGGCTCGATTGCAGGAACTGATAATGGCAGTGAAACGAGCATGGAATCTTTCAAAGCAAAAGAGCATAAAGCTTTTAATGGCCTATGCCTTGCCGTTATACAATCAAAAGGAAAACCAGGAATCATCAGGCTGACAGCAAAATCTGAAGGATTGCCAACCACGGCGATTAATATCACAGTTAAATAAGCGATGAATCTGAATATCACATTTCTCGCCAAGGAGCGAAAGAAGCGCTCAGCCGCAAAGACTCTCTGCGTCTTGAATCTTACTTTGCGCTTTTGCGTGAATAATTTTCATTAAAATTTTTTTTATGTCCTATACACCATCAACTCAGAGATATCAAGCAATGAAATACAATCGTTGTGGGAAAAGCGGATTATTATTACCAGCCGTTTCACTGGGTCTCTGGCACAACTTTGGTTCAGTAGATGTCTTCGAAAACGGAAGAAATATTCTTCGGCGCGCTTTTGACAGGGGCATCACTCATTTTGATCTGGCCAATAATTATGGCCCTTCACCAGGTTCTGCAGAAGAAAATTTCGGGAGAATACTTAAAAAAGATTTTTCAGGCTACCTGCGGGACGAGTTAATCATCTCCACGAAAGCCGGTTACCTGATGTGGCCAGGTCCCTACGGAGAATGGGGCTCGAGAAAATATCTGCTATCGAGTCTTGACCAGAGCCTCAGGCGAATGCAACTTGATTACGTGGATATTTTCTATTCTCACCGGCCTGATCCGAATACTCCATTCGAAGAAACCATGATGGCACTTGATAGTGCGGTGCGCCAGGGCAAGGCCTTGTATGCCGGTATTTCGAATTATGATGCGGATCAGTCGGCCCGAGCGATCTCTATTTTGAATAGTCTGGGCACCCCTTGTCTGATTCATCAACCTAAGTATTCCATGTTCGAAAGGTGGGTCGAAAAAGGATTGCTTGATGTGTTGGAAAAAAATGGAGTGGGCTGTATTCCTTTTTCACCTCTTGCGCAGGGCCTGCTTACCGATCGCTACCTGAAAGGCATACCCGAAGATTCAAGAGCAGGCAAGCCACATGGATTTTTAAAAGCTGCAGAGATAACTAGCGAAAAACTGGAAAAAATAAGAAAGCTAAACGATATCGCTAAAGAAAGAAACCAGTCGCTGGCTCAAATGGCTTTGTCCTGGCTGCTAAAAGATAAACGTATTACTACCGTCCTGATCGGAGCAAGCTCAGTCGGGCAGTTAGATAATAATATCGATGCCCTCAATCACCCTGAGTTTTCAGCCGCAGAATTGGCTGCTATTGAGCAGATATTGAAAAATTGAACCTGATTAATACGTCTATGGGTCAAAAAATAAGGCCCCAATGCTTTTAAAAACCAGGAAAAGTGAATATATTTAGGGGTTCTTTCATCCTCTGAAAAGAGCCTTAGTAAAGCATCCGTATCGCTTTATTATCATTTCCATCATCGTTCCAATTCATCCTCGGAAGATTCAGATCGTCACCTTTTGATGCATTGATTGTATTGATCATTTTGATCAAAGAACCTTTGTGCGCCTGTAACGGGCAAGGCCGATTTGATCTCGAACATAAAAAGCCAGCAAATGAAAACGAGGAAAAAAACGAAAACCAGTCGTATCAACGCCATTATCTCAAATCATTATACGCCGGTTTTCTATTTAAGGTACATTATTACGAAATATGAAAAGAGTGTATTGAATTCTACGCTCTCGGCCATTTTGCTTCTCATATTTTATTCGGCAGGAGCCCAAATGAAAGAATGTAAGGATTGCTCTGTTCCTTCTTTCGGCGTAATAACAGTTTATTATGTTGCCCAGCCGCATTCGGGTTTTGGTTTTGGAATGGAAGCCGGTAAATGGAATAAAGATGACAGCCGTTTCAGCTATTTTATCGGTGCGAAATTGCAATGGTTCGATCTCGTTCCTGGTTCGGATAAATATAGCAACAGCGACAACAATATTCATTATACTGCTTATGTCAAAGGACAGTTTGAAATGTTCAACAGGTTATATGTAGTGGTGTCGCCGGAATTTGTCAATCTCTCTTCATTTGATGCAAGGGCAGGCCTTCGCTATGTTTTCCCGATCAGCAATAATATTGGAGTAGGTGTTGAACCGGCCTATGCCATAGTGCAAAAAGCATATTCTGTCAACGCAAATATTCATTTTGCTCTGTGGTAAGAAGGTAAGATGGTGACGGTAGTATTTTTATTTCAGCAGTTATTCAATTTTTCCAAACTCCCCGGCAAGCTGGTCAATTGTTTTTTCATCCAATCTTTTTTTCCCCGAGGAAACCACGATCCTGTATCTGAATTCAACGGAGCTTCCTTTTTTCAGTTTCAGGTTTAATTCTTCCTTTCCATTGCTGAAAATTTTTTGTCCGAGTGGATTGGCTGCAAACAATCCGTAGCCACGCGCATGCCAATACGTGGGATAGCCGGGATTGAGAGGATGATCGATAATGGCAATGCTGAGGGTATCGTTATTTTTTTTGCCGTACATCAGGCACCATTTGGCCCTGGTTCCCCAGGCGCTGTCGCCCTCCCTGCCCTCACTTGTAAGATAATTTCCCGTTACACCCGAAGTGGAGTTGCCTGGAACAGTAGTTACATTTCCCTTATCATCCTTGAACTGCCTGGGCTGCGCAGAAGGCAATTCCAGTTCATGCGTCACACGTAGCCCTAATAAACCGTCTTTTGCGTCTGTAAAGGATATATCTGCTACAGCAGTCAGCGTGGTGATGCGATCGATGATTCTTTTATCATTGTAAGCGGTGAAGATGAATGTCGTCTTTTCTTTCAGCAAAATATTTTCTTTCTGGTCTTCCCAATGTGCGGCATAAACAATAAATCCCTGTTTCCCGTTTTTTATTTGCAGGATGCTGTCTGTTACGATCCAGCCATAAGAAGATTTTTTTCCCTGCGGGATAGCATATGAATTATTCCAGAAATCAATTCCATTTACATTCTCATAGTTGAACCAGAGCCCGATATGATGTGGATGATCAGTCGGATCGTTAGGACGTGGCTGGATGGGAAATCCCCTGGTGATCTCCTGGCCGTCGGGAGCATAGATAGGATACAATACAGGTTTTTCTAAACTATCGGGATAGATGAATACAGTGAAAGGTTTTCTTTCGACAGTAACCATGACCTGATGCTTTTTAGGAGATGGGATGACTTCCACATTCAACTGGCGCTGGGCATTCAGCGCAATGGGAGTGCAGCAAATAATGATTAATGCAATGACAAAGCGGTTCCCTTCAAAATTTTGACGCATTGATCCTTAGTATTACTCTAATTTATAACTTTAAATCCGGTTCAAATCTTTCAATATGCAAAATTCAAGAAGAGCTTTTATTAAGAAAACGGCTCTGGCAGGAACAGCGCTGTTTACAGGAACCAGCGGATTCACCGCTGCAGGTTACAGGAATATACCTGGAGCTAATGATCGTATACGCGTAGGTGTGGTAGGATTTTCAGACCGGCACAAAGATGCGCATATCCCTGCTTTTTTAAATTCTTATAAAGAACTGAATTTTGACATTATCGCTGTATCAGATATATGGAAAAAAAGGCGTGCAGAAGGGCAGGCTTATCTCAAATCAAAATTCAGTCACGATATTACAGCCTGCGTCAACAACGACGAATTATATAATATCAAAGAAGTAGATGCAGTGCTGATCAGTACGGCAGATTTTCAACATGCCTGGCACACAATCGAAGCTGTGAAAGCAGGAAGGGATACTTATACGGAAAAACCTTTGGCAGAAACGATGGAAGACAACCGCGCAGTCCTGAAAGCTGTGAAAGAATCCGGAAAAATTGTACAGATAGGATCACAACGCAGAAGTGGCGCTAATTATAAAGCTGCATGTGATTTTATTCAGTCGGGGAAATTCGGCCCTATTGTGATGGTTGATCTGACCTGGAATGTTAATCAACCCGGTCGCTGGCGCAGACCTTCTCTTGTTTCGCAATTAAAAGAAGAGGATACAGATTGGAAACGTTTTCTCATCAATCGCCCTTTCGAATCTTTTGATCCAAGGAAATATCTTGAGTTCAGATTGTTCTGGCCGTATTCTTCGGGTTTGCCGGGACAATGGATGAGCCATCAGATCGATACGGTGCATTGGTTCAGCGGGCTACCCCATCCCAGAAGTGTTGCTGTGAATGGTGGTATCTATGTATGGAAAGATGGGAGAAAAAATGCCGATACGTTGACTGCGGTATTTGATTATGGTCCTCTCGACGATTCATCCAAAGGATTTCAGGTCGTGTTTACTTCCCGGCAAACAAATGCTTCGGGCGACGTGAAGGAAATTTATTACTCGAATGGAGGGACATTGAACCTGGATACGAATAAAATAACCCCCGAAGGCGGGCTGAACGAATATTTTGCAAAGCAGATGAATATGAAGGCTAACCTTTTGCCGGAATTGTCTCTCAATGAACAGGCGATAAAAGTTTCGACTGACGCGAGTACAGGAGGAGATCCACTAACCCTTGCACATATGCGCAATTGGATGGAATCGGTACGGGATCGGAAGCAGCCGAATGCGCCTATCGAAGCGGGGTACCATCATTCAATCGCTGTAATAATGACCAATGCCGCTTACCGGACGGGGCAAAAAGTGGTCTTTGATGAAAAGACACAGGAGGTGATGGCTGGTGGCAAACCATTTATGTATTAATTTGCGCAGACCAACCTGATATAATGCACTAAAATATCCGGAAATTCGTTTTTAGTGGTGACCTGTCCGTGAAATAATCAATATTTTTGTCATTAAATCTGATGAGTTAAAGCTTTGACTGAGATTGCTTCCAAACCAGGTGCTACATTTCTGAAATACAAACCACAAGTGTCAGGATTACGTTTCTGCGCAGTGGCTTTTGTCGTTTTATACCATTACTCCACCACCTTAGAATCGTTTAAACGTATTTATGACCTTGGCAATCTGATTGTCTTTTTTTTCGTGTTGAGCAGTTATTTAATTACAAAGATTTTACTGAAAGCAAAAAAAAAGGCTGAAGCGTCTGGAGTCTCTATGTTCAAAGTGACCTTAGCGTTTCTTGGCCGGCGCACGCTCAGGATATTTCCAGCCCATTATCTTTATTTGCTTGTCCTATTTCTGCTGCCGCTTGAAGGCAAAGAACTGAGAGAACATCTTTGGGTCTACTTACTGTATCTTACTAATTTCCTGATCTTTTTCACAAAAACTGCGGGGCAATACACTGTCCATCTGTGGACCCTTGCTGTTGAAGAACAATTTTATATTATTTGGCCCTGGCTGATCCTCTTTATACCAACTCGGTACCTTCCGAGAGTGTTGATGGTACTAATTGTTCTTGCAGTTGCATTCCGTGTATGTTTTAGCTGGTTTCTTCATCAGGGGGGATTCGAAATGTGGGTTCTTACTCCGGCTTGTTTGGATTCATTTGCATTGGGAGCATTAATCGCTTATTATCACTCGGCGGAGAAAAAAAATGTCTGGCTGCGAAGGATACTTTTTATTGCAATACCTATTTGGATATGGCTGATATTTTCCAATCACCAAAAAACTTTTCTTGGACTGAATCGACTATTTATTTCGTTGGTTGCTATAGTGCTCATCGATCAGGCGAACCAGGGATTCCGGGGCATTACCGGCCGTATCCTTGAGAGCCGCGTGGTGCAATACCTGGCAAAAATCAGTTTTGGTATTTATTTGTATCACTTAATTGCTTCTGCCTTTTATTGGAAAGCATTTGATGCCTTATCAGCTTTTTTTGCAGAAAGAGGGATTGATCTTACCGGTTTGCGAAATTTTACCAGCATACCCTGGGTCAGCTTTATCATATACGCTTCGATCAGTGTTTTATGTGCATCCATCTCCTGGTATCTATTAGAACAACCTCTCAATAATCTAAGGCGACTGGTCGTCTACGTTATGAAAGGACGGAAAGAGGCTCTACCCACTGCGACTCAGGTCGTGGAGACGGTGAAGGCAACCCATAGTAAAAGATAAATACTTCTTTTCTTAGGAAATTATTTTAGCACGCTTGAACCAAAACAATCACGAAACTTGGTTTTCTCCGGATTTCATCTTGTAACGGAGCAATATTTTCATGTATATTTTGATAAAAAAATATAAACTTGTCGGATTAAGATGCATTTGCATGGCCCGTTTGGCCTGGCTGAAAGCTATATCAGGTCTGCCGTAATCATGATAAATTCTATCACTCATTTGGGCGAAATGTGTAGAAAAATGTTTTCTGGAGTAGCTCCTTATTTCCTTTCTTTTTTCTGGCGGAAGATATTGCTGAATGATCTCCACGACGATATTGGCGTCAGTCATGCTTTGTCCAGACAGGAAATTTCTGCTTGTGAGATTGTTGGTGTGTACCCTGTACCGAGCGAGTTGTTTGGGTGAATGTGCTACCGGGAAATGGGCGGCTATCCGAACCCACATTTCCCAATCTTCCCCATAAGTAACCGCAAAAAAACTTCCCAATTGTTCATATACACTCCGTTTGACTACGATCGCGGGTGTTTGAATCAATTGCCGACGGGCAATTCGTAACAACCAGTCTGGTAAAACCCCATCTTTGTCCAATAATTTTTCATTATCATAAAGTCGTTCATTTTTTTCATCGACATAAGTAAATCCGGTGAAAGCGGCTCCTGTTTGGGGATACTTATTAAAGAGATATTCTATTTTCTCATAAAAGCCCGGCTTCACCGCATCATCTCCGTGTAACAGATGAATCCACTGCCCTTTGGATCTATTAAGACAGGTCTCGAAATTTCTGAGGCTGCCCCTGTTTTTCTCCTGCCGATAAAATGCTACCCGTCCATTTCCCACTCTTTTCACAAGCTCTTCCACATCTACATCGGTGCTGGCATCATCCACCACTTCAATTTGCATTTTATCAGCCCCTGCGTCTTGTGTGAGCACACTCTTGATTGCATCTTCCAGATAATCACCGCAATTGTAGGATGGAATCATGACAGACCATTGAGGCCTGATCACATGGTTAGG
>DATJWE010000032.1:0-6890 GCA_035501475.1 Puia sp. | reverse complement strand
AAGCAAGAAAAACAATTTTCTGATTCCGAAAGTGTAAAACAAAGTGTAAAACATGCAGGAAAAAAAGAAAGAAATATTAATTTTTTAAAATGCAAAACCCGCTGAAAGATAATTTCAAGCGGGCTGAGTTGTTTTGCCTGGTTGCCCGACGAGGATTCGAACCTCGAAATGATTTTCAAATAGTTATGATCAAAGTGTAACACAAAGCGTAAAACATTTTTGGATGATTTGGGAGAAACTTTAGAAGATAAAAGAGAGTAACCTCTAATTATAAATGGTCCGAAAATAAGGGGAGCTGACAGAACCGCCAATATTTAATTAATCGGAAGTTCGTAAAGCAGGCATCGCAGCACTTTCACCGCAAATTACAGGTTCACCTGACAATCCCTTTTTCAGAAACCATCTTAGTGGGTAAGGAAAAAGTTACTTCTTTTTTAAGTTGGCTTCAGAATTGATTTTTAAAAAAAAATTATAAATTTATGAAGTCATTTCTGAGCCATGCACGAGGCACTTATTAAATATTTCGAAAGCTATGCCGTTACACCTTTTGTTGAAAGAGATATTGAATTAATTAAGAATATTTTTGTACCTAAAAGATTCAAAAAAAGACAGTTTTTTTTGCAGGAAGGTGAAGTATGCAAATATGGCGCTTTTATTGTTAAAGGTGCAATGCGTCAGTACACAATTGACGACAAAGGTGACGAGCACATTGTACAATTATTAATTGAAAACTGGTGGGCAAATGACCGGGAAAGCAATATGCGGGGAACGCCATCCAGATATTTTATCGAAGCATGGGAAGATACAGAAGCACTACTCATTACAAGAGATAACATGTACAATCTTATACATCATAGCCCCACCGTGAGAGAGTGGACGGAAAAATTGGAGGAAATACATTATATAGCTTCACAAAAAAGGTTAAATGTTGCCATTAGCCTGACCGCCCGGCAGCGGTACTACGAACTTGAAAAGACTTATCCCGAATTCCTGCAACGATTTCCGCAGCATATCATTGCTTCCTACCTCGGAATAAGCAAGGATACACTTAGCCGCATCAGACAGCAGGCAACAAAAAGATAAACACCTTCAGTCCGGGTTCACTCTCTTTTTACTTCTTTCCTATCTGTTCCGGGTATCGACATTTGTCGATATTTTTTTTCGGCTTTTGTCATTGTTTTTCGCTTCTTCCTTAATGCACTTTTGATAAATATATTTTATAACTGTGCATTTATGAATAAGCTCGTTATTGATTGGTCGCACATCCCCACTTACACCACCATCATGGGAGTTTTTGTTGGTAACTCTCTCATCTCTGTTGCCAATCTGGGAAGGAAACTGTTGAAACAAGAAATTAATGCTATAGGTTGGTCACTCAATTTTTTTGCTTCGGGCATTGTGCTTTTAATTACGGGCACAGGGATGGTACTCACCTGGCCCTTGGCTATTCCGTTCGATAATATCGTGTTTGGTGAACCTTCTCTCGGACTTGCTGTATTGGATTTTTGCCTTGCTTTTTATTTATGGAAAAAAAGAACAGTATTTGAGCAGTCGAATGTTGCCCCGGTAAATACCATAAGCAAAGAGCTTTCTCCTTTTAGAACTGTGCTGACAGGATTGGGACTCGGCATTATCGGAATTGCAGTTGCTGCTTATCAACATAAATTTTTCATTGCTCCGCCACCAGAGCCAATTGCCGGAAATGTTGGCCTAAAGTACCCTATCGCAGAGAATGTGTTCATCTCCTCT
Source organism: Puia sp. (assembly GCA_035501475.1). Lineage (GTDB taxonomy): Bacteria > Bacteroidota > Bacteroidia > Chitinophagales > Chitinophagaceae > Puia. Next base: position 5,141 of record DATJWE010000032.1, on the reverse strand, counting down.
ATGTTCTTTTTTGTAGGGATAGCTGCGTTGTTGACTGTTCTCTTTTTATCAGACTTCAGCAAGGATAAATCAGAAGTGAAATGGTATCATAAAGCAAATTATATTTTGCTGGAAGCGACAGGATGGTATTTCCTTCTTTCAGGTGCCCTGGTGTTTTATACCCATATCGGTTTAATCAGTAACACTATGAAATAAATTAAGCTCCGCTTATTGAAACAATAAATTATAAAACTTTTAAAAAAGGAAATAATATGTCAAAACGAAACACATGGTTCTTTACAACGCTGTTAAGCTTTGTTTTCGTTGCAATGCCTTTTGCTGGCAAAAGTCAGCAAACTACTTCAGGAGTTCGCGACCAAATTACAGACAATTTACTTACCCCTAAGAATTGTGTTTTAATACTTATCGACTACCAGCCTGTCGCGGTAAGTTCAGTTCAATCTATGGATCGCCACCAGATGATTGATAACGTAGTTCGCGTAGCAAAAACAGCTAAGTTGATTGATGTCCCGGTTATTCTGTCCACAACTGGTGTAAACAGTTTTGGCAATAAACCCACGATCCCTGAACTACAACAGGTACTGGGTGATATTAAAGCAATAGATCGCACCACACTCAACGCCTGGGAGGATTCAGATTTTGTGAAAGCCGTTAAAGCGACGGGTCGTAAAAAGCTTGTTATCCTCGGGTTATGGAATGAAGTCTGTCTTGCCTTTCCTGCACTTGATGCTTTAAAAGAGGGTTATGATGTTTACACAATAGTGGATGCAACTGGCGGTACTTCCCCTGAGGCAAGCAAAGCAGGATTTGATCGCATTTTCCAGGCAGGTGCTCATCCAAGCAGTTGAGTTCAATTCATCAGCGAGTTGCAACGTGACCCCAACCCTAAAGAAACATTGAAACAATTTATGGAGATCCTATTCGATCCAAAATTGCCATTCGTAATCGCTTCACAAAAGCCATACTGATTAAAAGAAAGACTTCAAAAAAATAAATCATAGACAATCATTTAAAACAAAAATTAAAAAAAAATGAAAAGTCCATTTTTAGAGGCATTTAGACCTCACAACACTACCATTTTGATGGTAGATTATTCAGCAGGTTTCATTAACACATTTCGTTCCCACTCAGTTAATGACCACATTACAAACACCGTTGCACTTGCAAAAACTGCAATAGGGTTTAAATCAGGATTGGTTGTGAATTTAGGAAAGGGACAAACGCCTTACCCACAAATTGTTCAGGCAATCGGTAGCCATCCTATTATTTACAGAGGAGGCGAATACAATGCACTTGATAACGCCGGGGTTTTGGCAGCAGTAAAAGCAACCGGTCGTGAAAATCTTGTGATTGCAGGAATTTCAACGGATGGTTGTGTCATTCAAACAGTAATGGGTGCACTACGATTGGGCTTCAATGTAGGCATCGTAGAAGATGCTACTGCGGGTTTGAATAAAGAAACACATGATATTTCGATTCAACGCATGGTACAGGCAGGCGCTGTACCTATTACCTCTTTTGCCTTGGCAACAGAGTTTCAAATGGATTGGGAAAATCAGGATACTGCCCAGGTTTATTTCGGTATTCTGGGAGAAGCTTCACCCGGATTGGGTATGAGTATCCAGGCTGAACATGCTGCCGGTGAAAAAAAGTAAAATAAATTTTAAATAAAAGTTATGCCAAATTATCTGATCCGCTTTTCTTATCAATCGCCTGTAATAAAGACGATGATAGAACACGCCGATGTAAATACTGCTGCCGAGGCAGAAGCAATGGTGGCATCATTGGGAGGCAGATTGCTCGGTTATTGGTATGCATTCGGCGACTTTGATGGTGTAGTGTTGATTGAAGCTCCCGGTAACAGTGTAGCCGTTGCTGTTGGCATGGCTATCAGGAGTACGGGTCATGTAACAAAGTTAGAAACAACCGTGCTGCTATCTATGGAAGAAGCAAAAGCATCGTTGCATTTGGCAGCTACTGCAAATCATTTACCACCTCAATAATAAATCAAAAGAGATGGGCGAATTTAAATTACCGATTGTAGAACCGAATGAAATCACCGGGATAGTTAAATCTGTCTGGGTGATTCCTGATTCGGAACACACATTGCTAGTTCCAAACATCGGAATCATTGTTGGCAGTAAAGCAACACTAATCATTGATACCGGCTTTGGTTCAGAGAATGCAAAAACTGTTTTGCAAAAAGCAAAAGAGTTAAGTGCTGAGCATCCGATATTCCTCACTCACACACATTGCCATCCCGAACATGGCTTTGGTGCGAATGTGATAGCTGATGATGTTACGATTCTCTACAACGAAACACAGTGGAATGAGTTGCAGGAAAAGGGCGATACACTTTTGCAGATGTTCAGAAAACAAATTCCCCCTCTTGCACCGATGCTTGACGGAGTTGAGTTTATCCGACCTGATATGCTGTACACAGGTTCAATGAAATTGAATCTTGGTGAAAATCTTGTTGCAGAGTTTCTTGAATTTGGAGGAGCACATTCAAGAGGAGACCAGGTGATTTTTATTCACGGAGAAAAATCAGTTTTGTTCACTGGTGATTTAGTAGAAGAAGGATTTTTCGGAGTTCTTGGCGATCATGAATCACATGTAATTCCCTGGATTGAAAAACTGAAATTGCTGGAGCGACTTTGTCTCGACATTGTTGTTCCTGGGCACGGACACACAGGAGGAACTGAACTGATAAAAAATTACAAAACATATTTTGAATTGGCTAAAAACCGGTTCAATGAGCTTCGTGCTGCCGGAAAATCAGAGGCAGAAATAGTTGGTCAAGTTGGCAAGGAGTTAATCAATCTTCATCCTGACTGGCAAAATCAAATGTGGGCAACAAAAGCCTTGGAAGATTTATCGTGGCCAGCCCGAAGATGACAACTCACCGGGAAGTCATACTGTCGCTTTTTACTATCAATTTAAAATCATTAATATGATCAATCAAACAAAAAATAAAACAGTAAATATTCTACTTTGGTTAGCGCAGGGATTATTAACAATTGCATTCCTCATAGGAGGTTCTTATGTATTGTGTCAACCTGTGGAGGCATTAACAGGCAAGATGTCTTTCGTAAATCACTATTCAGTTTTCATGGTCAAGTTTATTGGAGCTTGTGAAGTATTGGGTGCAATCGGTTTACTTCTTCCTTCAGTTTTGAAAATTAAGCCATCACTCACTCCCTTGGCTGCATTAGGCCTAGCTGTCATTATGGTGCTTGCAACAAATTATCATTTCACTCATGGCGAAGCAAGCCGGGCACCAATGACTATTATTCTGGGAGCCATTGCCGTGTTTATTTTCTGGGGAAGATGGAAGAAAGCTCCTATTCTGTCTCGCAGTGTATAATTCTTTAATCATAAAAAAGTTGCAGATATGGAATTCATTACATTCGGCCCGGTGCATTTAAATGTTACCGACCTTGAAAAATCAGTTCTGTTTTATCGTGATATACTTGGAATGAAGGTGAGAAAGACAGACACACCTACAGAAGTTGGCACATCAGAAAGAACACTTGTCGTGTTACATCCTGATGCAAAAATCCCTAACAGAAAAGGACACAGCGGACTTTACCACTTTGCTATTCACATACCAACTGAAAGAGAACTTGCACAATTGTTTGTTCGGCTGTCGAAAAAAGGCTGGAGGGCTGGACCCACTGATCACATCATTGCAAAGTCAGTTTATGTAAAAGACCCTGACGGAATTGATATTGAGTTGGCGGTTGAGTTGCCCAGGCGGGTTGTTGAATACAGGTTCACGGAAGATGAATTTAAAGTGATAGATGACAAAGGTCAGTTAAGAAGCCCGATTGAACCATTAGATGTTCAGGAATTACTTTCTCATTTGGATGATGATAACACCGACCACCCGTTTCCTGAAAAAGCGTTCGTAGGTCATATGAATCTGCACATGCCGAACCTTCAGAATGCTTATGACTTCTACAAAAAAATTGGTTTCACCGAACATTTTATTTTCCCAAAAATGGGCTGGGGGGATTTAGGTGCAGGGGGATTGGTTGACCATCGCATTGCGGTGAATACATGGGCCGGAGTAAACGCACCGAAAACACCGGCAGGCATGGCAGGTCTGAAATATTTCACTCTGAAGTATGATTCAAAAGAACGGCTCAATAAAGCATTGAATAATATTTCAAACGAAAAGGAGCAAGACAAAGAAAACCTGATTGAAGACCCGGCAGGAAATAAAATTATTTTAGTAATTAAAGAAAATTAAATCATGGATATAACATTAATTAGTGCCAGCGATATGTTCGCGAGGGACTTCGCTACATGGGCTGTTGCCGGCGAACAAAATGTTACCGTCGTGGGACCGGGTATTGCAAAACCGGAAGCGTTCATGAGAGATATCGGTGCAGCAAAAGCGGCGGGACGGCGTGCGCCTCTGCGGGACAACTTGATCTTTCTTGCGTTGCCGTATAATTGCGTACTCGATGTCTCAGACTCTTATGAGGCCACGGAGTTCAAAGATAAAATTGTGGTCGATCTAACAATACATGTCGACTTCGAAACCTTTGAACCCATCTATCCCGAAGCTGGGTCTGTAGCCTAGGAAATTAGTAAAGCTGTCGGGGCGAGGGTTGTGAAAGCATTCAATCAAAAATTCGCAGGTTCCCTGGCGGTAACACAGAGTGTGGTTCAGATGCAGGAGGTGTTACTCGCCGGGGACGATGAGGATGCAAAGCATATAGTCGCGAAGCTCTTCAATGGAGACGGTCTGCGCCCGATTGACGTTGGCCCGTTACGCCGTGCCAGAGAGATAGAGGCCCTTGGATATCTTCACCTTGTTATGGGGCAGTCCAACTTATTGAAACTGACTTAACCAAATATAAAAGTTATCGATTCGAGTATAAATTGAGTGACTCTGTAAGTTCCCCTTATTTTCGGGCCATTCGCAATTAGAGTTTTCTAAGTTTTTAGTTTTTTGGGAGAGTTATCAGTGGTGTTGAAAATTAATTTTTCCCACGTGGGAAAATGTGTGATAAATTCATTTCAAACAATTGCATATTTGCGACAAAGGAAGATCAAAAGGATAATTCAATTTCCCGATTTCAAAAGTGTAAAACAAACGGTAAAACAAAGTGTAAAACATTAATTAAAAA
>DATJWE010000031.1:0-15775 GCA_035501475.1 Puia sp. | reverse complement strand
GCCGGCTATTCATCTATGGAAGAGATTTATCAGGACGGAGCGCTTGTTGAAACAAAAGATGTAACCCGGGATAAAACAAAAGATACAGTTGGAGCCCGGGAATCGCAATTTCCCGGTGGAGTAGAGGGTTGGCAAAAATATCTAGCCCGGAATCTCAAGGTTCCGGATGAAGTTGTCAATAATGTTGGCAATTTTAGCGGAGGAGCGATTGTTTCATTTGCGGTCGATAAAGACGGAACCATTCATGACATCTTACTGATTAAATCTGCGTTGTACCTTATAGATGACGTGTATCTGGATATAATAAAGAAAAGTCCTAAATGGCTGCCTGCACAAATAAACGGTACAGCTGTAAAATCATATAAAAAACAACCATTTTTTCTTAACATTCAGTAACTGAATTAGTATATGAACAGGCAGGCAACTTTACTTCATGACCGGTTTGGTTGAATAAATTTCAAGGAGATTTGATCAATTGCTTTTGTTCTGCCTTTCTGCCTCAATAATTTCTTTCAAACCCATATTGCTGTAATTTTTAACCAGGTATCCGCTGGTAGATACTGTACTTGCTTTTTTAATTTCGTCCGGATTTCTAAGCCCGAACCGGATATCCACGAATCCCGCTCCCCCGAAGGACTTCGCAGTCTGCGCAGGATGCAGATCCGTTTCTATCAGCAATTCTTTTGGATCTGTCATCAACAGCAAAAGTGGATTGGTTCCCGACATACCGGTGATCGCTGCTTTTAATGGATTTGGACCACCCATCGCCAGCATATAATATGACTGTGTATTGAAGTCAACTTTTGCATACCATACATACCCTGAATCATTATTACCCCATATTTTATATTCTTCTGCAGTGTAACCACTGACGAGTTTTGTCTTCCCCGTTTTTTCCATCTGCATTTTTTTATGACTCATCTTGTGTTTTGTGGTATCCGGGAAACTGAAGCTGGCAAAATCCTTAGCCAGGTTTACTACATCTGCGAGGATATCACTCACCCGGATAATATGAATGGTTTTTTTAGCTTCATTAAAAATAACAGTATTGCCATCTTTTGTAAGAACAACGAGGTTATTGTTGAAAAGACCGGGCTTTCCTGCAAAGCGCGCTCCTGCATAATCCCCGCTTTTAGTAAAGAAATAATGAATTTCTGTGGTATCAGGTTTCGATTTATTATTCACTGAAGTCTGCACTACCTCATAATCGAATTTGAATGCTTCCGGAAGTTGATAAGGGGCCTGGTTCTGTTGAGAGAAGGCTTTGCCTGCGAGCAGGCAGGCAATTAATAAAGATGCAAAAAAATGATTTGTTTTCATAAAACAAAGTTTATGTGTGAATAATCTGTTATTTGTTTTGATTCATTTTCTGCCCTTCCTGAAGAAGTTCCTGGTACACGATGGAGATATTTGAAATAGCACTTCTAAGTTACGGATTTTTAGCTGCACGTAGTCTGACTATCACATTCTCTTTGTTTGTGGATGAAAACTGAAGAATAAAAGGTCGTTCAAAATTTACTTTGAACGACCGTGCCTTAGGATAAGGTGCAATGGACTAATGAAAAATTAGTTGGATCGGGGTTGGTTTGAAAAACGAGGTATGTAAAGAACTTGTTTCAACGACTTCAGTTTTTCATCTTGTACCGGATGTATAACCCATTTCTTTACAAAAATCTCTTATGCCCGCTTCAACAGCTTCTGCAACGGGTGACCTGCGTTTTCTGCGTTTTGAAAACAGGGCTGCAATAAATAAAATCAGCTTCATGTTCTTTCGGTTCAGTAATGCTTCATTCCTCAATACTTCTATTTACTAAGCACCTGTTTCAATAAATATCAATGCATGTGGATGATTTGCAATAAGCAAGTAAATCAAAAAAAAGAATAAATTTTATCGCTATCCTCCATTCGATGATCGGGAGAAAATAAAGTGCTCGTTTGATTTAACGAATGGCACAAATGACGGCCCAAATACGTTGACCGTTGGCAGATGGCCGACTTTTAGGTAGGTTTAGAACTGAGCCGGTCAACGGCCAACGAAAACATAAATCAATACCATTGGAATAAGTAAGCCAGTCATAATATATTCCATAACCTGCCTTTAGGTAATTCAGGTTCACCCGGGCCAAGATGTATCTTATTTTTACATCAGTGTATTCCTTATCATTTTAATGACTATGAAAAAGATTAAAATTGCAGCAATCGTTTTACTCGGATTGCTTTTCGTTATTTCCTATCGAAAGGATAGGGCTGCCGCTCTTGTATTTTCATCTTCGAAGTCCGGCAGCAAACAGGTTTGTGAAAATAATACTGAGGAAGATTTGATAACCCGGATGGGACCCATCATGATTTTATATTCAGGCCAGTAGTCAGGATGATAAATTTCAGATTACAAAAATATCAGAAAGTATAGCTCTATGATTTTATTCTGATGCGATACCCTATGAAAATATTCCTGATTTTAGCGCCGTGCTTTTAGTGCAACAGGCAGGCATTAAGTTCAAAGCAGGATAGATGTATTGAAAGCAGGCTGACGGCGCTTTTTTCAGGTGTTTGTAGGAGTTATTATTAAGTGGAATGGAGGGTAATCAAAGGAACCGGGAGAAGCTGAATTCAGCAACCGGTTTTGCCCTTCACTAGATGCATCCGGCTCTCCCAAGATCCCCTTCTGTTTGTAAAGAATTGAATTATGATGATACTTATCGCAGGCCCTTATCGCAGCGGAACAAATGACGACCCTGGATTAATGCATCAAAATTTAAAAAGATTAGAGGCAACAGCCCTCCCAATATTCAGACTTGGCCATATACCGATGATCGGCGAATGGGTAGCCCTGCCTTTGCTTGAACTTGCCGGATCGACGAAACCCGGAGATGAGGCGTATGAAGAAATTTTATATCCAGCAGCACACCGGCTGCTTATGAAATGCGATGCGGTTCTGCGTCTTGAGGGCGCATCGAAAGGAGCAGATGAAGATGTCAGAATTGCAAAGGAAAGAGGATTAAAAATTTATTATAGACTGGAAGATGTGCCTGTCGCGGGCATTTAAAAATTATTCTTTCCCTCCCGAAAATCCAGACGACGCTATGATAAAAGTCAGCGTTCTTTATCCGAATGAAGAAGGCAAAACATTTAATATCTCTTATTATCGCGACAAGCATTTTCCCCTTTTGAAACAATGGCTTGGGTCATCCTGTATAAAAGCAGCCTTCGAACATGGGCATTCAGGAAGAGCTGCGGGATCCAAAGCGATTTATATTACGATGTGCCATTTATATTTCAATTCAATGGACGATTTTATCATATCATTCATTCCGCATGTCCGGAAAATCATTTATGATCTTCAACATTTTACCGACACGACTCCTCTATTTCAAATAAGTGAGGTGGTGAGTTGATCCGCATGGCGTGAGTATGCGAAATCTACCGGGTAGAAATAATCAAACATCTTTTCTCAGCACTTCCAGTGGGGGTTTATTTAACACTTCCCGGCTGTTCAGCAGCCCGATACATACAACAAGGGAAGCTACGATCATACATATCCAGACAACCGGCCACCAGGAAGGATTGAAATCGGCATCAAAGCTGAATTTTGCCAGCGACCAGCTGGCTGCAAGAGATAAGAGAATACCTGTTGCAGCGGCCAGTGCGCCCAGGAAAAAATATTCGAGTGCGGCAATAGTAAGAATCTGCTTCCTGCCTGCACCCAGCGTACGCAGGAGCACCATTTCCTGCATACGTTGATATTTACTGATGAGTACCGAGGCAATGAGTACGATAAAACCCGTCAGAATGCTGAAACCGGCCATAAACCGAATTACAAATCCTATTTTATCCAGCACGTCATCGAGTACGCGAAGAACGAGACCCAGGTCAATAAGAGATACGGTAGGGAAATTGTTCACTACGGCCCGTTGAAAATGGGCTGAGGCTTCGTTTGTAGGTACACGTAAGGTAATGATATGGAACTGGGGCGCAGATTCAAGAACTCCGGCTGGAAAGAGTACCCGGAAATTTGTTTGAAGCCGGTTCCAGTCAACCTGACGAAGGCTTTTTACTACAGTATGGATAATCATTCCCTGCACATTGAAAATAATCCGGTCACCGATTTTTACATGCAACCACTGCGCATATTGTTCTTCGAGAGAAATCGGGACAGTGTCAGCGGGTAGGGAAATGTGACCTATCCAACTTCCTGCAGTTATTTTTTCAGCTCCGGATAATGAATCCCGGAAACTGACACGTAAGTCGTCAATGAAAGCACGGCGCCGGATATGGGAAGATGTGTCGTTTTGTAATTCGGCAGGCGTTTTCTCATTGATCTGCTCAATGCGCATAGCTACTACCGGTACCTGTTGCAGAACGGTGACATGAAATTGATTGGCTAACCCGATCAAGCCCTGCTTCTGACTGGTCTGCACATCAAACAGAACGATATTGGGCTGGTTGCTTCCGGCTGACAAACTCACCCGGTTGATCAGGATACTATGAATGAAATATAAAGTTCCAATGAATGCCGTGCCCAAACCGATTGTAGTCAGAAGGATCAGGGTTTGGTTATTGGGGCGATATAGATTGGCGAACCCCTGTCTCCATAAATAATTCCAGGAACCGGGGAAAAAATGTTTCACAAACCATCTCAATGACCAGGCTACCAGCACCAGGAAAACAAAGGCAAAGAGAATCCCCAGGGTAAAAACAAAACCCTGCTTCCAACTCTGCATTTGCATCCGCGCAAACAAGGCGATGAAAAAAAAGATCAGGGCATATAGTATCCATTGAAGTGGGTCATTAAGTCTGCTCTTTTCTTCAACAGACAGACGAAGTACCCCTAATGGAGAAATATTACGAATAGGCAACAACGATAGCAGGGCAAAAAGTAAAGAAATAATCAAACCAAGCCCAATGCCTTTTGCAATAGCAGACCATGAAATATTTGAGGTCAGTTCTATTGGAAGAAAATCTTTCAATACAGCCGGCAATACCTGCTGAACGATCACTCCAAGGGCTGCTCCCAACAAGGATCCAATCATGCCGATAATAGCTACCTGGATCAGGTAGATATAAAAAGCCTGAACGCCTCTTACTCCGAGACAGCGCAGGATGGCAATGCTTTGAATTTTTTCCCGGATATAGATGTGAACAGAACTGGCTACTCCGATACATCCCAGAAGTAGGGCGATAAAACTGATCAGCGTGAGAAACCGGTTGAAATCCTCAAATATTCTTCCACTTCTTCTTTTCCGGGTGTCCACTGTTTCGTAATCCAATCCTTCTTTTTCCAGCCTGGGTTCGATAGAAGAAACAAATTTATTTACGTCAGTCGAAGAATTGAACCGGTAATAAAAATTGTAAACAACCACGCTTCCCCGTTGTACTAATTTGGTCTGTTCCAGGTATTGGAGCGGGATATATACCGGAGGAGCAATAGTGGTAGATAGTACATTTCTTCCCGGAGCTTTGTTCAGCGTTCCGGCAATGGCAAAACTTAGGTCTCCTATTTTTATGGAATCACCGACATGAGCATTGAACTGGATCATCAATGTCTGATCTACCAGGGCCTGCCTGTTTTCTCTGAAATCTTTTCCTGCTCCGGCAGGAGAGGTTTCCAGGCTTCCGTAAAAAGGATAATTTCCCGCGAGAGCACGCACCTGCACCAGTCGTGATCCCTGGTTTTTTGTGAAGTAGATCATGGAAGCAAAACTTCTTTCTCTCGATCTTTCATCACCAAGGGAGTCGAGCCAGGAGGAGGTCTGCGCACTAACAGGACGATAACTAGTAATTACAAGATCTGCACCAACCAGTGTCTTTGCCTGGTTGTCGATGTCTTTTCTTGCATTTTCTCCGAGCGAAAAAATGGCTACCAATGCTGCGATACCCAAAATAATAGAAGATATGAAAAGAAACAGGCGTGACCAGTTGCGCCGACTATCTCTCCATGCCATTTTAGCCAACCAGTTAAAATTTAAAACCGGCTTGTATATAAACCGTTCTCTATCCATTCAATCGTTTTCAAAATAAAAAGTTCTGATTATTGGGGAATATGTTGAGCAGATAAGAGTCGGATGATCAGGCTGATTTTTCTATTTGCTCATCACCAATAATAATTCCTCCGCGGAGCCGGATAATACGCCCCGTACTGCCGGCCAGTTCCATGTTATGTGTAACGATGATCAATGTTGTCGCGGATTCCCGGTTGAGATCAAACAAAAGATTGATCACCTGTCCGCTTGTATCGGCATCCAGATTTCCTGTCGGTTCATCCGCAAAAAGAATGCGCGGTTTATTAGAAAAAGCACGCGCCAATGAAACTCTTTGCTGTTCTCCTCCCGAAAGCTGGACGGGATAATGATGCATGCGATCAGCCAGACCAACTTTCTCAAGTAATAATTGGGAAATACTACGGGCTTTTTTTTCACCCCTCAGTTCGAGAGGCACCATCACGTTTTCCAGGGCTGTGAGAGTAGGCAGCAACTGAAAATTCTGAAAAATAAAGCCAATATAACGGTTACGCACCTGCGCTCGTTCATCTTCACCCATTTCATCGAGGCGCAAATGAGCAAATTCAATAGTACCGCTGCTGGAATGATCCAGGCCTGCACACAGGCCAAGCAGGGTAGTTTTTCCGCTACCCGAGGGTCCAACGATAGATAAGGTTGATCCTGCTTCCACTGAAAAATTGATATTGTCCAGTACAGTCAGGGTATGGCCCGCACTTTGATAGGTTTTACTTACATTCCGAACATTCAGAATTGTTTCCACTATATGAGGTTATTAAAATGAAGTAATTTAAATTATATTTTAAGATTTCAATGAAGCATAAATCAATTTAACAATGATCAGGAGGTTAAGTATGATGATGTGTTCTAAAGAAATAATGAAGATCAGCAGCTATGGTCTGTTGCTGTTATTTTTTTCCGCGACGGGATGCGGTAGTGGAGAAAATTCCACAAACGGCAAGAATGTGCAGGCTGAAACCAGCCAGGACTCCACAGCATCTGTTCCTGTTAAAAAAAAGAATATTGTTTTTTTTGGAAACAGCCTGACTGCCGGATATGGACTCGATCCCCCGGAAGCTTTTCCGGCACTGATCCAGGGTCGGATTGATTCACTGAAGTTGCCGTACGCAGTGATCAATGCGGGGATCAGTGGGGAGACTTCTTCTGGCGGATTAAGCCGCATCGATTGGATTCTTCAACAACCCCTGTCTGTTTTTGTGCTTGAATTGGGAGGCAATGATGGCCTGAGAGGAATTCCGGTAGCAGAAACAACAAAAAACCTCCAGGCAATTATTGATAAGGTCAGACAAAAATATCCCGACGCTAAAATTATATTGGCCGGAATGCAGGTTCCGCCGAATATGGGTAGTACCTATTCTACTCAGTTTCGCTCAATGTTCAGGAACCTGGTTGAAAAAAATAAAACGCTTCTCATCCCATTTCTTTTAGAAGGAGTGGGTGGTGTGCCCGAACTGAACCAGGGAGACGGCATTCATCCCAATGCACAGGGTGAAAAAATCGTAGCGGAAAATGTCTGGGCTGTAATAAAGAATACCTTATGAATCTATGTTCAGCCTTATCGACAAAAAATGCGCAAAAAAAATATGGATTAATGCTCCTCCCTGTCAGTGATGAAGGATCCTCTCCTGAGTTTAATGTTGCTGATGGGTGCAACCACCAAAGGAACTTTTTCAAATACTGCCTGGTCAATATCTATTCCATACGCTTCACTGTCCGAGCGGGCGAATTTAAGTATGCTGAAATATGTGTTTAAGATGAAGCCGTCTCTTGCGGTAAATTCATTATCGTACGAAAGAAATCTTTCCAGGATAATGAACTTAAAATCTTTCAGGCCCTGAGCATGTATGGAAGAAAAATGGCTGCAGATATCGATCTCTTTATTCCTGATCATTTCCTCCGCCACTTTCTTCAGCATGATTCCTATCCGGGGTTGAATTCTGAATCCCAAATGAAAATCCACCCGGATGACTTTGTCTTTTAAAATTTCTTCCACGTCATATTCCATGGTATAGGGATCATCCGCCCGGTGAAAATTGATAAACCAATAAACGTCTGCTTTTTTTACCGGGCTGCTAAAAATTGAATCGATAATTCTTTTTTCGATCTGTTTATGACTTTGTGTTTTCGTCAGGTATACCACATGGGTAGCATACTGGGGAACGCTGTTGTCATTAATCAGGTCTTCCAATGCGGGCAGGTAATCTTTTAAATTGACAAAACTCAGGAAACGAAGCGTGATCTTTCTTGCATTGTACCATACATACATCGTTGTGATAAGCCCGAATTCAAATACGAGGAAGAATAATCTTTTCAAAAGTTTTACTGCATTGGCAATAAAGAAACTGGTTTCGACGCAAACAAAAACAGTGACGATCGCACCAACGATCCAGAAAGGATATTTTTTAACATATCGTAAATAATAAGACATCAACACAGTTGTCATCAGCATGGCCACAGTGATGGAAAACCCATAAGCTGCTGTCATCGCCTCGCTGGTTCTGAAATAAAATACAACCAACGCACAGCCAATAAATAAAATCCAGTTGATGCTGGGGATATAAATTTGCCCTCTGATGTCAGTGGGATATTTTGTTTTTATTCTCGGCCAGAAACCCAGGCTGATGGCCTCACTGATAAGTGTAAACGAACCACTGATCAGCGCCTGGCTGGCGATAATGGATGCAGCTGTTGCGATCAGGATGCTGGAAAAAAGAAACCATCCGGGAACGATAGCAAAGAAAGGATTTATTCCCCCCAAATCAGTTTTATGCTGAGCCAAAACCCAGGCGCCCTGCCCCAGATAATTAAGTACCAAAGTGGTCTTCACAAATATCCAGCTCACCCGGATATTTTTTTTCCCGACGTGACCCAGATCTGAATATAAAGCTTCTGCTCCGGTGGTGCAAAGAAATACGGCTCCCAGCAGCCAAAAACCATGCGGATGCTCAATTAATAGTTTGATGCCATATACCGGGTTGATTGAAGAAAAAATTCTTGGATAATGGACGATCTGGTTAAGTCCCAATACTCCAAGCATCATAAACCAGAGAAACATGATTGGTCCGAAAGAGCCACCTACCACCTTGGTTCCGAAACGCTGAAAAACAAAAAGCATCAAAAGAATGACCAACACTACTTCCATCACCAGGTTGTTTCCCGGGACAAAATATTTTTCAAAACCCTTCACCATATTCAAACCCTCAATGGCCGAAGTAACGGTAATGGGAGGTGTGATGATTCCATCTGCCAGCAAAGTGCCTGCCCCGATGATGGCAGGGTATACCAGGTTCTTTCCATATCTTTTCACAAGCGCATAGAGTGAAAAAACGCCACCCTCTCCATGATTATCCGCCTGCAGCGTGATGATAACATATTTGAAAGTGGTTTGTAAAGTCAGAGTCCAGAAAATACAGGAAATAGCGCCAAATACCAATCCTTCATTCACAATTCCGCCTTCTGTAAGAATGGTTTGAAATGTATACAGAGGAGATGTTCCGATATCTCCGTAAATAATGCCAAGAGCAACCAATAGTCCGCCTGCTGTGGTCTGCTTATTATGAGAGATCATGGAGCTGCAGTTATTCCTTTAAAATTAATACTTAAAAATTATTGGGAATAAATTTTGAATGAAGGAATAAATAATCTTTGAACCTTAACAAATAAGAGAGGGTGAAGATCATCAGGAAATCTTCACCCTTTTTTCAGAGGTCAGCAATTAAGCTGCAGGCTTTATAATTACAGGTTAATAATGGCAGCGATCATTTTGTCGGCTTCGGGCTGTTGAAAATTAGTCAGCGCACCATCGCCACAATTCAGAATATACCAGATACCGTCTTTTTGTATATCCACTCTTTTGATAGTATAGTCCTTGTATTCAGCTACATCTCCGTTGTTACCTTTCTTTAAAGCGGTGAGCCCTTTTTGAAAATATTTTAATTGTTCCAGGTTCCTGAACCGGAGTGTTGTCATAATGACTTCATTGGCGTATTCCTGGTCACGAAATTGCAGGACATAACAGGTATCAGACTCTTTGGTGACCCTTTGCAGGTTGATCGGCCAGTTTCCCGGACGAAGTTCCAGCAATGTGATGGTTGCAGAATTGACAATTTTAAACTGCGCCTTTGCTGCAAATGCAAAGGGGATGAATAAGCATATCAGAATGATCTTTTTCATTTTTTGATTGTTTTACAGGATAGAGAAAAATTATCTTTTTGGGAATTATTTATTAAATATTTTTTGCCTTACTATAACGGATATACCGGGAATGTATTATTTCTTTTTATCTTAAAAAATTCACAAACCCCTGATCGTATTGATCATGATATCAGCTTCCGGTTGTTGAAAATCAGTCAATCCCCACTGGTATCTTAATATATACCAGACACCTTCAAATTTTTTTTCTGCTCTTTTGATGGAATAATCTTTAAATTTTGCAATGTCTCCGTTATTTCCTTTTTTTAAAGCCGATAGAGCCTGTTCGAAATATTTTAATTGTCCTAAATCCGTAAAAGGGAGTGTATCCAATACTACTGCATTCATTATGGACTGGTCCCGGAATATTAGGGAATAAGAAACAGCACCCGGTTTTTCGGTATCTTTTTCCAGGTTAATGGGCCAGTCGCCCCCACGAACCTGAACAAGATTTGTGTTGGTCGAATAATGAGCTACCCTCTTGAAACCCGTGAAACATACGAAGGGTATTGATAGTAAAAGAAGAATCAGTTTTTTCATATGATCCTGATTTTGCAATATATAATTTGAGATCAATAACTGCAATACGAAATAAAAATTATTTGTAGATAAGTGGTTATAATTAAAACGAATCCGTAATTGCATTATTATTTAAAAAAACACTAAAAATTCCCTTCATTTTTGAAAGGAATTTATTTGTAGGTGATGATGATCGTTAGAAATTGATTTTGAAAGAAACCCCGGGAATAAATTTCGTAGTCATGCCGGTTTGTTGTAATTCATGGTAGGGCTGCATTTTAAAAGACATATTCATACTCATGGCTTTTTTCTTGTAGTGATGAGCTGTGATAAAGAGGGGGATACTGCCCAGGGCCAGGTTTCCTCCAATAAGAGCTACGATGGCTCCGGCTTCAGCGGTTGCAGCATCACTCACGACGTCATCAATCGTGTTATCATTTGCAGTAGCTGCGTTTTCAGCAACAATGCATCCGCCTACAAGCATAGCGGTACCACCACCCAGCATAATCCACGCTGCTCTTTTGCATCGGGCACTTTTCTCAAGGTAATATTCCTGGCTGTATTTCAAAGCAGGAGCGGGCACTGGCTGTTGAATTTCCGGGTTAGTCATTTTGTAATGGAGGCTGTCCTGCGCAGTGGCTGAATACATTGCAAATGTCAGGAAGATGATGGCGAGAATAATCTGTTTCATTTTTTTGAGTTTGGGTTTTTAAAATGCTTTCGATACTAAAAATATTTTGCCAGGTCCCGGTTCCCTAATTGATTTCTTCCCCAGCTCTTCATTTTTCAGCAGGAAATGACGAAAAGCAGGTTCACCTTAAATGCAAAGCATTTTTTTTGCAAGAAGCTTTCATTTTATTGCGGATTCGGGATATCCTGCAAAAAGACATCAGCATCATTTGCAATTATTACTAAAGGATTTTGATGGATAGTGAAGTGGAGATCAAACTAAATAGGTATTTGGCCAGAGCAGAGTTAAGGATGATCACAGGATCACGATTATATTCGATACTGAGTGTATAGATCGATATTTACAATAAAAAAATATGGCTTAGGCAAAAGGGTTATATCCTACAGGAGCGAGACTATATTGCCCTGAAAAAGGTGCTGAAGTGATAATTTGTTTTATCGCGGCGGGATTGTCGGTTATCAAACCATCTGCATTGATCTGCAGAAAAGATTTTATGTCAGCATCAGAATCCAGGGTCCAGGAATAAACCATTTTAAAAGCGGTACCGCTGTCCCGCATTGGAATTGCACGTTTGATCCTTTCCCAAAAAATTCTTGTCAGCAAGGGTAGTTGAATTGAAATGCCATCTGCATAAGTGTATCTCGGCGCATTGAGGGATTTAAAAAAGGCATCGGTGAAATCAGGTTCTGTATGTTCATCAACACCCAGCGCCCAGTTTGCCGGAAGCAGGCCGGCTGCCGGCGCGAAAAATACGTGCTCATCTTCGGTTGCCTGTGAACGTGTGATGATGATTGCGGTGCTGCTAAATTGTGAAGTAAAATTTGTCTGAATGATATTCATCATGGAAACAATGCTGCCGTCTGAGTTTTTTGTATCAAACATAATCAGTGCGGGTGTATAAATCGGATCGATCTTTAATTGCAGCACCAGGTTTTGCAGATACACTGAAAGCAAAAGATCTGTGCTAGTGGTTCCTTCGCCCATATAAAAATCCCCATTGGTAAAATGGACATCAGGTTCAAGTGCATTGGCTCCAGACCGCAGATAGTTCATGGCGTCCGCTACTTTATTGGGATTATGTCCGATAATAAAAAAGTTTCTCATCGCAGTCCGGTTTACGTTTAAAAAAATTGTAAGCACCGATTCGAAATACTGATAGACTTGAAGTCACTCTAAGGTATAATGAAAATTTTGCCGGATGATTTACCCGGGCCTGATTATTAGTCGGTAAATTCTTTTTTTTGGAACAAATGAAAGGGATCGATCAACTTTCTTCGCGATGGAATTAGTTAGAACAGCTGTACATATATTTTTCAATTTTTCCATAGTCTACCCCCATATAAATCAGTTCAATTTCGTTGGCTGTAATCATGATGACCGGTATGGAAGGATATTCAGGAAAATTTCCTCCAACGGGCGGATCATTCGAGTATATTCTGAAATTGACAGAATCAATTTTTGAATAGCGGTTATAATTATTCATCGGTAAGGGGTAATTATTGTTGTAGCTGAACACAGAGTCATCAGAGAATTCGATAATCACTTTATTGGTTGTATCGACCGGTATCCAGGTGGTATCTGTAAATGACAGGAAGGAATAATTTCTAACTGCGGTCAGGTACCAATGTCCCTCAATCTTCCCGGAAAGATTGTCACACGAATTTTGGCTTGATGTATTATTTTTGCTGCAGGAAAATAATACCAGAACAAGCGACAATAAGGAACACAGTTTTTGCATAGCAGCTTTTTATTCCTGACAGTTTAGATACGAGCACCGTTGCTCAAAACCAATAATTGTCATTTCCCGCTCAGCCTGAATTATCCTGGTGTAGCCCGAGTTTTAGTTACAAAGGTAAGCGAACTACTAAAATGCGAGGAGGTAAATTATAATGTAACTATTTGGATTTCAGTTGATATTGAGCTATTTCAAATATCTTCCCGGTTTGAGGCAAAAGATTTTGTTAGAATTCAGATTTTAGGGTCGAATGTGGAAAAATATCCTGACTGGTTGTCAATAAGTTATGATCTATAGTAATTTTTCACGTAAAAACCCCTATGAGGCCTTTTCGGCCATGAGTATCTTCACCCCTGAACAGCATCCCGATAATTGAAAAACCCAATTTATCCGTAACCCCGGAGTGTGCTGTATCCTTAGTACCAATATTCCTTGCTAAAATCCTGTTTTTAATCAAATCCAAACCTGGGTTCGGCATTGTTTTACCAAAAAAAGAAAACGATGTTGAATACAAGGCCCGGTAAATATTATTTAATGAGCTGCCTGATGCTCTTTGTTCTTTCTGGTGTGAAAGCAGAGAATCCGGCTCCCCGTGAACATGCCGCCTATAAAAAAGTTAAGAAGGCAAAAAATACTGTGCATGTGACCAGGCAAGGCATGTTGTTTGTAAAAAACTACATCAGCAAGAGCAGTGATAACCTTGCTGTCATCCGTGAACGGAGTACGATTCCTTTCAATATTATTGATTCGATATTTAGTCATTACGGGCTTCCGCTCGAATTGAAATATCTCGCGGTTATTGAATCG
This sequence comes from Puia sp., assembly GCA_035501475.1. Taxonomy (GTDB): domain Bacteria; phylum Bacteroidota; class Bacteroidia; order Chitinophagales; family Chitinophagaceae; genus Puia. The sequence continues at coordinate 1,815 of DATJWE010000031.1, read as the reverse complement.
GAGCTAAAAACTTCGGCTCATTCAAAAGTAGGAGCAGTCGGACCCTGGCAGCTTATGCCACAAACAGCAAAATTACTGGGATTGAAAATTACACGCCGAGTCGATGAACGTAAGAATTATTATAAAAGTACGAAGGCTGCTGCCCGTTATCTGCTCGATTTGCATACAGAATTCAAAGACTGGCTCCTGGTAATTGCCGCTTATAATGGGGGACCCGGTCCTGTGCATAGCGCTATGCGCCGTTCCGGAAGTAAAAATTTCTGGGTCCTGCAAAAGCTCCTTCCTAACGAGTCTGAACTGCATGTAAAAAGGTTTTTGGCAACCGATTATTATTTTGAAGGATCAGCTGGTATCAACAAATTACTCAAATCAGGAGTCAAACCTATGCCGGTGATGCAGGCTGCCGCTTCCGTTGCCAAAGTAACCCCTGTTGCTCCTCACAAGGAAATGGCTCTGGTTAGGGAACCCGGGACTGATACTGCAAAATTCAGCAGACTGATGAAAGAATCAGCTTCTTCCTTACAGCAATCCGGTCAGTTACTGAAGGGTACGAAATAAGTTTATCCAAAATTGTCACCTACAAACTACGCATATATAAGGACGGTAGTCTTTTTCTTTTTGGTTGAATATAAACTGCTGAGATTTTCAGCAGTTTATTCAACCGTAATCTTTCGTATTCTGTATCCAAACAAATCTTCTGTGACATAGATATTCCCGTTTTTATCTATGGCTAAACCCTCAAGATCCTGAAATTGGGCAGTTGCAGCAGGTCCATCCTGCAACCCTTTTGTTCCTGAACCGGCAATAGTGCTCACTACACCAGCCGGGGTCACCATTCTTATTCTGTAATTGCCATTGTCCGCAATGATTAGATTCCCTTTCGGATCATAAGCCATTGCCGTTGGAAGATTAAAAGATGCCGATAATGCAGGACCGTCGGCGAAAGCATATTGGCCATTTCCTGCAAGAATACTCGGTATTCCGGAAGTAGAAAGACTGTAAATATCGAATCCTCCATCCGTAACAGTGAGCGTATTGTTTGGCCCGTTAAGTATGGACACAAAACTTACAAAAGGTGGATTCCATGTTTTCCCATTATACAAAGTAGTTACACTATCACCACTGATTGTCCTGATCCAGGGATCTTCACAAACCACATATATATTTCCATTGGCTCCAATGGCCAGGTCCCAGGGAAATTCAAACTCTGCCACAGAATCCAGGCCATCGACATATCCCTCTGTTGAACCTGCTATAGTTGTTACCATATTATCCGAACTTATTTTTCGGATTTTATGATTTCCTCCGTCAGCAACATAAATATTGTTCGATGCATCAATGGTAACTCCCAGCGGATGCAAAAACATAGAGCTCGCTAACGGGCCATCCTGATACCCGGCTGTCCCGGTAAGTGTAGAAACCACTCCTGCCTGGGTTACCTTTCTTATCGCGCTGCTTCCGGCATCGGCCACAATTACGTTTCCTGATGTATCTACTGCGATGCCTCTTGGGTCCGCAAATTCTGCCGCATTTCCTGTTCCGTCCTGGAACCCCTGGATCGCACCGGCAAGTGTGCTGACCGTATAGGTATAAATATAATTGAAGACGGGTCCATTCGCTATTTTACTGTTAACATTCACTGTTACGCTGCCCGTTCCTGCTCCTTTAGGAACAGTTACCGTGAGTTGTGTAGCGGTAGCGCTGTTTACTGCGGCTGTGACTCCATTGAAGCTGACAATATCATTCACTCCATTGGTGCTGAAATTGGTTCCTGTGATTGTGACCGGAGTATTCATGGCCCCACTGTCAGGCACA
>DATJWE010000030.1:0-13829 GCA_035501475.1 Puia sp. | reverse complement strand
TTCCAGGCAATGAATTAATTACTCCCTGTAGTTCAAGGTTCAAAATTGCGGCTGCCACGGCACTGCTGTTTATATTGCTTTTTATATTTATCTCATCAATATGCATCTCTCTTCTTTCTTCCAATATCGTTATGATCTTTTTCTCATTTTCAGTCAGCTGAATAAATAATGTTTTCTGGAGCACATTTTTTTTATGCTTATCGGGTTGTGGAACCCAGCCCATCCATTCGGCCAGTTGCTTTCCGTCAGTAATCAATGCAGCTTTATTAGACCTGATCAGGTGATTGCAACCGCAGCTTTTACTGTCTGTCGTTCTTCCCGGAAAAGCAAATACATCCTTGTTGTACCCATTGGCAAGTTCGGCAGTGATCATGCTTCCGCCTTTTACACCTGTTTCAATGACAATCGTTGCATCAGTCATTCCGGCAACTATGCGATTACGTATCGGGAAATTATGTTTGTCAGGATTGGTATGGCTTCTGAATTCTGTCAGCAAGCCTCCACGCTGAATCATTTCTTTGGCGAGTGGAATATGTTCCTGCGGATATATTGTATCCAGCCCATGTGCGAGTACACCGATGGTTGGCAGAAGATTTTTTAATGCGGTTCTATGAGCAATGGCATCGATTCCAAAGGCAAGCCCGCTTACGATTATGACATCGAATGATTCAATTTCACTGATCAATTCTTCGATAACATGTTTTCCATATTCGGAATTTCTTCTTGTGCCTATGATGGAAATAATCTTCGAATGGTTCAGGTCTGCATTGCCTTTATAAAAAAGCATCGTGGGAGAATCATAGCAATTTAGTAAGCGCCTGGGATAATTTTTATCCGATAGAAACAGGGCGCTGATTTTATATTTCTCGATAAATGTTATTTCTTTTTCAACGCCTGAAAAATTCCGGAATGATTTGATGGAATACGCTCTTATCGGCCCGATGCCTTCCAATCTTTCCAGCTCGGTTTTTTTTGCTTTGAAAATATTTTCGGCAGATTCAAAATGATTGGCAAGTATTTTTGCCTGGATGCAACCAATATGAGGAACAAATGTCAATGCGAGCTGGTATGGGAAATCCCTCAGCATTTCAAAAGATAAGGTTTCGCCAAACCTACAGGAAAAAGAGGAATGCACAAAAAAGAAACCAGGAACTTTGTGGGTAGAAAAAAATAGGCGATATGCAATGGTCAATAGACAATTTCGAACTTACTTGCATTCTTTTGCCCTTGAACATTGAATATTGAGTGTTCATTTTCTAATTAAATACTCAATAATCAATATTCAAGTCAATTGTATTCTTAAAAGGGCTTGTTGCACATTGCTTATTGTTTATTGTATTAATGAATAGCAATTACTTTCAGCTCAGTTCTTCTGTTCTGTGCCCTTCCTGCATCTGTTTTGTTATCTGTGACGGGTTGTGTATCGCCCCATCCTTTGAAGGACAGCCGCTTTGCATCAATGCCTTTTGAAGTGAGGTAACTGACGACAGCCTTCGCACGATTTTCTGACAAGAGAAGATTATCAGACGACTTTCCTACATTATCGGTATGCCCATTGATTTGAATACTCAGTGTAGGGTTATCCTTCATGAGCTGAACGAGTTCATCCAGTTCAACCTGTGATTCAGGTTTAAGATTATATTTATTGATGTCAAAGAAAATATTTTTCAGGACAATGGTGGCGTTGGCTTCGATGGGCTGCAGCGGAATATCGATATTGTAAACAGAATCGGCCTGTTTTTGACTGAGTGGAAAGTTTTCAGAAAAAAACAAATAACCTCTGCGGTTCACTTCGAATGCATAGTCTTTTCCAACTGGAAGCGTGATGAGATAATTTCCGGTTTCATCAGTTTGCACTTTGCTGAGGAGTTGTTTTGTTGAAAGATCAATCAGTTCTACTGAAGAAGGTAATCCTTTCGTCGTTTTCCTGTCAAATACTTTTCCTTTCACCCACAGGGTTCGCGCGGGCCTGACATCGCTGCGCAACTCAAAGGTGTAGAGATCAAGTCCACCCCGGCTGTCGGCACGATCACTGGCGTAGTATCCTGTTTTGCCATCTGCAGCGACCACCAATGCGCCTTCATTTTCAATTGTATTTACCGGGTATCCCAGATTTTCGGGCTTAGTCCATTTGCCATCGGGCCCCTTTCTTGTGACAAAAATATCATTACTGCCATAACCCCGATGCCCAGACGAAGAAAAATACAGTGTCTGATTGTCTGCATGAATAAATGGCGTGCCCTCGTCACCGATAGTATTAACCACCGGCCCCAAATTTTCAGGCAGACTCCAGCTTCCATTAGTCATCCTGTGGCTTACATACAGATCACTGCCTCCATATCCACCAGGCCTGTTACTTGCAAAATAAAGATCTCTTTTATCTGGTGAAAGGGACGGCCCCGATTCCCAGAATTCCGTATTTATATTGCTCCCAAGATTCTCCGCTGCACTCCATCCCTGCGGAGTCAGGTAAGAAATGTAAAGATCACAACTCCCGTAACTATCAGGAAAATTACATCCGACGAAAACAAGCCATTGACCATCCTGTGAAACGTTCTGTGCCGCTTCATTCATATTGGTATTGATATTCCCGTCAAGGCTTCTGGCCATGCTCCATTTTCCATTCACTTTGTCTGACTCGTAGAAATCTTCATTATGATTATCCACCCGTCGTGTGAAAATAAGTTTGTTCCCGTCGATGGTAATCGTAGGATAATATTCCGAGACTTCAGTATTGATGCTATCGCCCATATTCTGAGGTTCAAATTTGTAATCCTCATTCTTATGTGCGTTTGCATATTCGATCGCGAAATTGTAGCAGTTTTTTCTGTACTCACCTGATTTGCGGCTGCTTTCATTGAGGTCCGGAATACTCAGGAAAATATTCACCGCCTGTAATGCTTTATCAAAATCACCCTTGCCAGCGAGATTAGTTGAATAAGGAAGATTGTAATCTATAAAATAATTGCTGTCTATTGCTTTCGCTTTTTCATAATTGTCAATTGCTTCCTGGTAGTTCTTGAGTTCACTGTACATTCCTGCCATGGCCAGGTAAGCATCTTCGTATTTTGGGTCGGCTTTTACTGCCTGTTTAAGCAGGTCGATGCCTTCTTTGAAATGTTCATCGCGCGCCAGTTCCTGGGCTTTTGAATATAATGAAGATGCTTTTTTGTTCACTTTGTCCGGATCGTATTGCGCCTGTGCAAAATGAACAATCAAAAACAATAAAACAAAGACAGGCATTCTCATAAAGGAAAATTACAAATCAAAAACTAAAACGAAGGTTAAATTGATTTATTCTGTTGACGATTATGGTACGTGAATATATTTATGTAGCTGGAGAGAGAATTCCCACTGAGGATTTTTTTTGATATAATCAATTATGAGAGGAGTAATGGTAGCCGATTTTGTCCATTCCGGCTGAAGAAAAAGTTTGCAGGAAGGATCAACCAATTCTGCATATTTTTCTGCCCAATCAAAATCTGATTTATTAAAGATGACCACTTTTAATTCGTTGGCATAAGCAAGAATCTCCGGCAGCGGGGATTTGAATTTTTTTGGTGAAAGGCAGATCCAGTCCCAGTTTCCCGAGAGCGGATAGGCGCCGGATGTTTCAATATGTGTCGAAAAAGAGGCTTCATGAAGCGCGCTGGTAAGTCCGCTGCAATCATGCATCAGGGGTTCGCCACCTGTTATGATTGCAATGCGTGACGGATACTGTTCAGCATCTCTGACAATATTGCTGACAGATTGCAGTGGATGTTTCGAAGCATCCCAGCTTTCTTTTACATCACACCACGTGCAACCGACATCGCATCCTCCCAGCCGGATGAAATAAGCTGCCCTGCCCTGGTGAAAACCTTCACCCTGTATGGTATAGAAAGCTTCCATGACCGGCAATTGTTGTACAGTATCAGAAATGACTTTATTCATTCTCTCCAAAGTTCGTTAAAATCTTTTGCCGGCTAATTCCTTCTCGTCAATGGATTAATGAAATCATGAAGAGGCGCAGCATTCATCGTCAAAAACTTTTCAATTTTTATCCATACATGCTTTGTAAGTATTTTTCATCAGTGCGGCAATTGTCATAGGTCCAACACCGCCCGGAACAGGAGTGATATAACTGCATTTGGGTGAAACCGAGGCGAAGTGCACATCTCCTTTTAATGCAAACCCGCTTTTTTTTGAACTGTCAGCGACACGCGTAATACCCACATCAACGACAATAGCTCCTTCTTTCACCATTTCTTTGGTTACAAATTCCGGTCGTCCTAAAGCGGCAACGATAAGATCAGCACGCCGGCATATGTCAGCCAGATTTTTGGTTTGAGAATGACAGATCGTAACTGTGCAGTTTCCTGGATTGCTGTTGCTGCTCAACAGGATGCTCATTGGCCTGCCGACAATATGACTTCGGCCAAGAATCACAGCGTCCATGCCTCGCGTATCAATTTGGTAATGTTTAAGCATGAGCATGATGCCGTGTGGCGTGGCCGGAATAAAAGTGGATGACCCGAGAACCATTCGTCCTACACTGATGGGATGAAAGCCATCCACGTCTTTTGAAGGATCGATGGCATTGATGACTTTTTCATCCGAAATATGTTTGGGCAATGGAAGCTGAACCAGGATTCCATCGATATCAGGATTGGCATTCAACTCGCTGATTTCACCAAGCAATTTGTTCTCACTGATGCTGTCTTCCAGTCTGAGTAAAGTAGATTTATAACCAATCTCGGAACAGGCTTTCACTTTTGCGCCTACATAAGTTTCACTGGCTCCGTTATTACCTATTAATACTGCAGCAAGATGGGGGACTTTCTTACCTTCTGTGATTAACTGGGCTACTTTGAGTTTCAGGCTTTCCCTGATTGTGCGGGAAACCAATTGGCCGTCTAAAATTTGCATGGCGCAAAGGTAATATCCACGGGGGTTTAAAACTTCACAAATCGGGTGAATTAACTGTTATGCCGGATAAGGCAGGGATTTATCTTTCCTGACAAATTTGGATCGTGCACAAGAGTTGTATTGCGCTTACCTTATTCCTTGTTTTTTATTTTGGCGGCAACGCGCAGACCATTCATCCTCCACAGCCAATTCCTTATCTGACATCAGGCACGTACAGCGATCATTTTACCGATGTTTTTTCCTTTACGCATAACTCCTCAACCCTGTCCTCACTGCAAGGGATAAGCGCAGGTGTATACAACGAACGAAGATTTTTATTGAAAGAATTGAGCTTTTATTCACTTGCCCTTGGATTCCCTACAGGATCTGCCGGTATAGGAGTGCAGATGGATTATTTTGGGTTTGCTGGATATAATCAATCAAAAATCGGACTGGCTTATGGGATGAAACTGAACAAAACTGTTTCAGTAGGCCTGCAGTTCGACTATAATCTTTTTCATATCAGTGGCTATGGAAACAGCAGCGCAATAAATTTTGAGGCAGGTATCTGCATGCATCCTGGCGGGAAATTCACGATCGGTTTACAGGTATTTAATCCGGTTGGTGGAAAATTGAAAAAGGGGACTGATGAAAAACTGGCTTCAATTTATCAAACCGGAATTGGGTATGAGGCTTCGAAGCAGGTATTGATCTGCATGGAGATAATAAAGGAAGAAGACAGGCCGGTAAATGTCAATCTTGGTCTCAAATATATTTTCGCGAACTGCTTTTTTGCGGGTATTGGAATTGAAACGGCCACTGCTTCTCCTTATGGCGGGGCGGGCTGGCACTGGAAAAATTTTCGGGTTGATATTGCCGCAGGCTATCATCTGCAATTGGGATTTACCCCATCCCTGATATTAGTCATTGAAATCAAGGAAAAAAATCAGGAATGAACTGTAAGATCCAATGAGGAAATTTTATCTTATAGCGATGTGCATATTGTTTGGATCGTTATACGCACAGGTTCCGCAAGAAATTCGATCCGGGGAAGAACTGGAACAACTTGCCGGGAAAACAGATGCAGAAATAGAGGATGACACTTATTGGCAAAGGCTCACAGAATACCGGAAACATCCTGTTGATCTGAATAACGCATCAGAAGAAGATTTGAAATTATTGGGAATGCTAACGGATCTTCAGATAAAAAATTTCCTTCAATACAGACGTTTGTTGGGAAAACTGATATCTGTTTATGAACTACAGGCTATTCCTTCCTGGAATTTGGAAACCATCAGGCAGATCACAGCTTATGTAAAAATAAATGATCAGTCTAGTGTAATAGAAAATTTTCGTTCAGGATGGAAGGGCGGTGATCAATATTTGCTGGTAAGAACTTCCCGGGTATTAGAAAAATCGAAAGGGTTTAAAATGAGTGATGAAGATTCTGCTTCGCATTATCTGGGCAATCCACAGCGAATTTTTTTTCGCTACACTTATAATTATAAAAGTGTTTTGCAGTACGGGATATTGGGTGATAAAGATGCAGGCGAACAATTTTTTAGAGGTTACCAACATCAGGGATTTGATTTTTATTCCATTCATTTTTTTATAAGAAAGAATGGAATAATTAGTGCATTGGCGTTGGGTGATTTTACAGCTAATATGGGTCAGGGCCTTATACAATGGCAGACGCTGGCCTTCTCCAAATCTGCCAATGTGCTTGCAATAAAAAGGCAGGCTGCTGTATTGCTGCCTTATCATGCTGCAGGTGAATTTAATTTTCACCGGGGTGCAGGAATCACGTTGAAAAAAGGACGATGGGAAGCAACCGTGTTCGTCTCGTTCAGAAAGCCGAGCGCAAACCTGTCGAAAGATAGTAATAGCAAGCAGGAGGTAATTACTTCTTTCGACAACTCGGGATATCACCGGACAAAAAGCGAGAATGAAGGAAGAAATAATATTAAGCAGTTTGTAGTGGGGGCGAATATTAATTTCTCAACTCCAGGCTGGCAAATCGGTTTCAATGCCATTCACTATAGTTTTTCTAATTCTATTCAAAAACAAAACGAGCCTTATAATTTATATGCCATCCGGGGAAATCATTGGTCAGATTACAGTTTGGACTACAGTATGACCTGTCGTAATGTTCATTTTTTTGGTGAGATTGCCATTGATGAAACAAAGAGTATGGCTTTCATACAGGGTGCATTGATCAGCCTGACTGAAAATCTTGAAGCTGCTTTGCTCTATCGCAACATTTCAAAAGGCTATCAGTCATTAAATGCTGATGCATTTACTGAAAATACGAATCCGGGAAATGAAAAAGGGATATATGCAGGCATCACAGTCAGACCTTTCCCGGGTTGTCACCTGGATGGGTTCTTTGATATATATCAGTTTCCATGGCTAAAATATCAGTCGGATGCTCCGACCTATGGAAGGGATTTTTTTATTGATGTTTTTTATCAACCCGAAAAAAACTGGAGCCTGTATTCAAGATTTAAAAATGAATCCAGGCAGGGTAATATTGCAGGAACCGGGATGCGAACCAATCCGTTGGGATGGTCCTCAAGGAAAGATTGGCGTACAGAGATTACTGTTAGTACGGGCAATAAGCTGACGGTAAAAGGTAGGGCGGAATGTCTTTGGTTAAATAATCATACAGTTCTTAGTCAACAGGGTTTTTTGGGTTTGATTAATCTGAACTATCATCCGGGATTTAAAACCTACGGAGTAAGTCTGGGTCTTCAATATTTTGAAACTGATGGTTATGATTCCCGCATTTATGTTTCGGAAGAAGATCTGTTGTACAGTTTTTCCATACCGGCTTATTATGGCAAAGGTTTTCGATACTATATTAATACAAGCAGGAAACTAAGCAGCTTATTTCATCCCGGTCGTAAGGAAAGAGTGCATTGTGAAGGATCGATTCGCTGGGGTCAAACCATTTATCCGGGAAAACCAACAATTGGATCCGGGCTTGATTTAATAAAAGGGGACAGAAAATCAGAATTCAAATTGCAGGTTTTTCTGAGTTGGCAAAAAAGTTGATTTTTTTGCAGCATTTGGCCAAAACTGATTGTCTTGAATTAAATTAGGGGCTTTTTTTTAACATTTTTTTTGTAAAAATCAAAAGTTCCTATATTTACAGCTTATAAAATCAAAACTCACAGTCACATGAGAAAATTTCTATCACTGTTTGCAGTGCTGGTATTGTGTTCTATATTGGCATTCGCACAAACCAAAGTAGTCAGTGGACGAGTTACTGACGAGCAAGGACAGCCCGTTCCATTTGCCTCTGTACGGGTGAAATCAAGCAAGCAAGGTGTCAGTGCTGACGCGGATGGTAACTACTCTATCCGGGTGAAGCCAGGTGATGTACTGGTGATTTCAGGAACCGGCATCGCTCAAAAAGAAGCAACCGTTGGAGATGCCGCTACACTGAATGTTACAGTTAGCAGATCTTCAGCCAACCTTACTGAAGTTGTCGTTACCTCCCTGGGTATTAAAAAAGAGGCCAGGTCCTTGGGGTATAGCACGGCAACAATTAACTCCGATGTTCTGAATATTGCTAAACCTGTCAATGTTGCCCAGGGTTTAATGGGGCAGGTTTCCGGGGCGCAGGTCAGCATTATCAACAACGGGGTTGACCCTCAAATCCGCGTTCAGTTACGTGGTGAAAGACATTTGTCTTCGGATAATCAACCTTTATTTGTTGTGGATGGAATACAGGTGAGAAGTGATTACATAGCCACGCTCAATCCTGAAGATGTCGAATCTCAGACAGTATTAAAAGGAGCTTCTGCCGCTGCGTTATATGGATCAGAAGCTACTAATGGAGTTATATTAATTACTACCAAAAAAGGTGGAAAGGCCGGTAAACCAGCGATCAACCTGAGTCAGACTGCGACCTGGGAAAAACTGGCTTATTTCCCCGCACTTCAAACAACCTATTCCGGATACGGTGGTGAAGTAGGAACATTCTTTGCGGGCACACCTTATCAATTCGACGGAACCAATCCTTATACGGGGTTTACAAACTATATCCCTTTCGAAAATCAGCAATACGGTCCTGCATTTGACGGTAACCCAGCCAATGCTTATATCGGTATTCCCAATGAACAGGGTGAAGTGCAAAAAGTTCCATTCGAACCTCAGTCAACAGATCCGAGAAAGCAGTTTTTCCAGACAGGCTTCACCAGCCAGACGGATGTTTCTTTTTCAAACGGGGATTCAAGAAATTCTAATTACATAGGCTTGCAGTATGTAGATGTTTCAGGCGTAGTTCCTAAAGACCAGTCAAAGAGAGCAAGTATTCGCTTTAATGGTAAAAGAACCTATGGAATTTTTAATTATGATTTCGCTGTGAACTATTCTTATAAATACAGCAATACAGTTGGCAACGATATCACAGCAGGTTGGCCCATTTACTGGACCCTGTTAAATACTCCTGCCAATATTCCGATGGCTGCTTTAAAGGACTGGCAGGATCCCAATGCATGGGGCAATCTTAGCCACTACTATAATGCATATTACATAAATCCCTGGTGGCAGGTAGACAATTCCCGCCAAATAAACAAGTTAGATAACATCCAGGGAGTGTTAACAGCTAACCTGGCACCTACTTCCTGGTTTACCGCTACCTATCGTTTGGGAGCCCAGATTACCAACACAATTTTCAAAGCTTATAGGAACCAGGCGACTTTCTCACCATGGGCTCAACAGGCTTATGGTCCTCCGATTTATGGTACGCCCTATAGCGGTAATATAGCTGGCGCCGTTGAAGACAAGACAATCCTTCAAAAAAGAATCCAGCAGGACATTCTGCTGACATTCAAACGTAAGTTCGGAGACTTTAACAATACACTTGTTTTAGGAAATACTATATGGGACAGGTATGCAAATACCCAGATCCAAAGCGTAGGAAATGCGATCGGAGATATTGGCGGTGGTCCTCAATCACAAACGAGTGGTCTGATACTTCCGGGTGTGTACAATATTGCTTCCAGTTTTGGTATTCCCAACATAGGAGACCCCATCACTTCGTCAGGTGGTATTCAGGGTGTACAGGAAACAAGACTTATTGGTCTTTATGCTGATTATACCGTGGACTATAATAATTACCTTTTCCTCCACGCCAACTACAGGCGCGACTATTCATCACTGTTAGCACCGGGCAATAACTCATATGATGTATATGGACTGGATGCTTCCTGGGTATTCACTGATAATTTCTTTAAAAATAATAACCTTCTGACATATGGAAAATTAAGAGCTGCTTACAGTCATACAGGACAAATCACTTTGCCTCCTTATGCAACAGTGAATACTTTCACTGTTCCTAACCCCTATCCTTATGGAGGACTGGCAGCTTTGTCATTGAACAGTACCTATAATAATCCCGCGAACATCCCGGAAGCTACCAACGAAATTGAAGGTGGTATCGAACTGGGATTCCTCAACAGGATCAATGTAGGAGTAACTTATTACCATGACAAGAACTACAATCAGCTGTTCCAGGTTTCATTAACCAATGCAACAGGATTTTCTTCCGCGTTCGTAAATGCAGCGCAGACAACCTCCAAAGGATGGGAATTTGACGCTAAAGTAAATGCATTTAAAAACAAAGACTGGAAATGGGATATCGGAGCTAATCTCGCTATCAATGAAACAGTCGTAGACAAATTATACGGAAGCGGAGCAAATGCAACAAAACAAACCGGTGTCGGTAACGACAATGAAGCTATTGTGGGAATGGTTTTCCCGCAAATGTATGTACAGGATTTGAACAGAGATTCAGCAACCGGAAAAATCATTGTAAACAGTACAACCGGCTTGCCCAGCGTGGCGACTACCCCGATTGCGGTAGGACGTACGACTCCGAAATATATTCTCGGACTGACTACCAGCCTGACTTATAAAGATCTCACCCTTCAGGTCATTGGTGATTATCGCGGTGGATATGTATTCTATAACAATGCGGAACAAAACCTTGATTTTACAGGGGCATCTGCACACACTGCTACTAACGGAAGACAGAACTTTATCTATCCCAACTCCGAAGTGATGCAGAACGGTAAGCTGGTTCCTAACACCAATACCTATGTGCAGGACGGAAATATCGGTTTCTGGGTTTACTCAGATTATCGTAAAGCCGGTACTTCCTATGTTGAAAATGCGGCTGCTTGGAAGATCCGCACAGTTAGCCTGACTTACGATTTTACCAGGCTGATCAGCAAACAAAAAGTACTGAAAGGAGCGAAATTGTCGGCCATATGCAACAACGTGCTGATGATTCGACCAAAAGAAAACGATTTCACGGATCCTGAATTCAATTACGATAACGCAAACGGACTTGGGTATAATACCTATTATCAATTACCCCCGACAAGACAATATACTCTTGTTGCAAGCTTTAATTTTTAAATGAGTGGGTTTTATTTCTAAGTTAATTTTAAAAAGAAATACATGAAAAAAATATCAATCATAATCATAACCATAGCGTTGATCGGTAGCGGCTGCGGAAAAAGTTTTCTGAGTGAGCTGCAGAACAACCCTAACTCACCGACAACCTCTGCCGCAACACCCCAGTTGGTGTTGCCCGGTACATTGACCGGCATCGCAGATATTGTAAATGGATATTCAGTTTACCAGCCCCAGGCTGTGTGGATAGGATATTGGAACTATTCTCCGGGGTATTCATTTAATTCGACTGTACAGAATTATGTCATGACATCCAGCTATCCCCAGTGCTGGGATAACTATTATGGGGTGTTAGCCAATCTTAATTTTATCGTACAACAAACAAGCAGCGATCCAAAACTGGCAAATTATAATGCTATTGCTAATATTCTGGAAGCAATCTGCTTCAAGAACCTGGTGGATGTGTACAATGACATTCCTTATAGCGCGGCGTTAAAAGCACAGGCTAATTTCTATCCTACTTATGACGATGCAAGCGGAATTTATGACAGCCTTGTTGTAAAACTGGACAATGCAATGAGCGCTATCCAGGCCAATTTGAACAACTCTGATGTAACACTTCCCACAACCGATGATATCATGTTTGCTGGAAATATGCAAAACTGGTTACAATTCGCGAATACCGTTAAATTGAGTATGTTGGTTCTGCAGTCATCAGTTGCTGCCAAGCAGGCTTTTCTTAGCTCTGAAGCAGCTAAGACAGCTTCTATTGGCTTTATTTCTTCAAACGCTTTAGTCAACCCGGGATACAGCACAGGCCAACCCAGCCAGATGTATGGTGGATTTGGACTCAGCCCTTCGGGCGCCATCAATGGTGAGTTCACTTATCTGAAAGCAAACCAGGCCACGATCGATTTTTATAAATTAACCAATGACCCCCGTCTGGGATATTTCTGCTCGGCAAATGGAGTGGCTCCTAACGACCCTGCTTATTTTAATGTTACGCTGCCAATTAATCCGGCGAATTATGGAGCGAATTATACCGGAAGTCAGAATTCTGTTCCCGGTGGTGGTTCAGGAATTGGCTCAGGCCTTGTTTCAAGTCCATCTCAGTCTGAAGTAATGATGACCGGAGCTGAAAGCTATTTCCTGCAGGCTGAAGCCACGGTCTATGGCTGGTTGAACGGTGGTAGCACTACATCTGCTCAGACTTTGTATCAAAGCGGGATTACTTCTTCCTTTGAATTTCTTAATGTTGGTGGAGGGGGTGCCGCTGCCGACGCTGCTGCTGCATCATACTACAGCCAAAATATTGGATTTGTTGCCTTCCCGACCGGAGCAAGCCCAGACAGCCTTGATCATACGATAATAGAACAAAAATGGGCAGCCTTAAACGGGATTAATGTTCAGGTGTCTTATAATGACTGGAGGAAAACTTTTAACCCTGCATTGAATACAGGATACCCGATTGTTCCGGTATCGATTTCTCCATCAAACACTCAGGCCCACATGCCATTCAGATATTATTACCCGACGGAAGAAGCCAATAACAATAATGAATCCTGGACAAAAGCCGGCGGTCCTAATGTAGATCCATTTAATAATAAAATATTCTGGATGCCATAGTAATAAAATATTCGTTCAATTAATGATGGTTAAATTAATTGGGAGTTAAAAAAGAAAAACATGAAAAAAATAAATAGATTTAAAAAAATTGTATTCAGTGCAGGCTTGTTGGCTACGATTTCTTGCCTGAGCTCCTGTTTGAAAAACGGGAACTACTACACAGATTTCTCAGCCGTGAGCTCTTCAGTAGATCTGCCCCTGGCAGCTTCTACAGGAAACGGGATTACCGCTTTTGCCTATCCCCCAACAGTTACAACTGTTACCCTGCCCATTTATGTAAACGTAGCCTCTGTCAATCCGCCTTCAAAGGCGACTACGGTTACACTGGCGCTGGATACTGCAGGTCTCAGTTCCTACAACACTGCCAATGGCACTGCTTATGTTCCCCTTCCTGATAGCGTGTACACACTAAGCGGTCTGGATCTTTCTATTCCTGCAGGGACAAGATTGGATAGCGTTACAGTTACGATCGATTTATCCAAACTGGACCTTTCCACTCCCTATGTTTTACCGATTACCATTGCATCAGCATCTCTGCCCATTGAGCAATGGAACCACCTGTTTTATTATGTGGCCGTAAAAAATCAATGGGATGGTATCTATAGTTTTAAGGGATATACATTGAGGGCGGGAGATCCTACGAGAACAGGAAACTTTAGCGGCCAGCAAATGACACTAATAACTTCCGGGTCAAATTCAGTTACCTTCGCTACTCTTCAGATTTGGGCTGATTTATCAGGAGTTGGTATTGGTAACCCGATGCTTACTATCGCTGCAGACAACAGTGTAACGATCAGCAGCCCGGGTGGGGCAATGAATGATCCCAGTTACAGTTCACTGTACGATCCTTCAACCCAAACTTTCTATATTTCATTCACCTGGGGTGCAGG
>DATJWE010000029.1:0-26037 GCA_035501475.1 Puia sp. | reverse complement strand
ACATTTCCCCTTTGTTTCTTATCATCTTTAAAAAATATCAACCCCAGAAAAACAGCAATTAAATAATAAACCGCAGCAAAGGGTATGGCAGGATGTCCGCCCACAGTTAAAAAATAAAGGGCCAGTGCGCAATACAATAATCTCCGATACGTGAACTTCTCCTGCAATTGAAGAAATGTTTTGACCGCAACGGGTAAGAAAGCTGCACAGGTAAGAAAATTGATATGTTGCAGATTGCCAATAAAAAAGCCGCAGCACATATACATGATTGCCATTAAAAAACAAACGGAGAGGTGGTGTTTTAAATATTTACCCAACTCATACATGAACACACCCGCCAGCCATATGTATAGTAATACTTCAATAGTCAGCAGGTATACATTGTATCCGATAAATCCGAATAGCCAGGTGAGGGGATGCCAAAACGCAAAACCTGGATCCGCATAAAGAGGTAAACCAAAATTGATATAGGGATTCCATAACGGCAGGTGCCCCGATTGAAGGGCCGCCGAAAAAAAATATTTATTTGGAAAATTATCGGTTAATGCATCATTTTTCAAAGAAAACAAAAAAGAAGATAGGGGGAGATAAGCGATGATCAAAAAAAAGGCCAATAACAAATAGTTCTGTAAATCCCTCTTCTTGTTTTGCTGTAATGCCATGTTGCCTGTTTAGTCTGCCAGCTTGATCCTTTGAACACTCGAATATTCCGGTGAGTGGAACAAGTCATGAATCCTCCTGATGTTCTGGAAATGGATTTGGTTAAAAATCAGTTTTATAAAGAAACATTTTTTTGAATATACTTCCCTACCAAATCAAATTCTATATTCACTTTATCTCCGACTGACAACGTTTTAATATTTGTGTGTTCAAGAGTATAAGGAATGATCGCCACCTTGAAAGTCTTCTTTTTTACAGCAAAAACCGTGAGACTGATCCCATTGATGCAGATAGACCCTTTTTCAATGACCAGGTTGCTGAATTTTTTTGGAAATTTAAATTGCAATTCATAGCTCCCTTTCAATTCTTTTTTGCCGACACAGGTTGCTGTGCTGTCAACATGCCCCTGCACAATATGCCCATCAATCCGCGCATTCATTAAGAGAGAACGTTCGAGATTGATCAGTGTCCCTGTTTTCCATTGTTCAAGGTTGGTTTTTTTGAGTGTTTCCTCAATAGCGGTTACCCTGTGCATCCCTTCCTTCAGCTTTTCTACCGTCAGGCAAACCCCGTCATGAGAGACACTCTGGTCTATTTTTAGTTCAGATGAAAGGGAAGATGCGATCCAGTAAATCCTGTTGGCCCCGGATACGGTAATTTGTTTGATTTCGCCTGTCGACTCAATAATGCCGGTAAACATGATGTAAAAATCGGTTTTTTATGATTCCGTTTCCGAATTTCGGATTTTCCTTTTATCTTTGCAGCCCATTGTTTATTAAAGGAGGTATCCATATATGCTGATCATCGATTCAAAAGATTGTGAAAATATTGACAAGGCGCTCAAAAAATACAAGAAAAAATTTGAGAAAGCAAAAGTGCTTGTTCAACTAAGAGCCCGACAGTCGTACACCAAGCCTTCTGTAAAAAGAAGAAGTGAAGTGTTAAAGGCAATCTACAAACAGCAGATCGCCAGTGGCAAGTTTGAAGAATAACTTTCCCGGCATTAACATATTTTAATAAAGGCTGCTTTAAAAGAGCAGCCTTTTGTTTTATTTAATAATTTTGGATAACCTCAATAGTCGTCAGCTTGCAGAAACCCATTCAATCCTTTATTGATTATCTGAAATTTGAAAAAAGGTATTCAGAACACACAATTCGCTCTTACCATGACGACCTCATTCAATTTTTTAGTTTTCTTGATCAGAAATTCGGTGAACTGCAATTAACGGAAATCACCTCATCCCTTGTCCGAAGCTGGCTTGCTGACTTGAAAGACAAAAAGATCAGCACGAAATCAATCAACCGAAAAATATCTTCCCTGAAATCTTTTTTCAAATACCAGCTCAGAACCGGCACACTGCAGCAAACCCCGATGGGGGCTATTATCAATCCCAAAACAGGCAGGCGGTTACCGGTTTTTGTTGAAGAAAAAGATATGGAGACATTGTTCAACTTTATTGAATTCCCTAATGACTGGAAGGGGCAAACCGATAAATTATTGATCAGCCTGTTTTATAATACCGGAATGCGACTAAGTGAACTGATCAATCTAAAAGAGAACCAGGTAAATTTTAAAAACAGGACTGTAAAGGTTTTGGGGAAAGGAAATAAAGAAAGAATCATCCCTATCAGTGGACAGTTAGAGTCCCAGATTCAGGAATATCTTCAGCAAAAAAACAAATCTGTGCGTTCTGGAAATAATTTCCTGATCACCAATGAAAAAGGTGAAAAATTGTATCCAAAATATGTATGGCTAGCCATAAAAAAATACCTGGATAAAATAACAACCATCGACAAGAAAAGCCCACATGTTCTCCGACACACTTTTGCCACCCATCTTGCCAATAGCGGAGCCGACCTGAATGCAGTCAAAGAATTGCTGGGGCATTCCAGCCTGGCTGCTACACAATTATATACACATAATACAATTGAGAAATTAAAAGAAGTGTATAAAAAAACTCATCCCAAGGCATAGTGAACACGCAGAATGCAGGCCAAATTTTATCCAAAATTTATTTGGAAAAACAGGGCCGGCATATTAACTTCATTTTGCTACAATGATTACTGTTTTAGTATTTTCCTAAAGTTCTTTATTTATTGTTTCACTGTTAAAAATGCGATGCTATGAACGTTAACATCCGGACTGTGCACTTTTATGCAGATATTAAACTGGTAGAGTATGTAACAAAAAAATTAAACAAGCTGAGCACCTTTCACGACCGCATTGTGAAAGTGGATGTCTACCTGAAGCTCGATAATGTGGTTCATACCATTAAGGACAAGATCGCTGAAATAAAAGTTCACGTACCCCGACAGCATTTCTTTGTAAAATGCTCTTCTAAATCTTTCGAAGAATCGTTTGACAATGCATTTGATTCACTGGTAAATCAAATCAAAAGAAAAAAAGACAAACAGGTAGCCTGATACAACAAATTTCAAACCCCGGGAATTCGGGGTTTTTTTATTGCCTCTCCCATATGAAGAACAGCTTTTAGAAATCATTTAATTGTCCGATAAAAAAAGCAGCAAAATTTTTGAATTTAACAAATTCGCTTACCTTTGCCTTCCCAAAAAAAAGCGTAACCTTTTTATTTGTTGGGAGTTCTTTGTGTTTTTGGTACAGGAGAAATTGACAGGAAGTTTAGCTGGCAGGACATACTGATTTACTGAGCAGTTTCGGCGATCAGGACGAAGAGAAGAATCTTAAAATTGCCAGAGTAGCTCAGCTGGTAGAGCAGCTGATTTGTAATCAGCTGGTCGGGGGTTCGAGTCCCTTCTCTGGCTCAGTTGTTTGAAGTACCTGAAGAGCCGGTAAGGGAATCAGGCCATGATAATGAAATCAGGGCTGGCCCCTTCCCGTCTCTATTGAGTTGGGCAAGTAGCCAAGTGGCCAACGGCAACAGACTGTAAATCTGTCCTCTTCGGAGTTCGGTGGTTCGAATCCATCCTTGCCCACAGAAAATTTGCTGCATAAGCAACAAATAAAAGTTCTTTTTCTATTCAGATTTGCTGACACCTGTGTAAGCAAATTATTTTGCGGAAGTAGCTCAGTTGGTAGAGCGACAGCCTTCCAAGCTGTAGGTCGCGGGTTCGAACCTCGTCTTCCGCTCTGACAGGCCTAAGTTTTGCCAATTGATGGGTTGGAATATCATTGAAAACGAATTGGCGGACTTTGGTTGTAAATAACCGAAAGTTCGAAGATCTTTTATAACAATATTTGTGTGAGATTAACTCACAACTTCATACCAGCCGTTGTAGCTCAGTGGTAGAGCACTTCCTTGGTAAGGAAGAGGTCGTGAGTTCAATTCTCATCAACGGCTCATAACTAAAGCTAAATTCTAAAAAAATTTAGCTGCGATTTTTTAAACACAACTAAAAAAGATAACGATGTCAAAAGAGACCTTCAAGCGAGACAAACCCCACGTTAACGTTGGTACCATCGGTCATATTGACCACGGTAAAACCACTTTGACTGCTGCAATTACTACTATCCTGGCAAAGAAAGGTTTGGCGACAGCAAAAAAATATGATGAGATCGATGCTGCTCCTGAAGAAAAAGAGCGCGGCATTACCATCAATACAGCACACGTCGAGTATCAGACAGCTAATCGCCACTATGCTCACGTGGATTGTCCTGGTCACGCTGACTATGTCAAAAATATGATTACCGGTGCGGCTCAGATGGACGGAGCTATATTGGTTGTGGCCGCTACTGATGGCCCCATGCCTCAGACCAAAGAGCACATCCTTCTCGCCCGTCAGGTAGGTGTGCCCCGTATGGTGGTTTTTATGAATAAAGTAGACCTTGTGGATGACCCGGAACTGCTGGAACTGGTGGAGATGGAAATCCGCGAACTGCTTACTTTCTATGGTTTCGACGGGGATAATACTCCTATTATTAAGGGTTCAGCTACCGGAGCGTTGGCTGGTGAAGAAAAATGGGTTAAAGCCATTGATGAACTCATGGCTGCGGTGGATAGCTATATTCCCCTGCCCCCCAGACCGGTTGATCAACCATTCCTTATGTCTGTTGAAGACGTATTCTCCATCACCGGCCGCGGTACTGTTGCTACAGGTCGTATAGAAAGAGGTCGTGTGAAAGTAGGTGAAGCAGTGGAAATAATCGGATTGATGGAAAAACCACTGGGTTCTACAGTTACAGGAGTAGAAATGTTCCGCAAATTGCTGGACGAAGGCGAAGCGGGCGATAATGCAGGATTGTTATTGCGTGGTATTGAAAAGAAAGATATCCGCAGGGGTATGGTGGTATGCAAACCAGGAACCATCACTCCACATACAGAATTCAAGTGCGAAGTATACGTGTTGAGCAAGGAAGAAGGCGGAAGACATACTCCTTTCTTCAATAAATATCGTCCTCAGTTCTATTTCCGCACTACCGATGTAACCGGTGAAGTTGAACTTCCATCAGGAACAGAAATGGTGATGCCAGGCGATAATACTTCCTTGACCGTGAAATTAATCGCGCCGATAGCAATGGAAAAAGGATTGAAATTCGCTATTCGCGAAGGTGGCCGTACAGTAGGCGCCGGACAGGTAACAGACATTCTGAAATAAGCTGTTGGCTCCGGCCGGCAGACTTGCCAGAAAAGAATATTTTATATCTTTGCATCGATCATGCTAAAAGCTGTTCCGCCTGAGGCGGGATAGCTTTTAGCTTTCTACGGGCATAGTTCAATGGTAGAATAGAGGTCTCCAAAACCTTAGATCTGGGTTCGAATCCTAGTGCCCGTGCGGAAGGAGATGGAAATATGAAAATGTGAGAATGCCAATGAAAGCAGAATATCTCACCTCATTTACACATTTCCACATTTTCACATTAATCATATTTGTCAATTATGAATAAAATTTCAACTTATTTCAGGGAGTCCTATAAAGAATTAATGGAAAAAGTTACCTGGCCAAACTGGACGCAATTGCAGCAGTCGACAGTGATCGTTCTTGTTGCCACCGTGCTCATCACCGTGGTGGTTTATATCATGGATATTTTCTCGAGTACAATATTAAATTTCATTTATTCACTGTTCAAATAATGGAAACGACAAATCAAACAAATCAAAAAGAAACCAAGTGGTATGTGTTGCGTGTAGTGAGTGGAAAAGAGCGCAAAGTCAAGGAATACCTCGATAAAGAAATTTCAAGAGGCGGTTGGGGTGAAGTCGTAAAACAGGTATTTCTTCCGGTGGAAAAAGTATATAAAGTTCAGAATGGGAAAAAGGTTATGCGGGAAAGGAACTATTACCCTGGCTATGTGATGATCGAAGTTACTGACGGCAAACTCGGAGACGATTTGAGAGATGCAATCAAGAATACCACTAATGTGATTCATTTCCTGGGGAAAGAAAATCCCATTGCACTGCGAAAAGCAGAGGTAAATAAAATGTTAGGCAAAATGGATGAAATGGCAGAATCAGGAGGAATTAGTATGAGCGAGCCATTCATCATTGGCGAAACCATAAAAATCATTGAAGGACCCTTCAATGACTTCAATGGAATTATTGAAGAAGTAAATGATGAGAAAAAGAAATTAAAAGTAACCGTAAAAATTTTTGGACGCTCAACACCTGTTGAACTGAATTATATGCAGGTCGAGAAAATCTCCTGATTCTCCTTCTCGTTTAACCCGTATATTCTGCATCCTCTCCGATAGCTGGTACTGGGGAGCCGTGATATTATGCTGACGACCAACAACAAAGGGCTGTGGCAACCCCGACTCACCTTAAATCATTGTGTGTAAATAGTTTAATTTATTCAATAAAAGACTGAAATTTTTCGTTTTATTTAGTTAGGCCCTGAATACTGGTTTTACCCTGAAATATTCACAAAATTGTTCACCCATGAAAATGGCTTTTTTAATAATGGCGTATAAAGATCCCCCGCAAATTGAACGTTTAATTAAAAAGTTCGGTTGTGAACATTATGATTTTTATATTCACCTCGACAGGAAAATTGATATCACGCAGTTTGATTATCTCCGAAAAATAGGGCAGACTTATTTTGTCAAATCAAGAGTAAAAGTAAACTGGGGGAGCTATGGTGTAACCGAGGGGATTCTGAATTCTCTTAAAGAAATATTGAATTCGGGAAAAAAATACGACTTTATCAGCATCGTCAGTGGCCAGGATTATTTAATCAAACCTGCCGCTTCATTTTATTCCTATCTGCAAAAGAATGTAGGCAAAAATTTTATTTATTTTGAAGATCCGGGAGATCATTGGTGGAATCATGCCATAACAAGAATCAATCAGTACCACATGACCAACTTCAGCTTCAAAGGGAGGTACCGGCTCCAGTTTCTTATCAATAGGGTTGCTCCTAAAAGAAAATTCCCTTTGCCTTACAAAATGTACGGTGGGCCTTGCGCAACATTCATGACTATCACAACAGACTGTGCAAAATATATTGTTGACTTTATTGCGTCACATAGAAAACTCAGGCGGTTTGCTTTTTATGCCTGGGGCACGGACGAGTTCCTTATTCCTACTATTATTATGAATTCAAATTTTAAAAATACAGTTGTCAATGACAATTTATATTATATCGATTGGTCAAAAGGAGGAAGCAGCCCGAAAATTTTTACTGCAGATGATTTCGATGCATTAAAAAGAACAAATAAATTCTTTGCCCGCAAGTTTGATATCAGGGTCGACACGAAAATTTTGGATATGCTTGATCAGGCAAACAGTGAAATAACTGACTTTGTTTTGGATCGACGATATGGCACCTGAATTTAATTTCCAAGCCCCCCATAACCTATGTCCTATTTCAAAGCATTACCCAATTATCCCGATAAACGCGGAAGTCTTACCATTATTGAAGATGCCAAATCAAAACTGCCTTTCGATGTGGAAAGAATTTTTTGCATTTACAATACTACCGAACTTTCCAGAGGAGGACACAAGCACCATAAAACAGAGGAAGCAGTTATTTGCATCCAGGGTAGCTTTACGATCACTACACATGAAGACGGTCAACCGGAAACAGATTATGTTCTTGATTCACCCGATAAATGCCTGATCGTAGAACCTCAGGAATGGCGTGTACTACACAGCTTTTCGCATGATGCAGTCATCCTTGTGCTAGCTTCACACCGTTATGATCCTTCGGATTACATTTACAGGCATCCCAAATCAGAATAATTTCAACAGGTGAATATGTGACTGATCATAATAAACAATCCGGAAACTGTCATTGCAAATACTTCTTAAATAAAAAACCCTTCCAGGAAAAAAGGAGGGGTTAATATTTTGATGCAATCCTGATTAGTTAAAAAGCGCTGCCTGGTGTGTTTTCCGAACTTGGTTCGGAGGGAGGAGCAGGTGTAAACATTTCAGGAGCTACTGCAGCAATTATCTTTTTTGCTACTGCTCTCTTAACTGCCTTTTTTATCACCGCTCTTTTGATTGCTTTTTTAACTACTGCTCTTTTAACTGCTTTTTTTACTATCGCTCTTTTAATAGCCTTTTTTGCTACTTTTCTGCGTATAGCTTTTTTTACGACTTTTCTGCGTATAGCTTTTTTTGCTACTTTTCTGCGTATAGCTTTTTTAACAGCTTTTTTGGCGACCGCTCTTCTAACAGCTTTTTTTGCGACCGCTCTCCTAACTGCTTTTTTTGACTTTGCCATAGTTTGTAGAGAATTTTTAGTTGTTATGAAACCAAATGAAGATTATTGCAAAAGTTAAACAGAAAAATTCAAATAGAAAAAAATAGCGCTTAATTTTCCCGATAAATGAGAAATCCAATGCATTTTATGATATTACTTTGGTTGTATTCAGGCAATGGAGAGGTAATTCTATCAATAGGATAAGACCTTCCGGGATTATGAATAAAATATTTGATCAGAAATAATTTTCCCCTACTTTTGCAGCCCCAAAACATTAGGCCGGCACAATTTCTTCTTTTAACCATCTGCGGGCATGGTTCGGCTGAATCACATCAGACTAAAACTTGTTTATTGGCTTTGTATATTGACCAAGGCACAATTCGGACTACTTATTTTATATAACAAAATCATTCCAACTGCTATTTTGATTGTGGCGCAATATCTTAGGTTAGTTACCCAGATTACCGACAAAAAAGCGGTTCACATTATATAATGTGAACCGCCAAAATATAGCAACAACGTTCAGCTCGATAAATATCCTTGTCAATACAAGGTCAGTTTACCCGGCAATTATTTTCTTTGCAATCGCTCTTCTAGCTGCTTTTTTTACAATGGCCCTTCTAATTGCTTTTTTCGCTACTTTTCTGCGTATAGCTTTTTTTGCCACCGCACGCCTGATTGCCTTCTTTGCTATTCTCTTACGTGCAACTTTTTTTGCGACTGCTCGCCTGACCGCTTTTTTTGCTATTCTTTTTCGTGCGGCTCTTCTAACCAGCCTTTTTTTTGCGCTTGCCATAATAGGAAAATTTAATGGTTATGTAATTAAATGAATAACAAGAAGCAAATTACGAGGTTACTCATTAAAGAAAGAAACTACAGGCAGTTTCTTGGTGAGTTGATCAAAATAACTGTAAAATTTTTGATCAGAAACAATTTTAGTCTACCTTTGCAGCCCCAAATAGAAGTTCTTTTAGTGAATTTGGGAGTTACGGCTGTGACCGTGACGTTAACACCAAAATGTAGTAACATGGCAAAAGAAGTAACCGGTTTCGTAAAGTTGCAGGTTAAGGGCGGCCAAGCCAACCCTGCACCTCCCATAGGACCCGCACTAGGTTCCAAGGGTATTAATATCATGGAGTTCTGTAAGCAATTCAATGCCAGGACCCAGAACAAAATGGGAAAAGTTCTTCCCGTTCTCATTACAGTCTATTCTGATAAGTCATTTGACTTTATTATTAAAACCCCTCCCGCAGCAGTACAGCTATTGGAAGCAGCCAAGTTGCAAGGCGGTTCCAAAGAACCTAATCGTAACAAGGTTGGTAAAGTTAGCTGGACTCAGGTTGAAGCAATTGCTAAGGATAAAATGCCCGATTTGAATTGCTTTACAGTTGAGAGTGCCATGCGCATGGTAGCCGGCACGGCCCGGAGCATGGGCATCAACGTTGATGGCAGAGCGCCCTGGGAAAAATAATTGATTAACCTGAAAAATGATTACGAAATGGCTATCACCAAAAAAAGAAAAGTAGCTGCTGCCAAGGTGGATAACAATAAATCCTATTCACTGCGGGATGCTTCTTCTCTGGTTAAAGAAGTTAATATTACAAAATTCGACGCATCAGTCGATTTACATATTCGTTTGGGAATTGATCCCAAAAAAGCAGATCAGTCGGTGAGAGGAACAGTCAATCTTCCTCACGGTACCGGCAAAACGAAAAAAGTGTTGGTGCTTTGCAGTCCCGATAAAGAATCAGAGGCAAAATCTTCAGGCGCGGATTTTGTTGGCCTTGATGAATTCATCCAAAAAATCGAAGGTGGATGGGTGGATGTGGATGTGATCATCGCTACTCCATCTGTAATGCCTAAAATTGGGAAACTGGGTAAGGTGCTTGGACCAAGAAACCTGATGCCCAACCCAAAAACAGGTACAGTAACAAATGACATTGCCGCAGCTGTTAACGAGGTAAAAGGTGGAAAGATCGCATTCAAGGTGGATAAGGCGGGAATTATTCATGCATCAATCGGAAGAGTGAGCTTCGCTCCGGATAAAATTGCCGAGAACAGCCAGGAATTGCTGAATGCAATTATCAAAGCCAAGCCCGCTACAGCTAAAGGAATTTATCTGAGGAGTGTATTCATGGCAAGCTCGATGAGCCCGGGCATATCGATCGATACAAAAGCTTTTGCGCACTGAGGCCAATGAGATTTGTGTCCTCGCAAATCCTATCGTTGCTGAAGTTTTTTATGCCGGCTGATGAGGACTCGGCCGGAAACAAAAATTAAGTTATGACCAAAGAGCAAAAAAATGAAATCATTGAACTGTTGAAAGACAAGTTCGGTCAATATGATAATTTTTATGTCACCAATACTGAGTCATTGACAGTAGAACAGGTTGGCAAACTCCGCCGTATCTGCTTTGATAAGAAAGTAGAAATGAAAGTGGCAAAAAATACGCTGATCAAAAAAGCATTGGAAAACCTGGACGATAAAAAATATGCTGGCGTGTATGAATCGTTAAATGGTGTGACAGCCCTGCTGTTTTCTGACAGCGCAAAAGAGCCCGCGCTTATTATCAGCAGTTTCAGAAAAGAAACAAACCTGGAAAAGCCGGTGTTGAAAGCTGCATTTATTGATGGAGATGTTTTTGAAGGCGATAACCAGTTGAAAACCTTATCCACACTGAAAAGTAAGCATGATCTCATTGGTGAAATCATCACTTTGCTGCAATCACCTGCCAAGAATGTGATCAGCGGGTTGAATGCAGGAAATAAACTGGCGGGATTGATCAAAGCATTGGAACTAAGAGCAGAAAAGCAAAACGCATAACGCTAAGGGCTAAACGCCGAACGCGTAACGCAAAACGCTGAGCGTCATTTGAACACGATGCATTCGCATTAAACTTTCAGTATTGAGCGTTCAGCATAATAAATCCCAGGCCTGAGGGTCAATAAAGGCAAAATTTTTTTAAACCATCCGCCGGATTCGCCGGAGGCGAAAATGAAGGCGGGAAAAATTTCAAAATCATGGCAGATTTAAAATCATTCGCAGAACAGTTAGTGAGCTTAACTGTAAAAGAAGTAAATGAATTAGCAAAAATCCTGAAAGAGGAATATGGCATCGAACCCGCAGCCGCCGCTGTGTCTGTTGCTGCCGGTAGTCCCGCTGCCGGTGGAGCCGCTCCCGCTGCTGAAGAAAAGACCTCTTTTAATGTTATTCTGAAAAACGGGGGTGCTAACAAACTTAACGTTGTTAAAATCGTAAAAGATCTCACCGGTCTTGGCCTCAAAGAAGCTAAGGATCTCGTAGACGGCGCTCCAAAACCAATCAAAGAAGGCGTTAGCAAAGCAGATGCCGATGCTATGGTTGCCAAATTGAAGGAAGCTGGTGCCGATGTTGAGGTACAGTAACTTTTTGCTTCTTCTAACAGGAGTGAAAGCAGGAAATAGGTTTTTAACGATTTCATTGCTTTCACTTCCCTTTTTGCAGGGCTAACGAAAAGGGCAGGTTTTATTGTTTATTCGGGTTTATTCAGTACCTTTGCCCTCCGTTTCCTGTAAAGGTATAATTATAAAGCAATCAGCATTACATAACTTGGTAAAGATCAACTCTTTGGGAATTATCTAAATTCTCAGGGGATTTTATGCTTACGGGAGATTTGAAGTTCTAAAATCTAAAAAAACCGGTCTTTTATAATATGTCTTCAACAAAGCTGCACAACAGGATCAATTTCGGTAAAATCAAACATCTTGCTGAAACACCTGATCTTCTCGAAGTACAGATTCAATCATTCAAAGAATTTTTCCAGTTAGAAACCACTCCCGACAAACGCAATATTGAAGGTTTGTTCAAAGTGTTCAAGGAAAATTTTCCCATCACAGACACGAGGAATATTTTCATGCTGGAGTTCCTGGATTATTATATTGATCCGCCCCGCTACACAATTGAAGAATGTATGGAGCGTGGACTTACTTACGCTGTTCCTCTCAAAGCAAAACTCCGTTTGAGTTGTAATGATGAGGAACATGTGGATTTCCAGACTATTGTCCAGGACGTTTTCCTTGGCAATATTCCGTACATGACCCCACGCGGAACTTTTGTGATTAACGGAGCCGAACGTGTCGTCGTTTCACAATTGCATCGTTCCCCTGGTGTTTTCTTTGGACAGTCCATTCACCCCAACGGAACAAAAATTTATTCCGCAAGAGTGATTCCTTTCAAAGGAGCATGGATGGAATTTGCTACAGACATCAACAATGTGATGTTTGCCTACATTGACAGGAAGAAAAAATTCCCCGTCACCACTTTGCTGCGCGCCATCGGATATGAAACAGATAAGGATATCCTGGAACTCTTCGGCATGGCCGATGAAGTGAAAGCAGATAAAAAAACATTACAGAAATATATCGGAAAGAAACTCGCTGCCCGGGTATTGAGAACCTGGGTCGAAGATTTCGTAGATGAAGATACAGGTGAAGTGGTTTCGATCGAACGTAATGAAATCGTCCTGGAGCGCGATACCATTCTTGACGAAGAAGCCATCACACTGGTAGCAGACATGGATGTAAAAAGCGTTTTCATCCAGAAAGAAGATGTAGGTGGTGATTATGCGATCATCTATAATACGTTGAATAAAGACACTTCTAACAGCGAGTTGGAAGCTGTTCAACATATCTATCGTCAATTGCGCGGCGCTGACGCCCCGGATGATGAAACAGCAAGAGGAATCATTGATAAATTATTCTTCAGCGATAAACGTTACGATCTCGGCGAAGTTGGCCGTTATAAAATTAACCGCAAACTTAACCTCAATCTTCCTTTAGATCAGAAAACACTGACCAAGGGAGATATGATTGAGATCATCAAATACCTCGTCCGCCTCACCAATGGCAAAGCCGAAATCGACGACATCGATCACCTGAGCAATCGTCGTGTACGTACCGTGGGCGAGCAGTTATACGCACAGTTCGGAGTTGGTCTTGCACGTATGGCAAGAACAATCCGTGAACGTATGAACGTTCGCGACAATGAAGTATTCACTCCGGTCGACCTGATCAATGCCAGAACATTATCATCTGTGATCAATTCTTTCTTTGGAACATCACAGTTGTCACAATTCCTTGATCAAACCAATCCGCTCAGTGAAATCACCCACAAACGTCGTATTTCAGCACTTGGCCCTGGTGGTCTGAGCAGGGAGAGGGCCGGATTCGAAGTACGAGATGTGCACTATTCGCACTATGGACGTTTATGCACTATTGAAACACCCGAAGGACCAAATATCGGTTTGATCTCTACTCTTTGCGTACATGCGAAGATTAATGAAATGGGATTCATTGAAACGCCATATCGCAAAGTGCATGAAGGGAAAGTGGATATGAAAAAACTCACTTACCTGAGTGCAGAAGAAGAGGATATCGCAAAAATTGCGCAGGCAAATGTGCCATTGGATGACAAGGGGAATTTTGTTGAAGAGAAAATCGTTTCGCGTCAAACAGGCGACTTCCCCGTTCTGGAAAAAAATGAAGTGGAGTTTATGGACGTAGCTCCAAACCAGATTGTTGGTTTGAGCGCTTCGCTGATTCCTTTTCTTGAACATGATGATGCAAACCGTGCATTGATGGGATCAAACATGCAACGCCAGGCAGTTCCTCTGATTCGTCCTGAAATGCCAATTGTAGGTACAGGATTGGAAGCAAAAGCTGCGCGTGATGCGCGTATCCAGATCCACGCGGAAGGTGATGGCGCGGTGGAATTCGTAGACGCAAACGAAATTCATGTCCGTTACGAAAGAAATGAAACGCAAAAACTCGTCAGCTTTGAAGACGATCTGAAAATATACAAGCTCACCAAATTCATCAAGACCAACCAGGAAACCTGTATCAACCTGAAGCCTGCTGTGAAAAAAGGTCAGCGAGTAAAAGAAGGAGATTTCCTCACAGAAGGATATGCAGTACAGCAGGGAGAAATGGCGCTCGGGCGCAACCTGAAAGTGGCTTTCATGCCATGGAAAGGTTACAACTTCGAGGATGCGATTGTGATCAGCGAAAAAGTGGTGCGTGAAGATTTGTTTACTTCTGTTCATATTTCCGAATACGAATTGGAAGTACGTGATACGAAACTGGGTGAAGAAGAACTGACTCCAGATATTCCGAATGTTTCCGAAGAAGCGACAAAAGACCTTGACGAGAATGGTATTATCCGCGTAGGTGCGCAGATCAAAGAGGGAGATATCCTGATCGGGAAAATAACTCCCAAGGGAGAAAGCGATCCGACTCCGGAAGAAAAACTGCTGCGTGCTATCTTCGGCGACAAGGCCGGCGATGCAAAAGATGCTTCTCTTAAAGCACCAAGCGGAACAGAAGGAGTAGTGATCAATAAAAAATTATTCCAGCGTGCAAAAAAAGACAAGAATGCAAAAATGCGCGAAAAAGCAATCCTGGAAAAAATAGAAAAAGTGCACGAGAAGAATGTGGCCGATCTGCTCGACGTATTAGTCAGCAAATTGCAGGTTCTTCTGAAAGATCATACTTCAGCAGGAGTAAATAATAATTTCGGAGAAGTTCAGATTGGCAAAGGGGCAAAATTCTCAGCAAAAAATCTTGCCGGCATTGATTACCTCAATGTAAATCCTTTAGGATGGACAGGTGAAGCAAAAACAGATGAGCTCATCAATGTATTACTGCACAACTATAATATTAAATACAACGAAGAGCTGGGAAGATATAAGAGAGAAAAATTCAACGTGTCGATCGGCGATGAATTACCTGCAGGTGTGCTGAAACTGGCGAAGGTTTATTTGGCAGTTAAACGCAAACTGAAAGTGGGCGATAAAATGGCGGGTCGGCACGGTAACAAAGGAATCGTTGCAAAGATTGTCCGTGCGGAAGACATGCCGTTCCTAGAAGATGGAACACCGGTAGATATTGTATTGAACCCACTCGGTGTGCCTTCCCGTATGAACCTCGGACAGATTTATGAAACCGTGTTGGGATGGGCTGGTGAAAAATTAGGATTGAAATTTGCCACGCCAATCTTCGACGGGGCAACAGTAGAAGAAATCGCCGAACATATTCAAAAAGCTGGGTTGCCAAGTTTCGGTCATACATACCTGTATGATGGTGAAACAGGCGAACGCTTCGACCAGAAAGCTACCGTGGGGATCATTTATATTATTAAGCTGCATCATATGGTAGATGATAAGATGCATGCAAGAAGCATTGGTCCTTACAGCTTAATTACACAGCAACCATTGGGAGGTAAAGCACAATTCGGAGGTCAGCGTTTTGGTGAAATGGAAGTCTGGGCACTGGAAGCTTATGGTGCATCCAACATATTGCAGGAATTGCTGACATTGAAATCTGATGATATTATCGGCCGTGCAAAAACCTATGAAGCAATTGTAAAAGGCGATAGCATACCGAGAGCAGGTATTCCTGAATCGTTTAACGTGCTTGTTCACGAACTCAGGGGGCTTGGTCTTGATCTCAAATTTGAGTAAACACTGCTAACTGATGATTACTACGGCCACTCACTTTCGTGAGTGGCCTTTTTTATTAATTTCTATTATTGCTTAACCACTCGAGCCACATGCTTTTCATCATTGTATAAAACTTCAAGAATATATACGCCCGCGCTGAGTGGTTTTTGCGAAAGATCAATCCTGAGGTTGGTGAGGCCATTTACTTCCGGCATATACCTGAACATTTCTCTTCCTGTAATATCCATTAGTCTTATTTGCGCATTACCTGTAACTGGCTTACCGAATTGTAAATCCAAATAACTGGTGAATGGATTATTGAGCACTTTGAAAGAATTATTCGCCGGATCTCTGACCATCACAACTTTACTATATGCATAATTTCCATCGATATCAATTTTCTTAAGGCGATAATAATTATTTTCCTGTGGAAGATTCGGATCTGTAAACGAATAATCCTTTTCAGTCGAGCTATTCCCCGCAGCAGGGATATATCCGATTTTTGTGAACTGCACGCCATCATAGGAGCGTTCAACATCAAACCCCTTACTATTTTCCTCGGAAGAAGTACTCCAGTTAAGCAACACTAAATTATTATTGTTCAATTGACCCTGGAAACTTAATAAGTCAATAGACAATACTGTACCAGCAACACCTGCCCCGAAACCCGAGAAGGCTGTAGTGAAATTATATGACAGTCCTGTATTTGTTCCAAGGCTGCTTATTGTTGGCGTTCCGGTTACCACCGTACCTCCTCCGGCAGGATTACCGGGAGTAACCGAAGATATCTGGTTGGTAACTTTCACCAATTGTGTATTGTTGATACTCTGTCCCGTAGCAGTTTGCCAGCCATTCACTTCTGCCTGCGTCTAATACAATGTAATATTATAACTACCTGACGGGTTATTATTGGTTGGAATCACGTGGAATGTTTTATCCATGAGATAGTTTGCAGGAACAGTATTCCAGAATGGAGTAGCATTTGTTCCTGCACGATCAATAACCACCTGGGTACAGCCATAATCAAATCCGCTCAGGTTCTGGATCCTGGCCATTAGCTCATTGCTCGTCTGATCATAGAAATAAATATCACTGTTTGCTCCGAGGTATTGTTGTTGGGATGAATTCAATACAGTTTGAACCTGCGTACCGGGAATGCCATAAGTCAATTTGATAATTGGTTTGACCCCATTAGCGTTGTAGATAACCGAACTGAAGGATTGCGAGCAATTGATTCCATTCTGCCAAAACATATTTCCCTGTGTTCCTGAACCTCCGTCGCTATAAGCCAGCACATGATCAGCTGCATCACCCGGAGCAGTTGTTCCATTGTCAAAACAAAGCTCTACAACCAGATTGCTGGTTCCATCCCAGGTGGATCTCTTTGTGCCAACACAAATTGAATTCCCAAATCGCCCGCACCCTGTATGCCGGGATAAGTTCCATTGTACACTGCATTGAGATAATTTATAGCGCCCTGGATCTGCGCATCGCTTGGATTATATATTGTACCAATGGCTCCGCCGGTATTGATTACATGAACGACAACAGGAATCATGTACGGAAGCCCGCCAAGAACCCTTAAATTATTTTTTGATTGTTGAAGTTCTTTGTGTTGCTGGATATACATTCGCAGATGGGATTCAAAATTCATTACCTTCTGCCGGTAAGCAGCATTTTCTTTCATTAGCTTATGCTGAATCTGATCAAAACCACAAATAGGCTGGGAAAAAGACAGGCAATGAAAAAACAGAGCAAAGGCAGCTAAAATAAGCCTGGGGGTGCTCATGGCGGGTTTTTTCAGAATATTGATTTATGCTACCTGAAAACGTCCAATAAAGGCTTTTAATATGCTCTGCAGAAAATAAATGGCTGAATCCAGAAGCTATTTGCAGGTCGGAATTGAATTTGTTCTATCTTCCTGACAGTAGCCATTCCCTGAACTTTTCGTAGTCGGCTTCGATGAAAATACTTTGCTTCTTTTTGGATAACAGAATTCGGACTGTCTCCGGCTGCAGGATCTTAGCCGAAATTACCGGTTCAACAACATCATAAAATTTCACCGGATGTGCAGTCTCCAAAAAGATTCCCTTTTTCCCGGGATATTGTCCAAGGTATTTTTCCAGTGCCCGGTACCCAACCGCCCCATGCGGATCGAGAAGATAATTATAGGTTGAATACACTTGCTTTATCGTGTCTTTTGTTTCTTCATCAGAAATACTATAACTGCTTAGTATTTCTTTTACCGAATTGAACTCCTTATGGAACAATTCGAGAACACGAACAAAATTGCTTGGATTGCCAACATCCATGGCGTTGGATAAAGTGGCAATTGCTTTTTGAGGATGATAGCCCCCATTTCTCAGATAGGAAGGAACCACATCATTGGCATTACATGCTGCTATGAAATGACTAACGGGAAGCCCTGACCGATAAAGAAGCATACCTGCACAGATATTTCCAAAATTTCCGCTGGGGACGCTTATTACCGGGGGGTTATCTTTTTCAGGCCACTGCTGATAAGCAAACAAATAATAAAACTGTTGGGGCAACCATCTCGCGACGTTAATGGAGTTGGCAGAGGTCAAAAATAATTTATTATTGATCTGGCTATCTGCAAACGCCTGTTTTACAAGTTGCTGACAATCATCAAAACTGCCATTCACTTCAAGAGCTGAAATATTTTTACCGAGTGTTGTCAGTTGCAATTCCTGCACACTGCTTACTTTACCAGATGGGTAAAGGATCACCACATCCACTCCTTCTACTCCATAAAATCCATTGGCCACGGCTCCTCCTGTATCACCAGATGTGGCCACCAGGACGGTTATGCGCTGCTTATTGTTTTTAGTAAAATATCCAAGACACCGGCTCATAAATCTTGCCCCTACATCTTTAAATGCAAGTGTTGGTCCGTGAAAAAGTTCAAGCGAATAAGTACGATCGTTAATTTTTTGAAGCGGAAAATCGAAATCAATGGTTTCAGCAACAATTTTTCTTAAATCATTTTCGGGGATCGCTTCGCCAACATAAGGTTTGATGACAGCAAAAGCAATTTCCTCTTTTGAAAATTGGTTGATATCTTTTATTAACCCCCGGGGAAGCTGAGGAATGAATTCGGGAAAATACAATCCTTTGTCGGGCGCCTGGCCATTGATTGTAGCTTCCCTGAAATTTGCTTTTGTGGATGGATCATTGAGACTGTAATAATTCATGAGATTCTTTTTTCATACACATTTCTTGTTCGCTGGCAATCACGCCCCTGCCACTATCCTCACTCCTTCCTTATTAATTGTCGTCACATAAATATGATGTAACAATCCAATCCTGTCATAGATTTCTTTCATCACCTCCTTAAGCCTCTTTGCTGTCGATTCATCTTTGCTTAGCATAAAAATAGAAGGGCCTGATCCCGAAATCCCTCCTCCCAATGCGCCGGCATTTTTACATTTTTGTTTGATCTCATCGAAACCCGGAATCAACATACTTCGTACCGGTTCAATAATGACATCTTCCATTGATCGTCCGATAAGATCATAATCATTCTTCATAAATCCGGCGACGAGCCCGCCTATATTTCCCCATTGTTTTATTGCGTCTTTTAACAGCACTTCTTTTCGCAGGATTTGCCTGGCATCAGAAGTTCTGACTTCAATTTGGGGATGTACCACGGTAACGTATAAATCCGGCGAGGGGATTCCGACAATATCCAAGGGAAAAATTGAGCGGATCAAAGTGATTCCTCCATAAATACAGGGAGAAATATTGTCAGCATGCTTGACTCCCGATGCCACTTTCTCTCCCACCATGGCAAAACGAACCATATCTTCTCTCGAAAAAATATTGCCCAGTAAATGATTGGCTGCCACCACCGCTCCCGCAGCGCTGGCAGCGCTGGAACCAATGCCGCTGCCGGGTTTGATTTGTTTATTAATCTTTACTTCAAAACCAACCTGTCTGTTGATTTCTTCGAGTAGGGATAACAGTGGTGCACCTGCGGTATTTTGAGAAGGATCAGCAGGAAGATCATATCCGTTCGCGCTGGTCACAATAACCTGCTTCCTGTCGAGCAGTTTCACTTCCATGATATCATAGGGTTCATTCAGGCACATACCCAACACATCGAATCCGCATACCAGGTTGGCAACGGTTGCGGGCGCGTGTATGGTGATTTGTTTCATCCCTGGTGAGTAATTTTTTTAAGTCGATTCTCTTCAAATTTTTATTAAGCGCTGGCAGCCCTGATAATGTCCGCAAAAACACCCGAAGCCGTCACTTCTGCACCTGCGCCTGCTCCTTTGATCACAAGCGGTTGAACAGGATAACGGTCCGTATAAAATAAAACGATATTATCCTTCCCATACAGATGATAAAAATCATGTGTCGTGTCTATATGCTGAAGCCCAACTGCAGCTTTTCCGTTCTGATAATTTGCGACAAATTTTAATTTTTTATTTGCCTTTGCAGCCTCTTCATACAATTTCCTGAAATGAGGCTCTTCGTCTGCCATTGCTTTGTAAAATTCATCAACGCTTCCCTTCATGCAGGATGCGGGCATAAAGGAATCGTTCCGTATATCATCCATTTCAATAACTCCCCCGGTTTCCCTCACCAAAATCATGATCTTCCGCATCACATCAGTTCCACTCAGATCCAATCTTGGATCGGGTTCAGTATATCCTTCATCCTGGGCCTGTTTAACTACCTGCGCAAAACTTTTCTTTCCGTCATAGTTATTAAAAACAAAATTAAGTGTGCCGCTCAATACGGCTTCAATCCGGTTTACTTTATCACCACTGCGAAGCAGGTCGTTCAATGTTCCTATCACCGGCAGGCCGGCGCCAACATTGGTTTCAAAGAAGAAGGGAGCATTGAATTCCCTGGATAAATTCTTAAGATTCCTGTAATATGCAAACGGTGAGGAGCAGGCTATTTTATTGCAGGCTACCACAGCTATGCTTTTTTGTAATAGCTTATCGTAGCTGGTCCCAACTTCACGATCGGCGGTAATATCCACAAAGACAGCATTGCGCAGATTCCTGGAACGAATCATTTCAATGAATTGTTGCAAATTCATTTCACTGCCTCCCTGAAGCTGATTTTTCCAGTTGTTCAGGTCAATTCCTTCGTCACTAAAAATCATTTTCTTGCTGTTGGCAATGCTGATCACGCGGACCTGTAACCGAAGATGAGCCTGCAGATAATCCTGCTGTTGCTTTAACTGTTCCAATAACCTACCACCCACATTTCCAGTACCCACCACGAAAAGATTCAATTGCTTATTCGTAGTTTCAAAAAATTCTTCATGCAGGATATTAATGGCTTTTTTAACATCGCGGTTCGCAATCACGGTGGAAATATTTCTTTCCGAAGAACCTTGTGCAATCGCGCGTACATTCACACCGTTTCTGCCCAACGATCCGAACATTTTTCCACTGATGCCCGGATGACTTTTCATATTGTCTCCAACCAGGGCAACGATTGCCAGACCCTTTTCAATAATCAAAGGTTCAACCTTTCCTGTTTTTATCTCGTGCTCGAAGGCATAATCCACAGCAAGCTTGGCTTTGGCAGCTCCTGATTCCTCCACTCCGACGCAAATCGAATGTTCTGAAGAAGCCTGTGTGATCAGAATAACGTTGATCTTTTCATCAGACAGGGCTTCAAAAAGTCGTTTTGAAAAACCCGGGATGCCAACCATCCCGCTTCCTTCCAGGCTAAGCAGGGCAATATTGCTGATACTGGAAATACCCCTGATACTGTTTCCGTTTCCGGAACTGACTTTCTCAATTAAAGTGCCCGAATCGGCAGGTGCAAAAGTATTTTTTATCCATACCGGAATCCCCATATTCATGACTGGCTGAATGGTGGGCGGATAAATTACTTTGGCCCCGAAATGTGATAGTTCCATTGCTTCCTGATAGGAAATATTGGGAATGACTTTAGCGTTCGAAACCAGTCGCGGATCAGCAGTCATCATGCCTGATACATCCGTCCATATTTCCACCACGTTTGCCTGAATGGCCGCCGCAAAAATAGCAGCCGTATAATCCGATCCGCCTCTTCCTAATGTGGTCGGGGCGCCACTTCCGTCAGAAGCAATAAACCCGGGAACAATGAATAAGGAATCCGTCGAGCCCAAAAAAAATGTTTGCATTTTTTTGTTCGTTGCGGCAATATCTACTGCAGCGTAACCGAATTGCGAATCTGTTTGAATCAGTTCCCTGGAATCTTTCCAGACATTACTAATTCCAAGCGATACCAGTCTGCCGGATACAATCTGTGAAGAAAGCAGTTCTCCATAACCGACAATTTTATCCTTTGTACGAACAGAAAGTTCCCCAAGCAAAAAAACACCGTTGCAAATATCTTCCAGCTCATTGCACCTTTTTTTAACGAGGCTCAAGGCACTGCTTTGCTGTGTTATTGGTATCAGTGATTTGACAGTTTCCAGGTGACGCTGTTCAATCTGCTGCAATTTTTCTTTGTACGATTCTTCCCCGGATGCTGCCAGCACGCCACATTGGATCAATGCGTCTGTAATACCTCCCAGGGCAGAGACAACCACAATGGCTTTATCCCTTTTGATGGCCGACTCAATAATTTTGATTGCCTTATTGATATTTTCAGCATTAGCAACTGAAGTACCTCCGAATTTTAGAACCTGCATCGACTATAAATATTTTTTGAAGAAATTAATAAATTAAAAAGATAATTTCTGTGTGTACAGCAAAGGCCCAATGAATGATATGAAAATGTATAATCCGCTTTCAGCGGATCGTTGTAGTTGTAATAACTGAGATTTGTGCAACGATTAAAATTGCAGAAAGAAAAATACGAGCAATATGATGTGTTGAACAAATCACAAATTATAAGAAGCGCAAAGATAAATAATATTGTGAAAAAATAATGAAAATCGGGGATTTTTTTAACGAAAATGAATTATTTTGAGGAATATTTTAATTTATTGCTGCTTGCTATAGTATTTGTTGAACGATTATAATTTTAATCATGAGTTATCAGTTATCACAGGGGTTGCAGCAATTCAAAAACCTGGTTGGAATTAAATTTCAACTGTACAACAGCTTATTCACCTCTCTCCCCTTTCACCGGATTGAAAAAACCGGAATTTTATTGTCCCTGCTTCTGACTTTCTGTGAAGAAGGATACAAAAAAAAACAAAGCCCGGAACAGATCATTGAAGAATTTTTTCAAAAGCACACTTCTTATACCAGCGACAGGGAAAAAGCGGATATACTTTTCCGTTTTGTACAATATGTGGAGCGCCAGGTAGTACTTTTTGATGCATTGGAAGATGCAGCTTTTAAAGATGTGAATGACCTTGGAGGTATTGGAACGCTTAAACATTTATCATCAGAAGTCCTGCAGTTTAATAAAGAAGACGAACTCAAGGCAAAACTAAAAGACTATTCGGTCAGGTTGGTATTGACTGCTCATCCCACTCAGTTTTACCCCGGGCCGGTTTTAGGAATTATCAATGACCTGTCGCGCGCGGTGATCGAGAATAATGCCAGCCAGATTAACATGTATATGCAGCAACTCGGCAAGACACCGTTTTTGAAGAAGCAAAAACCCACTCCTTACGACGAAGCCATCAGCCTGATCTGGTATCTTGAAAATATTTTCTATCATGCTGCAGGAAGAATTCTCACCTCGATGACAAACCAGTTTCCTGATGCGGTTTCTGAAAATAACCCGGTTATCAGAATGGGATTCTGGCCGGGAGGAGATCGTGACGGCAATCCTTTTGTAAATGTTGCTATTACATTAAAAGTTGCCGATGCGCTTCGCGGCGCCATTATCAAGTGTTATTATCTTGATGTCAGGAGATTGAAGCGCAGGCTCACATTCAAAGGAGTAGATACCATATTGACCAGTCTTGAAGAGAAGTTGTACAATAATATTTTTATACCGGAGCATAAAGCAGATCTGAACAAGCAGGAAATCCTCACCGCTCTAAAACAAATAAGAGAAATCCTGATTTACCAGCATAATAGTTTATTTCTTCACCTTGTGGATAATTTGATCAGCAAGGTTCATGTATTCGGACTTCATTTCGCCACTTTGGATATCAGGCAGGACAGCAGTGTGCATGGCAAAGTGCTTCAGGCTATTGCAGAAAAAGAAAATTTATTGCCTCGCGATTTCAGCGCTCGAAGTCAGGAAGAAAAATTACGGGCTTTATGCAACGTATCCGGAACTGCTAACCCGGATGTATATGCGGATCCACTTGTAAAAGATACACTGCAAACTATCTCCACAATCAGGAACATTCAGCGTGCAAACGGAATTCCGGGATGCAACAGGTATATCATCAGCCAGTGCAACAGTGCCTTGAATGTGATGGAAGTGTACACCCTCTTCCTGCTTAATGGATGGAAGAAAGAGGAACTTCCTATAGACATAGTTCCTTTGTTTGAAACAGTTGATGACCTGCAAAATGCTTCTGCAATAATGAGGGAATTGTATGAGAACCCGGCTTACAGAAAACACCTGAATCAGCGCCAGCAGACACAAACTATTATGGTTGGTTTTTCCGACGGCACGAAGGACGGAGGATATCTGATGGCAAACTGGAGCATTTATAAAGCCAAGGAAGAACTGACGAGGGTTTCAAGAGAATATGGAATCGATGTAGTATTTTTTGACGGACGAGGCGGCCCTCCGGCCCGGGGCGGCGGAAAAACGCATAAATTCTATGCGTCGATGGGAAAAAATATAGCAAATAAAGAAATACAGCTTACCGTACAAGGACAAACAGTGAGCTCAAGTTTCGGGACAATTGATTCTGCACAATACAATATCGAGCAACTGGTACATGCAGGGATTTCCAATGATCTTTTTTCATCCAGAAAAATAACCCTGGAACCTCAAGAGGAAAAAACATTTCAGGAAATGGCTGATGAAAGTTTTGCAAGCTATACTGAATTGAAGAGTCACCCTTATTTTATGCAATACCTCAATGAAGTGAGTCCTTTGCAGTTCTACAGTGAAACAAATATAGGCAGCCGCCCCAGCAAACGAAGCCAGTCAGGCCGGCTCGATTTAAAAGATCTGAGGGCAATCCCGTACGTGGGTGCGTGGAGCCAGTTAAAACAAAATGTGACCGGTTATTACGGCGTAGGAACGGCCTTGCACGGGATGGAACAAAAAGGAAAATGGGCAGAGGTAAAACACCTGTATGATGATTCACTTTATTTTAAAACGCTTATTGATAACTGTGAGATGGCCATGAAAAAATGTTTTTTCCCACTCACAGAACATTTATCGCAACACCCGGTATACGGGGAAATCTGGACGAAGATTTATAATGAATTTGAGCTGACGCAAAAATATCTTTTTAAACTCTCAGGCAAACATGAGTTAATGGCTGATTATCCCGTTGACCAGCTTTCGATTCAAATGAGAGAGCGAATCGTTTTGCCATTAAGTACCATTCAACAATATGCCATCACGAAATTCAGAAAATTGGAAAAGGCATTGATGAGTTCGCCACTAAAAGATGTGTACGAAAAACTAATCATCCGCTGTTCATTCGGTGTCATTAACGCAGCAAGAAACTCTGCATGATAACTATAAAAAAAAATTTCAGTCTTTTTTTACGAAAAATTCAGCTTTCTCGATCTCTTTCCGATTAAAACTCAAAAAAAAATCAAAATTTTCCGTTCCAGGGTTAGCCGCCTGACAATAAGCTATCCCAAAAGTTAAATAAAATTTAATATAATATGTTATGATCAGTAAATCATAGAATAAACACATTAATTTCTTTGTTTTGTGAAATTTTCTTCTCAACTTTGTGTGGAATTACATCATCATAGGTACAAATTCTTGTTTCATGTTAATTTTTGGGCAAATACAACATTTTATAGCGTCCATCGATCCGGCATACATGGACTTATTCAAAATCTTCGCAGGCACGATAGGATGGATTGGCAGCCTGGTTTTATTCATGTGGTGGAAGGAGAAGAGAAAAAATAGCTCACCTGAAAAAATAACGAAAAATCTTTCAATGGATAATAGAAAAAGGGCCTAAAATTGAGGCCCTTTTTAATTGTTGTAATTATTTTATGATTAAGATAATTTAAGTTGTACTTCCAGTTCCTGTTCGGGAATAATAACAGGCTTGACAATTTTCACTGTACCAATTATCCGGAAATAAATATAGCTGAGCACTACTGATGCCACCACGCTTACCAATATTGAAATTTTTGCAATATCCCGCAATTTAGTTTCATTAAATGCAAGCATGGTTGTAAAAA
>DATJWE010000028.1:0-4017 GCA_035501475.1 Puia sp. | reverse complement strand
ATCTTTATAGGACTGATTCCTGCTTAAGTCAATATCAACCAAGGGAAGGCTTCCTTCATATACAAGACCTCTTGTTCCATTCAAAGTAACCAAATCACCCTCCCTGATTGTGACATTATTTTTACCCCTGAATGATTTTGACTCCTGATGAATTTCAATATCGCTACAGCCCACAATGCAGCATTTGCCCCACCCTCTTGCTACCAGTGCAGCGTGCGAAGTCATGCCTCCTTTGGTCGTGAGTATTGCCTGGGAGCTATGCATACCATCCACATCTTCCGGAGATGTTTCTTCCCTGACTAATATCACCCTTTCACCCTTATTTGCCCATTCCACTGCGTCTTCAGACGAGAATACCACACGCCCAACGGCGCCGCCCGGCCCTGCAGGTAATCCTTTTGCCAGAACGGCGTGGATTTGTTCTGCTT
Source organism: Puia sp. (assembly GCA_035501475.1). Lineage (GTDB taxonomy): Bacteria > Bacteroidota > Bacteroidia > Chitinophagales > Chitinophagaceae > Puia. The sequence goes on along the minus strand of DATJWE010000028.1, from coordinate 3,589 downwards.
TCGGATCAACTCCCGGCAACAACAATTCCACCAGTTGATTCGGGGCCACGCGTTGAATCGCAGTCTTAGCATCAATCATTTTTTCCCGGTACATTTCTGTTGCCATGCGAACAGCTGCAATTCCATTTCGCTTACCCACGCGGCACTGCAGCATATATAGTTTCCCTTTTTCAACCGTGAACTCAATATCCTGCATATCCTTATAATGTTTTTCCAGCCTCCTCTGGTATTCGAACAGCTCTTTATATAAATGAGGCATCAATTTTTCCAACGTTGAAAAATGTATGCTTTGTGCATTTTTCGAGTATTCATTAACAGGCGCAGGAGTTCTGATCCCGGCAACGACATCTTCACCCTGCGCATTTACCAAAAATTCACCGTAGAATTTATTTTCGCCATTGCCAGGATTCCTTGTAAATGCCACTCCCGTGCAACTATCATTGCCCATATTGCCAAAAACCATTGCCTGCACAGTAACGGCAGTTCCCCAATCATCAGGAATTTTTTCTATGCGGCGATATTCTATCGCTCTCCTCCCATTCCAACTGCCAAATACTGCACCAATCCCTCCCCAGAGTTGCGCCCACGGATCATCAGGAAATTCAACACCTAAAACTTGCTTAACCGTTTTCTTATATTCATGTACCAATGATTTTAATTCTTCTGCAGTTAATTCCGTATCGCTGGTATAGCCCTGTTTATGCTTAATGACTTCCAGTTTTTCATCCAATATTTTGCGGATACCTTTTCCGTTTTTTGCTTCGATGCCATTTGCCTTTTCCAAGACAACATCCGCGTACATCATGATCAGTCTCCTGTATGCGTCATAGGCAAATCGTTCATCATGACTTTGCGCAATAATTCCCTGTATTGTGTTTTCATTCAATCCAACATTCAAGACTGTTTCCATCATCCCTGGCATAGACCGGCGGGCACCTGATCTAACGGAGACCAATAATGGGTTTTTCTCATTCCCAAATTCCTTCCCGGTGAGTTTTTCCATTTTAGCAAGTGCTTTTGCCACCTGGGTCTTTAATGATTCAGGATAGGTTTTCCTGTTAGCATAATAATAAGTACAAATTTCAGTCGTAACGGTAAAACCCGGAGGAACAGGAAGGCGAAGCTTAGGGTGCCCTGCCATTTCTGCAAGATTAGCGCCCTTTCCTCCCAATAGGTTTTTCATTGATTCATTACCATCGGCTTTGCCGCCGCCGAAGAAGTAGACATACTTTCCGGATTTAGTTTTTTTTGTCATAACTCTGCCTTTGTCATTTCACATAGTTATATCTTATCAGGCAATTTTTCTTATACCAATGTCAGGGATCAGGCTGATTTTCATCATTTGTTCTCAATTCGGAGATAACTACTGATCACCTCAGACATTCAGAGGATGGATGCGCATATAGTTGTTGTATAGTGTTAAATACAACTACTTGATATGTGTCGGTATTTATCTTGTTGGATCAGCATAGAAAATGCCAAAAAAGTCAGTTTCTGAAATCACCAAAATGTAAATTGCCTGAAATGCAGTACTGACCGTCAATATGGGAAATTAAAGCAGGTAAGATAGGGTCAAGGGAGGAATGCTTAATATTTGCCAATGCAAAAACGGCCCTCCCACTATTTATGCTGTTTCTATGGAATTTGGCAATATAATAGAAGCTCAATTTACGCATATACAAAACTGCTATACCCTGGAAAAGAGCTTTGCTTATTATCGAAATCATTTGATCTTTAATAAAAATAAATGGAGGGGGAAAACTTGAATTAATATCACAAAATGGTCAAACTGTCCCGCATCAATTTCCTGTCTGCACCTGTTAATCGTTGGTCAAGCTTGGCTGGTATGGGGCATTGACTCGGATCAGATTATCTTCTTAGCACCTTTTCTACTTCGTGACGATAGGTTCTGCTTATTGCCAATTCGTACTTGCCAATGGTATTCCGGCGACCGAGATTTGTGATAAAATATTCCCTGCAGATGAAGTTAAAGGGAAACATATTAAACAACTACAAGTGCAATTGCTTCATGCTTTGGGCGTACAGGAAATGGTATCGCTTGCCAACAATTTTTTGATTGGGTTTTTAAATAAGCAAAAAGCAGTTTATGCAAACGGGGGAATTACACGAATTTCCCATCAACTATTATCCAAAAATTATAATATTGATATCTCTAAATATGCCAGGCTTGCGAATATGAGTATAAGGAATTTTGAAAGAAGATTTTCGGAACAAGTAGGAACTTCACCGAAATTATTCTGTCGAATACTTCGCTTCAATACAGCCGTAAAATCTAGAATAACCCATCAGGAAAAAAGCTGGGTCGACGTTGCTTATGACAATGGCTACTATGATATCATGCACATGATAAAAGAATTCAAACAATTTGCTAATGTAAGCCCATCTATTCTCTTCAATAATTATCCAGGTCTTACGACAGAAACTTTACCGAATTGGAATGAGTAGCATAAAATCCTTTTGCCATTAAACTAAATTTGGCGGATCCTTACTACTTCTGTAACCTTGTGGTTTATTACTTTTGAATCGCAATCAAAAAATTACTTCTATTCATTAAAGCAGGATTAGATGAACGATAACGTTCCCAACAACTGGCATGAAACCTTTTTCTCAGTCATCAATTGTGAAATCTGGGAAAAGGCAGTTAACGAGAAATGGAGCGAAAAGAAAGTGAGATTTTTGATTGATTTAATGTAGACAATCCATGACGATTTGTATTGTGTTTATGATTTATATTTTTTAACCTTAAAATATTCTTTATGCGAATTAGCGCTCCAAAATTAATTAAGGCCAGATTGCCCTTGATCTTATTTTTAATAACTGCTTTTATGGCCTGTGACAAGACAATGCCCAAAGAAGAACTGGATGCATATGACCTCGATGTCAAGCTTAATTCGGGTGAGATAAATAAATTTGACAGCAAAAGTTCTGCTTTTGGCTTTATTAAGTTTCGCCAGGACCCCAATGTTCCCCTTACAATAACACTGGATACCTGGGTCTTCAACCTTACACCCAACCATGACTATTTATTGCAAAGGGCTGTAAATCCCATAACAGATAATGACTGTAGTAGTACCGCCTGGCTTACACTGGGTAAGGGACTGGTTTCTCAACCCATTCATACGGATGGCTTTGGGAATGGAATGGAAAATTTATTTCGCAATGTGCCAGCCTCAGTGGAAGGAACGACATATCGTATCCATTTCCAGATCATCGACGCTGTTTCACTGGCCACCGTATTAACGAGTGACTGTGCCCAATACACTGTAAGGTAATAACCCACCGGTTCGCGCTTGTGAAGTCCGGCGTTTCAACATTCATTAATTTGACAGGGACAGTGATGGAGAAATAATTCTTTAGGTTTTAAACACAACTCGTCCCGCGATAAGCGGGACAAGTTGTGGAAAAATAATCTGGATGATGATGCTATTGTAAATCTTCAGCGTAAAGTGTACCTGTAATTTAGTAATTTAAGAGAGTGTTTCCAGAATATTCACTACTAAAAATTAGATCATGGAAACAAAATCTCAAAAGCCTTCTACAGAAAACTTTGTAAAGGACATCCGCCGTA
>DATJWE010000027.1:0-11283 GCA_035501475.1 Puia sp. | reverse complement strand
TTTTTTGGTTCCCAGACAGAAGCTATTCTTCCTTATGATCAATATATGCATCGTTTTGCCGCTTATTTTCAACAGGGAAATATGGAAAGCAATGGCAAAAGCGTGGACCGGGATGGCAAGGCGGTTACTTATTCGACAGGCCCTGTGGTTTGGGGAGAACCCGGAACCAACGGCCAGCATGCATTTTACCAGCTCATACACCAGGGAACAATTTTGATTCCCTGCGATTTTATAGCGCCGGCCATCAGTCATAACCCTATCGGCGACCACCACCCGAAATTACTGTCTAATTTTTTTGCCCAGACGCAGGCGCTGATGAATGGTAAAACAAGAGAAGAACTGGTTGCCGAAAAAGTAGAAGAGAAGTTGATCCCATTCAGGCTGTTTGCAGGGAACAAGCCTACGAATTCTTTTTTGTTAAGAGAGATTACGCCTTCATCGCTGGGCAAACTGATCGCATTTTATGAACATAAGATTTTTGTGCAGGGCGTCATTTGGAATATTTTCAGTTTTGATCAGTGGGGTGTAGAACTGGGTAAACAATTGGCAGGCAAAATTCTACCTGAGCTGGAGAATAATACAGAAATTCAGAAATTCGATTCCTCGACCAATGGTCTCATTAATTGGTTTAAGAAACTAAGAGAGTGAGTTGACGAAACAAAATCATTTCGAAGTTTTCTTTATTGATCTATTGCCGATTACGGTTTTCGTAAAACTTCAAAGTAAAAATCCTCGTGTTTATACTGTACTGAAAAATCAGATGATCAGTAACTTCATATCCTTATATTCTGAAATCAACAATAATTTTCTTATGTCTGATAAGTTAAGGCCGGGGGATATCGTGCAACTGAAATCAGGAGGCCCGAAAATGACACTTATGTATGAGGATGCCAATGAAAACTGGGTGGCCGAATGGTTTTCAGGTAATGATCTAAAGCGGGCTGCTTTTGACGCCGAAATGATTGTCAGGGTTGATGAAACGTATAAATTTGCAGGTTATCCAAACAGGCGAAACCAGAACCACCTTACTGATTGATGTTTATTTTCCCCATAAACAATTCGGCAAAAACAGGTAAATAGTTTTAACCTTTCGGTTAGAGTTTCAGATAACTCAAAGCTGCGCTGGAGAGCTTATGCAGTTATTTTTTTATAGTTCCGACTGTATCAGATGTGTACGGCCGTAAAAGAATAATACCGCTTAAAATTAACGCGTTACCAAAAATAAAACGCACCGGATTACGTTCTTGTATATGCGTTAATCCCTGTTTTGCGCGGCTAATTCAGCTACCTTATGCAAATTCTACAGAAAACTGCAGACAAGTTCCGTATAATTACGAAGAAACAGTTCCGTTTATTCTTCAGCATACTTTTTTCCGTAATTGGCATTTTCTATATTACTTCTGTGTTAAGTAATAAAACCAATTTCCATTTCAAACGAAATAGCGCCTCGGCAGATCTTGAAGAAAAGAAAAAAGACTCTGTCATTGAAAATACTCCCGCTGTATTGGATACTATTTTATACAACCAGAAACTGACCAGGATAACAAATGGCGATTCTTCCGGTCACTGGCCGGTAAAGACGGCCTATCCCTGCGTTGGAGCTATCCTACCTTTCAAAAGAATTGTGGCTTATTACGGTAACCTGTATTCGAAAAAAATGGGTGTGCTCGGCGAATATCCGGCTCCCGAAATGCTCCAAAAGTTACAAGGTGAGGTAAAAAAATGGGAGACGGCCGACTCAACGATGGCTGTGCAGCCTGCTTTGCATTATATTGCTGTCACTGCTCAGGGTTCGCCAGGCAAGGGAGGGAAATATCGTTTGCGCATGCCTTCCAAACAGATCGACTCCATCCTGAAGTTAGCTGCTCAAATCAATGCGATCGTTTTTCTCGATATCCAGGTGGGGATGAGTAATCTGCAGGAAGAAATTCCTTTATTGGAAAATTATCTGAAAATGCCACAGGTTCACCTGGGTATTGATCCTGAGTTTTCAATGAAAACGGGAAAAAAACCAGGGACTGTAATCGGGACCATGGATGCAGCTGATGTGAACTATGCTATTGGCTATTTGAGCAACCTGGCAAAAATCAACAAAATCCCGCCGAAAATATTGGTCGTACATCGCTTCACACAGGCAATGATCACCAACTATCAGAAAATTCAACCCGATCCCGATGTACAGGTAGTCATGGATATGGATGGCTGGGGCGTTCAATCAAAAAAATATACCAGTTACAGGGAATTCATCTATAAAGAGCCTGTCCAGTTTACCGGATTCAAACTTTTTTATAAAAATGACTTGAGGGAACCAAACAGTCGGATGCTCACTCCGGATGAAGTCCTGAAATTAAAACCGCAGCCGGTTTACATACAGTACCAATAGGCAATGAGCAATTGGCAACAGACAATTGATTCGTTTATTTAAGCCAGGTATGTGTTCGGTTTCTATTTTGGATTTTTCCTGAAATAATTATCCAGCGAGATTGGACCCCCGCCTTCCACCAGGAAAAAAATCAGAAGCACGAGAATGACCAGAGCAAATATAAGTTCTGATCCGCCTGCAGACATTCCCTTTTGCGAATTGATGAAAATGACAGCGCCGATCAGAATAGGTATTTGTAATAAGACTGCCCACCTGGTCAGTAATCCGATAATTATCAGAAAACCTCCCAGCAGATGCGCCGAAGTGATCGTCAGCGGAAGCCAACTCCCTCCTTTGGAAATCATACTTCCTGCGATCATCTGATCGAGTTCAACGGTATTATTCATGAATGAAATTCCTTTGATGAACAGGCATAGTCCAAGCGCAATGCGTAACAGGACCAGCCATCTTGGATGGTGGCTTGCACTCCACCGTTGAATTTGTTGTAAGGCACCCATAACCACGGATTTTAAGTAGGGGAGAAGAACCGCTACTAAAATTACGATATTCCAAGGCAGAAGTCAAGTGCTGAGTCCCACTTACTTTAAAAACTGGCGGACGATCAGATAAGCAACCACACAGAATATTAGTACCAGTACGATGGCCAGATAGATCCAGGGATATTCCCTGATCCTTTTTTTTGCGCGAATCAACTTTTTCCTGACGAGTTGCGCCTGCAAATTCTCGTGAAGCTGATCCACGTATTCCTGCAGTTTATTTTTATCCCTGATATTTTCCAACCCCTCAATGGCATCATTCATCAACGGACTGTCTGCCATCATTTTTTCTATCTCATGCTTTTCCTGGGCAGATAATTTCCCGCTGAGATAATCCATCAGTTTTTGGTTGTTAATATCCTTATTGCTATTTGATAATATGTGAAGAAGCTGATCACTCATTTTCAATTCCTGATTTCATTGTTGCGATTGGTTAGATAGTTTTATTCATTTTCTTATCGAGTAATTTTTTCATATTTCTTTTACCGTTCTGAATATAACTTTTTACCTGCATAATGGTGAATCCTGTACTCTCGGCAATTTCCTGGTAGGATTTTTTTTCGAGATAGAACAAAGTTAAGCACTGTTTTTGTTCCTGGTTCAACTCAAGTAATGAGTCCGACATCAGTTGCAAGAGGGATTCCTTTTCGAGGTAATGATTCTCACCGGGAATGGCTTCAATCGGGTCTGCCAGGTTTTCTGCTGAAGAAGCAGGTATTTTTACCTGCCTATCCCTCAGCAGCATCAGGCAGTGGTTCCTTGCAACCGCATATATCCACGACCTGAAATAACTTACTTTATATTTATGCAATTCCGTAATGGCTTTCAGAAATATTTGCTGCACAGCATCCCTGGCTTCTTCCTCATTTTTTAAATATTTCATGCAAACACCGAACAGTAAAAGAATATATCGTTCCAGCAAAAGCCCCAGCCATTCGTTATTGTGATCGATATAGAACCGGTCAAGCAATTCCTGGTCAGTGTTGTGGTCAAAGTTTTCCCTGTTCACAATACTTAAAATAGTCAATTTTTTTTTTATAAGATGCAGGCCAAAAGAATTTTCACAATTATTTTTGTACGATACGATTGATTCGTAAGATTTTAGCTTTTTAAGAAAGATTTTAACATTTTTATTATATGCAACCGGCTATTTGCTGCCTGCCTTGCAGTCCCCTGCGTGCTGATTCATCCCATAAAAGCGAGATGGTAAGCCAGTTATTATTCGGGGAATGTTGTATGATATTAGATCAGGAACAGTCCGAGTGGGTAAAAATCAAATGCAAATATGATGGATATGAAGGCTGGTGTCAAAGCAGTCATGTTGTTGAAATCGGGCAATCCTTATACGAGACTGAAGAAAAAAGATTGACACGGGGATGGATAACCGAATTGCAATACAATGGGTATTCAATGAAAGTACCTTTTGGCAGCCTGCTTCCGGGTTTAAAAAAGGGGCACACGAACTGGGGAAAAAATAAACTTGTTTATTCCGGAAAAACCTGGAATCCTGCGAAAGCATCAAAAAATAAAAAGAGGATCAGGCAACTCGCTTATACCTGGATCAACACACCTTATTTGTGGGGAGGGAAAACCGTATTCGGAACCGACTGTAGCGGATATACACAAACTATCTTTCGGTTTCTAGATATTCCTCTTTTCAGGGATGCCTGGCAACAGGCTACACAGGGCGAATTGATCGGTTCTTTAAAAAAATCTTCCTTAGGCGATCTTGCTTTTTTTGATAATGCTGAAGGCAAAATTACACATGTTGGGATCCTGCTTGATAAGCATGAAATCATTCATGCTTCAGGAAAAGTCCGGGTGGATAAAATCAATAGTGAAGGGATCATTAATCTCGATACCGGCAAACAAACTCACCACCTTAAATTAATTAGGAGGTATTTGCGAAAATAATTACAGGAAGGATTAATGATTAGCTGCTTCATTATTGCTACCGGTCAAAGAATAACATCTTCCCGGCAATGACAACCAACACGATGGCAAATATTTTTCGTACAGTGGCTTCCTGTAGCCCCAAAGAAATTTTGCTTCCAAGATAGCCCCCAATTACAAAACCGATGAAGAGGATGATGACTACTTCTATATCAATATAGCCTTTTTTATAATAATTCAAAACGGCCAGAATGCCCGCAGGCAATAGCAGGATCCCGAGTGAAGTGCCCATGGCTTTGTGCTGGCTGAACCCGAGAAGATAGATCAATGCAGGCACAATAATGATGCCCCCGCCAATACCCACCAGTCCGCTAAGTATACCGGCAGCAAGGCCTATCAGGATGACAAGAAGTATAGTTTGGATTGACATTTTTAATGAATTGGGATGATTAATGAGTTCTTGTTAACTGACCCTGAAATTTTCCCGGTAGGAGTTGATCGCTTCTTCAATTATTTTCAGCGCAGCACTCTTGTCTCCGAATTCTTCGACAACCACGGTTTTGTTTTCCAGTTTTTTGTACTCTTCAAAGAAATGTCGTAATTCTTCAAAAAAATGTTTGGGAAATTCTTCAATATTATTGTAATGGTTAACACTTGGATCTTTTGCAGCCACAGCAATGATTTTGTCATCGGCATCACCGCTGTCAATCATCTGCATAACTCCCATCACCTTTGCTTCGATCAGACAAAGCGATTGTACCGGCAGGGAAGTAAGAACTAAAATATCCAGTGGGTCCTTATCATCCCCATATGTTTGAGGAATAAAACCGTAATTGACGGGATAATAAAATGAAGAGTAGATCACCCTGTCCAATCTTAAGAGGCCGCTTTGCTTATCAATTTCATATTTAGCTCTTGCACCTTGTGGAATTTCAATGATGGCATTTACAATCCTCGGAGCATTTTCGCCACAAGGAACTCCATGCCAGGGATGAGATACTGTCATCATACGATAATAATCTGGGAATACAAACCTACTTGAAAACAATCATTACACAAAAGAGTAGTTTCCGATAGGTCATTATGGTTGGAAGAATACACAGGCTCGGTTCGCGACCGGAAATGGTTATTTAGACCTGGGTTTGTAATACAGCACATTTACTTTTTCCGTGGTGATCAGTCCACCACGCCCGCATTGTTCAAACAGGTTATTGATTAGGGGTATAAACGAATTAATTTTTTCTTCTTTATCGACAATTTCTACAATTATCGGGAGATCTTCTGAGATATCGATCAGTTTTGCGGTATGAATCCTTGTACTTGCCCCGAATGACATAATTCCACGTAATACCGTTGCTCCTGCAATCCCTTCTTTTCTGGCAGATTTTAAAATGGCTTCATACAATGGCGTATGCCCGACCTTGTCGATCTCACCCAAAAAAACACGCAGCAATACTGATTGTCCGTCGAGTTCCATAAATGATCAGATTAGTTTGAATACAATCATTCCAAGAAAAGTAGCTGTGATCCCAAACGCTACGCTGCCCAGAGTGTATAAGCTGAAATACATGAAATCGCCGCTCTTCAACAAATTAATATTCTCATAAGCAAAAGAAGAAAAGGTTGTATATCCGCCACAAAAACCTGTGGTGAGTACAAGTCGCCATTCAGGCGTCAGGATATTTCCTCTTTCAGATAAACCATAAAACAGGCCGATTAAAAAGCATCCCAGGATATTTACGATGAATGTACCAATAGGAAAGGGGGTCGGATACCATTGATACAGATATTTCTGGCAGAGAAATCTTGCAATGGCACCAATGCCTCCGCTAATTCCAACCAGAAAGATATTCTTCAGCATCATTTTTTGGAGTTCAGGATTTCTTTGAGGTCAACCAGCCATTCCCCCTTAATGCGCATTACTTTGATAGTACTCGTGTCTTTTTTGAAACTGTTAGAATAAGTGTAGCTGGTCACAGAGTCGTTTTCGGATTGGATGACAATAGGCAATATTTCTGCATCCTTATATCCCTGTTTTGTTTTTTCATCCAGTTTGTCATAATCCAGTTTCCATTTATCCATTAACAACTGATTTGTAGAATCTTTGAGCAAGTAGAATTCTGCTTTGTCGTAATCACCATCGAGGGATGCACGGATAAATTCCCTTCCCGCATCCTGGGCATCTTCCGCTTTTTTGAATGTCCGATCCATGTTGCAGGCAACTAAAACAAGCAGGCTTGAAAACAGAGTTATCTTTCTCACTAAAATTAATTTACCATAAATATAAAAAAAGCCCGCAGATAATTCCACGGGCGGGGTTATTGTTTCAAAGGGAGGTTTTATCGTTTTAGGAAATAGGGCCTTGTTCGTTATTGTTCTTGTCTCTTTCATAGGCCTTGATGATGGCTTTAACGAGGCGGTGGCGGACAACATCTTCTTCATCCAGCTCAATATGCGTAATCCCATCGATGTTTTTCAAAATATACAAAGCCTTGGCAAGACCGCTTTTTTGGTTTTTTGGCAGGTCAATCTGAGTTAAATCCCCGGTAATTATTGCTTTTGCATTAGCGCCGATCCTGGTCAGGAACATTTTGATCTGAAGGTCGGTTGCGTTTTGGGCTTCATCCAGGATGATGAAAGCATTGTCCAGCGTACGGCCACGCATATACGCCAGCGGCGCAATTTCAATTGTGCGGGTGCTCATATAATAGCCCAGCTTATCAGCAGGAATCATATCATCCAACGCATCATAAAGAGGACGCAGATAAGGATCGATTTTTTCTTTCAGGTCTCCCGGCAAAAAACCGAGGTTCTCTCCAGCTTCAACAGCAGGACGGGTCAGAATAATCTTCTTGACCATTTTATTTTTCAAAGCCCTTACTGCTAGTGCAACAGCAGTATAGGTTTTACCAGTCCCGGCAGGACCAATTGCAAAAACAATATCATTCCTTTCGGTAGAAGCCACCAGCCGTTTCTGGTTGACTGTCCTTGCCCGCACCGTTTTGCCATTGGGGCCGAAAACCAGGATGTCATTGGGATTTCTGTCTACAAAATTATCGATAGTTTCCGCATCGTCGCCTCCGAGAATCTGCTCAAAATAGTTCTCGCTGACATGCCCGTTTCTTTCAAGATATTGAAGCAGGAGATCAATTTTTTCTTTGGCAGTTTCAACCTGCTCAGGAGAGCCGCTGAGTTTAATCTGGGTTCCTCTTGATAGGATCTTAAGAAGCGGAAATTTCTTTTTTAATATGTCCAATTTGCCATTATTTACCCCGAAAAATTCAATAGGGTTGACGGTTTCAAGGTTGATTATTGTCTCAGTCAAATTCAATCATTTTAAGTTCACAATAAATATCCGGGAGAGTACGGCATTCATTCGTCTCATTCAAATGTAATTATTTGAAATAGTATTTACGCCAGGTTACTTATACACAACGTGTGAATAAGAAAAATATTTGCGACATGGTGATCTAAATTATAGGCAATATCTCAGTAATCGAAAAAATACGGTAAGCCGACTTTCTTACCGACTATTCTACAATCCTGGCCGAAAAAAGTTCGCTCTTCGACTAATATATATTTCCGATGAATTTTTAAAGAAACACATTTGTTTAAAATATTTTTACAAGTCAATCGTCAGAGTTTGTAGACTATGTCGGAACAATCTTAGATTAAAATCATTAACCCTTTTCGTATGCAGCATATTATTTCAGTGGAACACGCTTCCAGGAGTTTCGGAAAAATTACAGCAGTTGATGACGTAAGTTTTACTGTGCAGGAGGGAGAAATATTTGGTTTTCTCGGTCCTAACGGTGCCGGCAAAAGCACAACCATTAAAATGCTCACCACGCTGCTGAAACCAACCAGTGGTTCACTCCATCTTGCAGGTCATGATGTGGTTAAAGAACAGAGCCAGGCGAGGAAGATATTCGGAATCGTCTTCCAGGATCCAAGCCTGGATGGAGATTTGACTGCATATGAAAATATGCAACTGCATGCAGTGCTTTATAATCTGGACAAAAAGATGAGCGCTGTACGAACGGAAGAGCTGATGAAACTCGTGGAGTTATGGGATAGAAAGGATTTTCTGGTGAAAACTTTTTCAGGAGGGATGAAAAGACGACTTGAAATAGCCAGGGGACTGCTTCATCATCCGAAAGTACTTTTTCTGGATGAGCCGACACTGGGACTCGATGCACAAACGAGAAATCTTTTGTGGAACTATATCCGGGCGCTCAATGAACAGGAAGGAATGACTATTTTTTTCACTACTCATTACCTGGCAGAAGCAGAAGCTGTGGCTGATCGTATTGCCATCATTGATCATGGCAGGCTGGTCAGGTTAGGAACTGCGGAGGAATTAAAAGAACAAACCGGCACCGATGATCTGGAAAAAGCATACCTGGAACTAACAGGAAAGGATGTACGCGATGAAACCCTGAGCAGCGCCGACAGTAAAAAGGAAATGATCAGAAGATTCATTGTAAAAAGATAATTGCAGATTTACTTTTGACCAAATCATTACTTTATTGCCCTTAAAATTCTTTTATGAGAACGATTTATATTTTATGGCTTCGCCAAATGAAAAAATACCGGCGCTCCGGTATCCGCATGATATTGAGCATAGTTCAGCCACTGGTTTATTTCCTTGCCCTTGGATATGGTTTCAATTCCATATTCCAGCGTGCCGGACAGGGTAGTTATGTTCAGTTTATCGTACCTGGTGTAATTGCCCAAACCATTTTATTTACTTCTATTTTCTGGGGTGCGAATATCATTTTTGACAAGCAGTTCGGATTTATGAAAGAAACACTGGTTGCACCGGTGTCAAGAATTACGGTAATGTTGGGGAGTGCATTGGGCGGTGCAACGATAGGGGTTATTCAGGGAATTGTGTTATTTATCATTGCATTGGTATTCGGATTTCATCCGTATCAGTGGGGCATGGTTGCGTTTTCAATCGTTTTCATGATTATTCTTTCACTAGCCATGGTAAGTTTTAGTTCAGGGGTCGGAGCTGTAGTGAATGATATGCCGAGTTTTATGGCTGTAACTAATTTCCTTGTAGTGCCGCTATTCTTCTTATCAGGCTCGATGTATCCACTAGACAATATTCCCGGTGTCATGAAAGTGATCGCTTCTCTTAATCCTTTATCATATGCTGTGGATGCGATCCGGATCACCCTGATCAACCAGAGTCATTTTGGTTTGCCCATTGATTTTGCAGTAATGCTGGGGACATTGATTGTTCTGATCGGATTTTCTATTTACAGGTTCAGAAGAATCGAAGCATAGAAGGTTGTTGGTTGACGATTACCAGCATCCGCGGGATTTAAACTCCTGGCGGGGAATGTGAATGTCATCTATATGTATCTCAGTTCTTCCTCGATCAGATCATTATAGCTGGATTCATTTTCTTTGACCCATTCCGGAAGCGATTGCTCGGCTATTTTCCAGACCCCGTCTGCCTTGTGCATTCGGAACATAATGCGGTTGCCCCTGTCATCGCTGACATCCACTGTAAACAGGTCACCCTGAATACCGGCAGCCTTTCTGAAATTAAATTCCCTAAGCCTTCCATCGGCTTTTAACAATTTCGTGAACTGAATGTTTCTATTGGAACGAGTAAGCATATATGCAGGATTAGATGTGTAGAGACAGCAACAAAGTCACTGCTACAATTTCCATGCTATAATTTGATAATGCTTTCCTAAAGCGCCCTAAAATTTATGCACAATACCTTTTGAAGGAACATCTACCCCAAATACAGGGGTGTGGCACCGATATTTTATTTTCAGTTTTGTTGACCTAATAAATTATTTTTGTCAGGATATGGAGCCTTGTCGAAGTCAGGAAAATGATTAAAAGGTATTGGTACTAATGGCTGATGCAATCCTTGTTTCTGTTTGTATACCTGCATATAAAAGGAGTGATTTTTTAAAACGCCTGTTGGATTCGATACTCGTTCAAACCTTTCGGAATTTTGAAGTAATCGTCACAGACGACAGCCCCGATGACTCTGTTAAGGGTTTATGCCAGCAATATCAGACTCATTTTTCACTCACCTATTACCGTAACCCTGTTTCACTGGGAACCCCCGCCAACTGGAATCAAGCCATCAGTAAAGCGAAGGGACAATGGATCAAACTAATGCACGATGATGATTGGTTTGCGGATAAAAGCAGTCTTCAGCAGTTTGCAGATGCCATTGCGCGGAACCCTTCTGCGTCTTTTATTTTCTCTGCTTACAAAAATGTGTACCTGGATACCGGGCGCACAAAGAGTGTCTTACTAAATGCATTCAGGTTTCGAATGCTTTGCAAAAATCCTGTAACATTATTTTCCAGCAACGTCATTGGCCCTCCGAGTGTGGTCATTTACAGAAATGACAGGGCAATCGAATATGATAGCAGGCTCAAATGGGTAGTCGATATAGATTTTTATATCCGATATCTCTCCGTAAGTCAGCCT
>DATJWE010000026.1:0-9952 GCA_035501475.1 Puia sp. | reverse complement strand
ACGGTTACTGTCCGTTCTGCATCAAAGGAATTAAACCGCTGCTGATAATAAAAATCACTCCTGTTCATAATATCCCTGAAACGATGTTGTTGTTCAACCACAGTGATAAACCGGTGAAAATCATCAGGACTGCCAAATGCTGTTTTTATCGTACCACTATAAAAATGCCTGCCTGCAAGCGTATGAGCCAACACTGT
This sequence comes from Puia sp., assembly GCA_035501475.1. GTDB lineage: Bacteria > Bacteroidota > Bacteroidia > Chitinophagales > Chitinophagaceae > Puia. The sequence goes on along the minus strand of DATJWE010000026.1, from coordinate 9,755 downwards.
TTTTCCGCTTCCTTCCGGCCCGATGATCGCCCATTGCTCATTTTGAAAAACAGAAAACTGAATATCTTTCAAGATCAATTGTCCATTCAGATAGACGTTTACCTTTTCAAGTGACAAAAATAAATTCTCCATAATCCGGATTCAGAAAATTATCCACAAAAAATCAGAAAAATATTTTCAATATCTCTGATTCAGTCATTTACAACTATATTACAAATCGATGCAAAGATGCTTTTTTTTAGAAAAAACGGTTTATTGTAAATTGAGCCGTTAAACAGATTTCAACTGATCTCACAGCAAACGATACAACAGATTTTAAGCCGGATCGATATTACTGAAATCATCGGCGGCTTTGTAAAACTGAAAAAAAGGGGTGTGAATTACCTGGGCCTCTGCCCTTTTCATAACGAAAAAACTCCTTCATTCACAGTTTCTCCTGCCAAGGAAATTTACAAATGTTTTGGCTGTGGCCGCAGCGGCAATGCCATCAGTTTTTTGATGGAGCATGAGAAGTATTCATACGTGGAAGCGTTGAAATGGCTGGCCGAAAAATATAATGTTGAGATCGAAGAAACAGAAACGAGCCCTGAACTGAAAATGCAGCGACAAACTGCAGACAGCCTCTATATTCTGAATGGATTCGCTCAAAAATATTTCAGTGATGTATTATTCAATACTGAACAAGGACAGGACATTGGACTGAGTTATTTGAAAGAAAGAGGATTCAGGACAGATATCATCACCAAATTCCAATTGGGATATTGCCTGGAAGAACCTGATGCATTTGCCAATGCAGCTCTTGCGGCAAAATATGAAATGGAATACCTCCAAAAAAGCGGCCTCGTCGTTTTGCGGGATGGAAGGGCTTTCGATAATTATCGCGGACGAATCATTTTTCCCGTGCATAACCAGACAGGAAAAGTGGTGGGATTCGGGGCGAGAATTATTAAGAACAACGATCGTTCACCAAAATATATCAATACACCGGAAAATGAGATCTATGTAAAGAGTAAAATCTTATATGGTTCTTATTTCGCAAGACAGGCAATCGATAAGCACAACGAATGTCTTTTGGTTGAAGGATATACCGATGTCATTTCGTTACATCAGGCGGGAATCGAAAATGTAGTCGCCAGCGGAGGAACTTCGCTGACTCAAGACCAGCTTCGGTTAATTAAAAAATACACAAACAATCTCACGATCATTTATGACGGAGATGCGGCCGGTGTAAAAGCAGCCCAGCGTGGATTGGATATGGCGCTGGAAGAAGGATTGAATGTGGAACTGGTTTTGATTCCTGACAATGACGATCCGGATAGTTATGTAAACAAAATCGGCGCATTGGCTTTCCGGAATTTTATTGCCTCGAACAAGAAAGATTTTATTCTGTTTCAACTCGAAGTTTCGTTAAAAGATGCTCAATCAGATACCAATAAAAAAGCAATCCTGGTTAACCAGATTGCAGAGACCATTTCTAAAATCAATAAGGCTGAAGATTTTACCAGGCAAGAGGATTATATCAGAAAATGTTCCGAGCTGTTGAAAATAGATGAATCAGGGTTACACAGCCTGGTTAACAAATTCATCCGGGAACGAGTTTCCAAATTTGAAAATAAAACGGCCCCTGATCAATCCCAAATTACGAACCAGGAACAATTCCGGACTGACGATGATTTGCAAAACCTGCTGAATAAAGATGAATTGCAGGAGAGAGCTATTGTCAGGTCCTTATTAGAATTTGGATTGAAAAACTGGGATGAAAGTAAACGAGTAGCAGATTATATGATTGAAGAATTGACAGATGAGGATATGATCGACAATAAGGAACTGATCGCGATTTTGCGAACATATAAAATATGGTACGAGCAGGGCCTGGAGCCGACGCCGAAACAATTTTTATACCAGGAAGATCAACAACTGAGTACACTCGTTGTGGGTATTATGGATTTTCCCTATGAGCTCAGCCCAAACTGGAAAGAACATTATGAAGGAAAGATTGCCACGAGAGAAGAATTGTATCGAGAGGAAGTTTTGTCTACGCTCAATTATCTCAAACTACGAAAAATAAAAAGACTGATGGAAATGAATCAGAGAGATTTGGAAAAATCACATAGCGCTGAAGAGCAATTGATGTTCATGCAGACCCATCAGCATTTAAAGAACATGGAAAAAGCTCTTTTGGAAAATCTGGGAACCGTCATTGTAAAATGAAAAATTCGCTGCATTCAACAGCTTCGAATGCATGATGCATAGATGATGATCTAAAAAAAATCTTTGAGAAAATCAAGCTGCTAAGCCTCTGCGGCTGCTACAGACATTACATTTTTAGCTGAAAGCCTTGAGAGCGCAGGAACATGATCTGCCTTTTTAAATCGCATAGCGGTCCAAACATGATCTAGAGCCACCTGCCTGACTGCTTCGAAGCCTGCATGTGTGAGGCAGGACCAACTACAATCGCGGTTTAATGTAGTGGCAATCTTTGAAGTTGTTTTAGGATGTGCCACCCATAATTTCCCGTCTTTGTGCAATGCCGGTAAAACCTCATTGATAATGCTTCTCAACTGAGCTTCGTTCACCGCAAAGACCAAGGCAAAATCAATTTTTTTAATCTTCAACAAAGGAGTCACGTTTTTGGCAAAAGCCAGCTTGGCAAATTGCTTTTCTATGGAAGATGGTAACCCTTGAATAAGAAGACTTCTTTCGTCTTCAAGTTGGAGTTTCTCCAATAAAGATTCAGACATGCGACAGATGTTTTATAATTTCTGGTTAACGCAATGTGGGGCTGCAAAGGTAAAAAGAATTTCTCTGAAAATGCAGATATAGCAGGAAAGTTTTCTAATATTATTGAAATCTCTTATTCAGGATGTTGCTTCTCAACTTGTTCAATATCGCGCTCTAAGTTTTCAATCCGCTTACCATCAACAGGATGGATACTTATAATTTCCATAATGCGTTTTTTTCCAGAAGCTTTTTTCATCCCTTCCCAAAGAGAGATCGCTCCATGAGGGTCATAGCCTGCAAGCATTGCAAACTGAAGGCTCAAACTGTCAGCTTCCCATTCCTGGTTCCGCGAAAACGGAATGATGGACCCGGCATCCGATTCAACACCGTAGGCATTCATAAACAGACCCTGTGTTTCTGCCGGCTGACTCGCCTGGGCAACCGATAAGGCTATTCCCCCGAGTTGCTGCACCATCGATTGATTCATGCGTTCATTTCCATGTTTGGCTAAGGTATGGGCAATTTGATGACCCAATACGATTGCCAGCCCTGATTCATCCTTCGTAAAAAAAAGAAGCCCTGAATAAACTGCTATCTTACCTCCCGGCATACACCAGGCATTCACTTCCTTCGAATCAATCAAATGATATTCCCATTGATACCCCGAGAATTGTTTAGCAAGGCCCCGTTTTGTATAATATGCAATGACCGCATTTTTTATGCGCTCTCCCACCTGCTGTACCATCACTGCATCCAGGCTTTCCTGAGGAGCAATAACTTTATGTGCATCCAAAAACTGCTTGTATTGTTCTGAAGCCATGATTTGCATTTCTGACTCAGGATAAACAGATAACTGCTTTTTCCCCGTAAAAGCATTATGTGTGCAGGCGTTTACCGGAATAAAAAAAAGAAAAAGGATTTTCTTCAGTTCCATGACCATTAAATAAAACCCGGAATACAGCTTCACTACAATTTACAGGAATTACATGAACTGTTAATCAGACAAGGCTAATCCTCTCTTTTGCCAGCAGGCTCATTTATTGAATTCGTAAAAACTAAAGTCGTGGAGTGAGATCAAAAAAGAAATGAAGAATTATTTTTCTTCATCCCGGGAAGTCATATTATTTTTTCCGTTGCCTTCTTTTATCCCTGTATTTAAGTATGGGCACTTTGCTTTCACTGCCTCTTAACAGGCGGCTGATGTTCTTTTGGTGCGTCAGAATTACCAATAATGCAACGGCGATGGCAAAAGCGCGATAAAGTGGCTCTTTTTCGTTAAATATGAAAAGGATTAACACAGCAAATGCCACACTTGCCAGAATTGAGCTAAGGGAAACAAAACGTGTCAGGTATAAAACCAATAAAAAAACACCCACGCAATAAACGGCCACCAGGGGCTGTATAGCGAGGATCATACCAAATAAAGTAGCTACTCCTTTTCCTCCTCTGAAGTCGGCCCAGATTGGAAATATATGGCCCAAGACGGCAGCGAGACCAAGTCCAACCATCAGATTAGTCCTGTCCCACTCATTATGCATGTAATAAGGAACAAAAATATAAAGACTCGTGGCGATAACTCCTTTTAACACGTCACCAATCATGACCAGGGTGCCCCATTTTGGCCCCAATACGCGGAATGTATTGGTTGCACCTGCATTACCGCTTCCGTATTCGCGGATATCGATGCCAAAAAAATGCCTGCTCATCCAAACAGCAGTAGGGATAGACCCAATTAAATAAGCCAAAAGAATGAACAGCACTTCCTTCATTAAAAATCAGGTTGTAAAGTTGGATATCAAAAATAACTAAAAACGGTTTATAAATCTTTTTGTTAATTACTTTTTATCAGATCTTCTCCAGTCTCAGGCAAATCCAGTTTTCCCGTTGATTAAATGTCGATTTGCTAAACCCATTATCTCCCGTCAGTCTGAGTATCTCTGAAGCATCTTCATGCAAAAGTCCGCTCACTATTAAAACGCTCCGGGTCCTCAAATGTTGCTGAAAAAAGGGGAGATTTTGAGCAATTACCTGCCTGTTGACATTAGCGAGAATTATGTCAAAAAACTCAGCGTAGGGAGTAGAATCACTTTCTTTAATAGTGATATTACGGCATTGATTACTGGATATATTTTCCGAGGCATTCCTGATACTCCATTCATTGTTATCAATAGCCAGGATATCTTTTGCGCCGCATTTTTCAGCTAAAATAGCCAATATACCCGTCCCTGTTCCGAAATCCAATACTGATTTACCCAAAAGATCGATGTCGCGCAGGGCTTCCATCATCATAAATGTAGTAGGATGATGACCTGTACCGAAACTCATCTTGGGATTGATCACAATATCATGTCTGACTCCTGGAAATGGAGGATGAAATGAAGCCCGAACTACACAAAAATCATCGATGATGACAGGTTGAAAATTATTTTCCCATTCTTCATTCCAGTTTTTTTCGGCAATTATTTTTTTGGAGAATTGAAATGCCGGGGAAGAAAGCAAAGCAGCAATTTCTTCTTCGTGAAAATTACTTTCTTCGCTGAATGCATGCAATACATCCTCTTCTTCTTCGAATCCATCAAAACCCGCATCGGCCAATCTTGCAATCAGTATTTCCGACTGATCATGGTCAACGGGAGATATCGATAACTGAACGTAATTCATGGGTTGAATGTTCAGGAATATTTTCAGGCAATTTTCACTGAAGATAAACAGCTCTATATTTTCCCTTCTTCGGAAGAATGATGCATTACGATTCTTTTGATTCCTGCGACTGGCTCTGCGGTTTGCCTTCGGGTTTTGGCATCAGCACTTTACGGCTAAGTTTAAATTTACCCGTCTTATGATCAATACCAATCAATTTAACCTTTACTGTATCACCTTCCTTCAGCACCCCTTCCATTGTTTCCAGTCTTTTCCAGCTCACTTCACTGATGTGAAGCAAACCTTGTTTACCAGGTAAAAATTCAACAAAAGCTCCATAAGGCATTACTGATTTCACTTTCGATTCATATACTGATCCTACTTCAGGAACTGCTACGATTCCTTTCACCCAGGCCACGGCTTTATCAAGACCTTCTTTTGCAGGACTGAAAATACTTACCTCGCCATAGTTACCCACTTCTTCGATATTAATCGTCGTGCCTGTTTCGCGTTGAATTTCCTGGATCACTTTACCCTGCGGCCCGATCACTGCACCGATAAATTCTTTGTCAATAAACAATTTTTCCATTCTCGGAGCATGTGGTTTCACTTCTTCACGCGGAGCTGCAATACAACTATACATAGATTCGAGAATAAAGAGACGTCCCTTGCGTGCCTGTTCCAGGGCATCACGCATAGTTTCCATGCTTAATCCATCGATCTTGATATCCATCTGCACGCCACAAATACCATCGCGTGTACCTGTGACTTTAAAATCCATATCACCCAGATGATCTTCATCACCCAATATATCAGTTAGTATGGCGTATTTGTTGTCAGAATGCCTTGTGATTAAGCCCATGGCTACCCCACTCACGTGTTTTGTAACAGGTACTCCGGCATCCATCAACGCAAGAGATCCGGCGCATACGGTTGCCATTGAAGAAGACCCATTGGATTCAAGAATATCACTCACTATACGAACGGTATAAGCATAGTCCTTTCCAGGCATCATCTGCTTCAATGAGCGCATGGCCAGGTTCCCGTGTCCGACTTCCCTGCGGCCGGGTCCTCTCATCATTTTTACTTCACCCGTTGAAAAGGGTGGAAAATTATAATGAAGAATGAATTTGGAATAGTCGGATTTGGCAGCACTTTCAATTAGTAATTCATCAAGAGGTGTACCTAAAGTAACGGTTGTTAATGACTGCGTTTCTCCTCTGGTAAACAAAGCTGATCCATGAGGAGCTGGTAAAGGGTCTATTTCCATTGCCAATGGACGGATCTGATCAAGGCTTCGGCCATCCAAACGAACACGCTCATCGAGAATCATATTGCGCACTACTTCCCATTTCAAATCCTCGTAATATTTTTTTGCGAGCTTTTTATCGATATCAGTGGCTTCTTCACCCAGGCTGGCAATCAATTCTTCTTTCAATTTATCGTACGCCTCACTACGTTCATGTTTGCTGCTACCGGCTCTTGAAATCTGGTACACTTTATCCTTCGTGAAAGCAATTGTTTTTTGACGCAGTTCTTCATTTTGTTCCGGCTTCTTATATTCTCTTTTTCCGGTCACTCCAACTTTTGATCTCAATTCTTCCTGTGCCCTAATTTGATTACGGATAGCATCATGCGCTAATTGCAGTGCACTGATCAGGTCTTCTTCACTGCACTCTGCTGCTTCACCTTCCACCATCATGAGATTTTTCTCGGTGGCTGCAATGATGAATTCCAAATCGGCTTTCTCCAGGTCAGTGCGTGTCGGATTAACTAAAAATTTTCCATTCACACGGCCAATTCTCACTTCACTGATTATTTCTTTAATGGGAATATCAGAAACCGCAAGGGCTGCAGAAGCTGCCAGGCAGGCCAAGGCATCGGGCAATACTTCATTGTCGCTGGAAATAAGACTGATGAGCACCTGCACTTCGCATAAATAATCTTCGGGAAAAAGAGGTCGCAATGCGCGATCCACCAGACGGCTCGTTAATATTTCATAGTCATTCAATCTCGCTTCTCTTTTAAAAAACGAACCGGGAATACGACCGGCAGAAGCAAATTTTTCCTGGTAGTCCACAGATAAAGGGAAAAAATCCTGTCCTTCTTTGGGCTCTTTGTTGGCCACAACTGTTGCAAGAACAATACAATTTCCCTGTCGAACGGTAACTGCACCATCGGCCTGACGGGCAAGTTTTCCGGTTTCGATGGTAATGATCTGACCATCGGCAGAACTAAAACTAACGCTAATAGGTTGTGAAAGCATAGCAAAATCTTTTAAGCTCATGAATTGCGGAACGGATAGCAATCCATAATGAAATTTATAATAGTAGGGTTAAAATCTGCGTAGTACAAAACGATCCCCAACCAGGCTGTTGTCGGGAAAGGTTCTTATAGCACAAATCAGGTTATTTTCTGAGTCCGATTTTTTCAATCAGCTGGCGGTAATTCTGGAGGTCATGCTTGCTCAGATAAGTAAGCAGGCGTTTTCTTTTTCCTACCAGTTGCATAAGACCACGGTGGGTTGAAAAATCTTTTTTGTTCTCCTGAAGGTGATCTGAAATTCGGTTGATACGCTCGGTTAAAAGCGCAATTTGTCCCTCGATTGAACCGGTATTGGCAGTTTTTCCGCCAAAATCTTTAAAGAAACTTGATCTTTTGTCTTTCGTTAAATAAGGCATCTCAATTTTTTTAAATGCATCCAAATAATATTCTTCTAATTTAGCGGGCAAAACTACATTAAAATAGCGACATACTGAAAAATTAAGTCGGGAAAAACAATTATCATCTTTTCTAAATTGGCTAATATTGACCATTTTATGAACTATTTTGCCCATCCGACAGCTATAATCGATCCTGGTGCTAAAATCGGTGACGGCACAAAAATCTGGCACTTTTCTCACATTATGCAAGGTGCGATAATAGGCGAATCTTGTGTTATTGGCCAGAACGTAATGGTGGCAGAGGGAGCAATACTCGGGCGCTCTGTCAAAGTTCAGAACAATGTATCGATTTACAGCGGAGTGGTCTGCGAAGATGAAGTTTTTATTGGGCCTTCTGCAGTATTTACGAATGTCATCAACCCGCGAAGCGCGATATCGCGCAAAACCGAGTTCAGGAAAACACGTATTAAAAGAGGTGCAACCATAGGGGCAAATGCAACCATCATCTGCGGCAATGATATTGGGGAATACGCTTTTATCGGCGCTGGTGCGGTACTCACTCATCCTGCGTTACCTTATTCGCTGATGATGGGCAGCCCTGCACGACACATAGGTTGGATAAGCGAATATGGCCACCAGCTTTCTTTTAATGAATCCAACCGTGCCGTTTGCCCCGAAAGCGGACAGTCTTATCTATTAAATAATAACCAGGTAACAAGGATCAACGAATGATGTCTGACAAATTAAGGTTTGCTGTTTTAGGATGCGGGCATATTGGTACGCGCCATATAAACAGCATCCGTGCGCATAAGGGATGCGAACTCGTAGCACTTTGTGACACCAAACCATTACAAACGGCGATCGCCGAGACGTCCATCCCTTTCTTTGATAATGACGACGATCTGTTTAATGAAAATTTCGATGTGCTTTGCGTAGCCACGCCAAATGGCCTTCACGAACAACATGCTCTAAAAGGGCTCAAACAACAACGCCATGTGTTGATCGAGAAACCCATGTCGCTCACTGCAGCCTCATGCCAACGAATAATTGAGGAAGCAAAAAAACAAAAACGAGAAGTTTTTTGCGTGATGCAGAACCGTTATTCAGCGCCGTCAAAATGGTTGAAGGAGTTGATGCAAAGTAAAATATTGGGAGATGTTTTCTTCGTGACAGTAAATTGTTTTTGGAACAGGGACAATCGTTACTATAAAAAAGAAAGCTGGCGGGGTTCAAAAGATTTAGATGGTGGCACACTATTTACTCAATTCTCGCATTTTATAGACAGCTTATTATGGTTGTTCGGCGATATAGAAAATATAACAACTCGTTTTCAAAATTTTTCACACAGACAAGTAATAGATTTTGAAGATTCTGGGAGCATTCAATTCAATTTCCAAAATGGCGCAATAGGTAATTTCAATTATACCACATCTGTCCCCGATGAAAACATGGAGAGCAATATTACAGTAATTGCAGAAAAAGGCGTTGTAAAAATCAGTGGCCAGTATATGGACAGGCTCGAGGTATGCAAAATTCCTGGTGGGCAGGTTCCGCTATTTGCCAAGCAGGATAGACCAAGCCCGCAGCAAATGATGGAAACAAATTATTCGTTCCTGTTTGATAATATCGTGTGCGTGTTGAAATATAACGGGCAAAAGGATATTGACCCACTTGAAGCATATAAGGTTGTGGCAATCATTGAAAAAATCTATTCAGGAAAAAAGGAAATTT
>DATJWE010000025.1:0-10439 GCA_035501475.1 Puia sp. | reverse complement strand
TCAGAGCGACTGAATAGAAATTTTAAGGATCAGTATACAAAGGAAAAAAGGACTCGCGCAGTTCTTAATAGGCATGAAGGATAGGAAGGATAAAAATAACCGATTTTTTTTATAAAAACAAAACACAGAATAAATTGAATTAAAAAATATTGGCACTGGCAATAACGGTATTCGCCATCAAGGCAGGTTTCCGGTTGCAAATACGTAATTTTACGAGCTTGTATAACCACATATGGCAAATAATCTATTTGATTTTGGAATGATTGGATTGGGTGTGATGGGCCGCAATCTTTTGCTGAATATGGCCGATCACGGGTTCCGTGTTATCGGGTTTGATAAAGATGCGCAGAAGGGCGCAGTACTTGAATCAGCAGCCACACCCAACACTACCGTTAAAGGCGTCTCAACGCTGGCTGACATGGTAAAACAATTGAAGCCTCCACGTAAATTAATGATGCTTGTTCCGGCAGGTAGGCCTGTGGATGATGTCATTAACGATTTGCTGCCCCTGGTTGAAAAAAATGATATCATCATCGACGCCGGGAATTCCTATTATAAAGACAGTTTGCGCAGGGTCAACTTCCTTATTAATAAAGGCATTCATTTTATGGGAGTAGGTATTTCCGGTGGCGAACACGGGGCCAGAACCGGACCGAGCATTATGCCGGGGGGTGACAGGGATGCCTATGCGCAGGTAAAACCAATGCTCGAAGCAGTGTCTGCCAAAGTTAACGGCAGCCCCTGTGTCGACTACATGGGGAAAGGGGCGGCCGGACATTATGTAAAAATGGTCCATAACGGTATTGAATATGCGATGATGCAGCTCATCAGCGAAACCTATGACCTGCTTCATCGCGGACTGGGATTGAACAATGACGAATTGCATAAAGTATATAAAACCTGGAACGAGGGGGAATTGCAGTCATTCCTCATAGAAATAACAAAAAATATTTTTCTGCAGGAGGACGAAAAAGCAAAGGGACGTCTGATAGACAGTATTCTTGACAAAGCAGGTTCCAAAGGCACGGGCAAATGGACCTCACAGGAAGCCATGGATCTTCCGGTGCCGGTTCATGTCATTGATATGGCTGTTGCGATGCGCGATATTTCTTCGTATAAGGATGAGAGAGAGCAGGCCGCGGCTTTGTACAAAACACCGGCGCTCCCCATTGATGTCCCGCAGGAAGTCTTCATTCAGCAATTGGCCGATGCACTATATTTTAGTTTCGTTATCTCCTATGCACAGGGGCTGGCCATGTTGTTCAAGGCTTCATCCGAGCTGGATATGCAGATTCCGATTCCCGAAGTGGTGAGGGTCTGGCGTGGAGGATGTATTATCCGATCCTCCCTGCTCGACATTTTTTATTCAGCCTATCAGGTAAATCCGAAACTGCCGAATTTATTGCTCGACAGGGATATTTCTAAATTACTCCAAACAAAAAGACAGCCTCTGCGTAACGTAATCATGCATGCTACTCAAACAGGTTATCCTATCGCAGGGTTGATGTCGGCATTGAGTTATTTCGATGCCTATCATAGCGAGCAACTTCCAACTAACCTGATACAGGCACAAAGAGATTATTTCGGTGCGCACACCTATCAGCGCATAGATATGCCCGGTACCTTTCACACCGAATGGAATGAAACCTGAAACAATTTTTTAGTCAGGAAAAAGATATAAAGAAAGATTAAGGAACACCAAAAATTGATAATGGAGATATTCATATGCAAAATCATAAACGACCACCGGCCTCATTGCTTTTTATTTTCGGAGGCAGTGGGGATTTAAACTATCGTAAACTTTCTCCCGCACTATACAATCTGTTCATTGATGAATGGATGCCGGAAAAATTCAGCATTGTTGGCATCGGACGCACTGAATATTCAGATGAGAATTACCGCGAGCGATTGCTCGAAGGCATCCGTCAATTCAGTCGTCGCAAAAGCGAGAGCAATGGACATTGGCAGGAATTCTGCAAACATGTATCCTATCTGCAAATGGACGCAGAGAATGAAGCCGATTACCAAAAAATTGCAGAAATAGTTAAAACCAAAGAGAAGGAATTCGGAGAGCATCCCAATGTTATTTTTTATATGGCAGTAGCTCCGCAACTGGTGCCCGATATATCAAAAAAACTGGGTCCTTTGAATATTTGCGCGGATACAAAATGTACGAGGATTGTGGTTGAAAAACCATTTGGCCACGATCTGAATAGCGCGCATGAATTAAACCAGCTGCTTAGGAGTATGTTCGATGAAGATCAGATTTACCGGATCGATCATTATCTCGGAAAAGAAACGGTCCAGAATATCCTGGCCCTGCGTTTTGCCAATGCTTTATTCGAACCGATCTGGAACCGGAATTATATCGAGCACGTACAGATCACTGCGGCAGAAACAGTAGGTGCAGAAGGCCGCGGCGGATATTATGAACAATCGGGGGCCTTGCGCGATATGGTACAGAATCATATCCTGCAACTGGTATGCATGATCGGCATGGAAGCGCCGGTTTCCTTCGACGCCAATGAAATCAGAAATAAAAAAGTGGATGTATTGAATGCCATCCGAAAGGTCACTGTTGAACAGGCACATGAATTTGCAGTCAGGGGTCAATACAGTGAAGGCTGGATGAAAGGAGAAAAAGTACCGGGATACAGGCAGGAAAAAAATGTAAACCCGACATCCGGAGTGGACACTTTTGCCGCGGTCAAATTTTATATTGACAATTGGCGCTGGCAGGATGTGCCTTTCTATGTAAGAACTGGTAAAAGACTACATGAAAAGACATCTATTATCACGGTTCAATTCCGGCCGGCTCCCAATTACGCATTTCCTCCGGAATCAGCAGAAACCTGGAGGCCCAATCGCCTTACCATCAGTATACAACCGGAGATGGATATACGCTTACGATTCCAGGCCAAACGCCCCGGTCAATTCATGACGCTGAATCCTGTGGACATGATCTTCAGCTATAAAGATGCTTATGACGGAGATGAACCAGAAGCCTATGAAACGCTCCTGCTGGATGTAATGGAAGGCAATGCTACTTTATTCATGCGCAGCGACCAGGTTGAGGCTGCGTGGAAAATTATTATGCCGATTCTTGAAGCCTGGGATAATCGTCCGCCTGTTGACTTCCCCAATTATGCTCCTGATTCGTGGGGGCCTGAAGATGCAGAAGCGCTGATTGCAAGAGACGGTCATAACTGGATTACTTTGCCCGCACCTCACCAGGAATAATTCAATCAAATCCTTTAATCCAATTCACCAGACATGCAGGAAAAAAAATATGAGTTACATATTTATAAAGATCCTTCGGCATTAAGCCACGCAACTGCTCAATGGATCGTTGACCGGATTGCTCTGACATTAAAAAACCAGGATCGTTTTACCATAGCATTGTCGGGCGGAAATACTCCGAAACAACTGAACCAAATCCTTGCTGCATCTCCATACAAAGAACAAATTGACTGGAAAAAATTGCATGTATTTTGGGGCGATGAAAGAGATGTGCCTTACGATGATGATCGAAATAATGCAAAGATGGCTTTCGATACCTTGCTTAATCTTGTCCCGGTTCCCCGTTCACAGATTCACCGGATGCGAACAGATATTTCACCGGAGCAATCAGCCCTGGAATATGAAAAAATTCTGCATCAGTATTTCACGATCGACAATGCACAGGCAAAAAGCTTTGATCTCGTATTGCTGGGTATGGGAGAGGATGGCCACACCTTATCTTTATTTCCAGGAACATCAGCAGTATGGGAAGAAAAGGCCTGGACTATATCATTTTTTTTGCAGGCGCAGGATATGTACCGAATCACACTGACAAAATCGATCGTGAACAAATCTTCCCTGATAGCTTTTCTGGTATCGGGCTCTGCCAAGGCCCCGGCGTTGAAAGAAGTGCTGAAGGGAACCTATCATCCACATCTCTTTCCTTCGCAGGTGATTAACCCATCAAATGGAGAATTGCATTGGTTCGTTGACGAGGATGCGGCTGCTTTGCTGTTGCGATAAAAAATGTAATTGAGCAAGTTCATTTTTTCTCAAACATCAACGGAATCATGCACGACGACTTTGTTCCATAAATGTTTACATTCTTCAATAAACTTGAGATGGATGGGATCGACCTGGTAACTTTCCTCATCATCGAGATTATCAAAAACAGTGAACCAGGAAATCGAATAAGAGCGTTCGATCACCTCCCTGTTCGTGCCTGCATGCTGGCCAATATGAAATTGCCTGATGACTTTAACTTTAGAAAGTTTTCTTAACCCTTCTATCAACTTCGCGCGATCCTCTTTATTGTCCGGATTTTTCAACCAAAAAAAAACGTGATGAATAAAAATATTTTTATGTTCAGCCATGTGTTGGATTTGTCGCTAAGATAATGTGAATTTGAATCTTAAAATCGGGTTCTGTCAACTCAAAGTTTTACCACAACCTTTCGCGCGTTTTTGTGAGATAGACAGAATAGAGTCATCAGCACCTAAATAATGTAAGGTTTATCGGTCAAGACCCGACCCAACAGAAAGAATTAAAAATTAAAGGTCAGTCTTACAAATCTAAAATCATTCCACCCTCAAACTTTTCACCGGATTGGCCATTGCTGCGCGAATGGTCTGCAAACTGACGGTGAGCATTGCAATCACCGTCGCTGCGACACCGGCCAGCACAAAGAGCCACCATGGCATGGACGCGCGATAAGCGAAGTTCTGCAACCATTCATGCGCGCCCCAGCCCGCCAAAGGCGCGGCAATAACTGTTGAAAGCCCTACCAAAAAGATGAATTCCACCGAAAGCATGGACACCAATCGGGGAACGCCTGCCCCCAGCACTTTGCGGATGCCGATTTCACGCGTTCGCTGGTTGGCGGTGAACGTCGCAAGTCCAAAAAGGCCCATGCACGAAATGAAGATGGCAATGCCCATGGCGATGTTCAGGATCTGAGATGTCTGCCGTTCCTGCGTATAAAGTTGCTCGAGCGATTCGTCAAAAAACCGGGACTGGAAGTCTGTTCCCGGATATATTTTTTTAAAAACTGATTCAATGTTTGACATCAGCGTCTTTACTTTGTCGGCACTGAAGCCTGCGCTGGAAAGTTTGACGCTTAGTTGAGTCCCTGTGCCTGCCTCCATCGAGAAGATGAAAGGTCGTATCTTCTCATGCATATCATCCGAATGGAAATCCTTCAGTACACCGATTATAAATCCGGGTTTCAGGCCGCCTAAGCCACTGATCACCTGCTGACCAACGGCATCAGCCGGTCGGCTGAAGCCCAGAGCACTTGTCGCTGTTTCATTCAAAATAAAAGCCCGGTAGCCAGTTTGCGCCGGAGTGGATCCTGAAGCCGGAATGCTTTTCTTCGCTGTGTCCGTGATATAGAAATTCCTGCCAGCGGCGAGTGCCAGCCCGTATAAGGATATATATCCGGTGTCAATCAGGTCAGCTTCAGGTAGGATCTTGTTTCCTTTAAATTCAAGAGAAGTGCCGAGCATATAATGGTGTAGCGTTTCAGGGTCGGCTGTGTTGAGGCTCACCTGTTGTACACCTGCGAGATGGCGGATTTCGGTGGCCAGGACATCTTTTCGATTGTTTGGCTGGTCCATGGGAATATCGATCGTAATGATGGCGTCTTTATTAAAACCCAGGTCGGTATTGAGCATATAACGAATCTGCCTGCCTACCATCATCGTGTCGATAATAAAGAGAAGGCTCACCGTAAACTGAAAAACAATAAGAGCCTTTCTGAGATAGCTTTTGGAGTTAAGCTGCTGAACACCCTGTCCCTTTAAGCTGATTACCGGCAGGAAGGAAGAGAGGGCACGCCCGGGATACCAGCCGGCGATCAGACAGGTAGCCAGGATCGTGATCCCTAAAAAGAGCCAGGTATCAGGTTCGGTAATACGCAAGCGGACGCCGTTAGGGATAAAGCCGTGTAGTGCTGTAATAACGGGATCGGTGAGCATGAGTGCGAGTGCCATGGCAGCAACGACGATGATACCGGTTTCGATTAGGAATTGCCGGACAATACCACCAACGCTGCTGCCCATTACTTTGCGTATGCCTACCTCTTTTGCACGCAATATCGATTGCGCCGTGGACAGGTTGATAAAGTTGATAGCAGCAATGACGAGGATGAAAAGGGCAATGCCGGCCAGAGCAAGAAGTGTGGGCTTATGCGCCCGGCGACCGTAAGTATCCTGATAGGCTGCATTGAAATGGATGTCTGCAAGCGGCTGTAATGAAAGGTTGGTCTTCACATCAGGACGCGCGCCGTGCCGTTGGAAGAAGGCGGGGAACTGTTGTTGCGCCTGCGCGGCTGTCGTGCCGGGAGCCAGCTTTACATAGACGTTGATACCGCTCGACGCCATGTTCCAGTTCTGTATGTAGGTTTTAAGAAAGCTGCGTTCGAGGGTATTATAAGAGATAAGGTCTTTGAAGTCAAAGTCCGTATTCTTGTCCCAGTCCCTGACGATTCCCGTGACGGAAACGGTCAGCGAATCTTCGTACACGAGCGAACGGCCCATCCAGTCTTCCGGCGTTCCGTCCTGGAAATAGCGCTTCGCCTCTGATTCGGTGAGCACGACGGAGAAAGGTTGCTGTAGAGCCGTCGCGGGATTGCCCGTCAGCCACTGATAATGGAAGATTTTCAGGTAATCGGAATCTGCAAAAACTATGTGATAGGTTTGGTCACTATTGATTCCAGATATGACCCGGGCAGGCCGGCCTGATATCGGGATCAGCACCTTGGTGTCGTCGGTAAAGAGGGTCGTCACCGCGCTGAAGGCGGTTGTCTCCTGGCGCAGAGCGGAGCCAAAGGGGCCGGACATTGACGCCCCCATGCCGTGGTAGCTGGTCGTCGAAACTATCCGATATATCCTGTCAGCATCAGCATGGAACTTGTCGTAGCTGAGTTCGAAGCTCACATACAAATAAATCACCAGGCAGGACAGGATACCGAACGTGAGGCCAAGTAGGTTGATGTTTGTCGTTAATTTATCCCGGCCCAGGCGGCGCAGGGCAAAAAGCAGCTGTTTTTTTGTCACAGTGGTGGAAGATTTGCTGATACGGCTGCGAAAAAGGAGCCAGTTTTAAAACGGGCTGACATTCTGTTGATTATTTTCGCGTTCCCATCCGGGTCTGTCCGTTTTCGATACAGTCGGTGTCCGAATCTTTCTAAGCTCACCCATTATTGACTGGTTGATGAAAGATCAATTTTTTCCTCAGCCATATATAGTGAAGGATGATCAAATGATGGCTATTTCAAATAAGGTACGAGAGAAAACATATGTGTAATCTATGTCTCTATTTGCCCATGTGGTTATTCCATTCAAATCAGGCACTCTAAAAGTTGGGATTGAGCTATGATAGTGATTCTGTTGCCTGGGTTTTAGATCTCAGCATCTCATTTTCTTCTGCCAGTTTTCTCAGTTCAGCCCTTGTATGTTCTATCTCATTCATCAGTGAAACATTTGTTGCGTGTTTCATCTCAAATTCCTGTTGTAATGTGGAATTATTATCTCTCAATAACTCCAGTTGCGCCTTCGTTATTTTTAACTGTGAGCTGATCTCTTCAAAGGCAGCTGTTTTTTCTTCCGAATCTGCGATGGATTGATTCTTTGCCGTCAATTCATTTTTCGACTTCACCAGTTCTTCTTCTTTTGCCTTTAATTGCGTTTCAACATTGCATAGTTTTGATTCAAGCTCAGAAGCACTGGCCCTTTGGCTATTCATTTCGGCTTCAACCTCTTCATATTTTTCTTTCAACATTTTTAATTCATTCTCCAATGGAAGCACTTTGCCTGCATATTCTGTCGTCGCTTTTAATCGCAATTCAGCTTCCAGCTTTTTTCGTTCTGCATTTCCGATTGCTGATCTTGCTCTCTGAGCTTCTTCTTCAGCCGACTTTACTCTTTGTTCCCAAACCAACGCTTTCGCCAGTTCTTCTTTTGCTAATTTTAGTTTTTCTGCCCATTCTGCATCGGTTTTCATCCTGCTTTCTTTAAAAGCTTTCAGGTTATCTTCCATATCAGCAACCTGCCTTGAATATCTTTTTATTTCTTCTTCTTTTAGTAAGGATTGATGATACAGTTTATTTTTTTCTTCCGACAGCACGCGAATATCCCCTTCCAAAGCTTTTACCCTGCCGCTCATTTGCACTGCAGCCTTTTCATTTTGCTTTTCGGAAGTAGAAATATTTGATTTATAATTTTTGTATTCATTTTCCAGTTTTTTGTACCTGCTTTCGTGTTCAGCAATATCCGCTGCATATCTATTATCAAGACTTTTCTTGGCGAAGTAGCGATGCAGCAAATAACCGCCTACACCAAACAGTAAGAATAAGAGAATGGTTTCCCATGCAAAGGAACCATCGCTGTGTTGAAAAATGTTAAGCAATAGCATAATCTTTTAATTTATAGTAAAACAATTATTCCCTGTCTTCCACAGGGACTGACTGGGTAGGGAAGAAGAATTTAATGGATATTTTGATTCGCGGGCCGATCATTGCAAAGTTTGTCCGCGCACAGGTAATAATATTGGAAGTTAAGGAATCTATTTCAAAATGCGCGCTGAGGTTTAAAAACGATAACCCAGGTTGATCATGAAGTTGCGGGGAGCACCGGGCCATTTGTACACACTGTTGTATGCCCCCATCCAATATGTCGTGTTCGTTATATTGTTCAGGTTTGCAGCTATCGAAATATGTTTATAAGAATAGTGAATACCCCCATTCAATACAAAATATCCTGGTAATATAATGGCGGGATCCAGCGTATTGCGGACACCGGCAAAAGTATATCCTCCTGAAATCCCAAAACCTTTCATCGGGCCTTTGTCGAAAGTGTATTTGATCCAGCTGCTGCCGGAATTCTTTGGTGCATTTTCCAAAATCGTACCTACCTGTGAAGCGATTTTACTTTGAATCACTTTGGCAACACAATAGGCATAAGAAACCACCACACTTAAATTCGGAAGAATATTTCCCATGACTTCTGCTTCCACACCCTGCGACCTGTCTTCGCCCTGCTGGACAAATAAATTCGGATTGGAAATATCATTCGCGTTGACTGCAACATTTTTCAAAGACAATTGATAGACCGACAACGTAGCCGACAGTTTGTTCCTGAAAAAATCTGCTTTCACGCCGGCTTCCCAAAGCGAGCTCAGGATCGGTTTGAATGGCGCATTGTAGACCTGCGCACTGGTAGAAGCTTCGAACGGATCAAACCCTTTGTTGTAAGTCGCATATACACTCACGTTAGGCTGCAAAGCATACACGATGCCCACTCTCGGTAAAAAAACATTTTCTCTCAAATCACCGGCGCTGTCATCCTCGTCGCCCTTATAAAATTCTTCCCGTATACTTAAAAGCAATTTCCATTTTTTCCAGCTCAACTGGTCCTGCACATATACCCCCTGCGTATGATATACATCGTCGTCGACATCGGTAGCATCGCTGTCAAAGTCTGAAGGCTGATAAGTATTCACCGGCCGTTGCAGGTATTGCGGGTTCTTTAAACTAAATGTTCCGACGATACCGCTTCCGGTTCCAAACTGGTCGGGCAATTCATAATACTGCTGATCGAGGTTCACTTTGCTTCGGACAAAATCATAACCTGCCAACAACTGGTGGCTGACATTTCCGCTGGCAAATTTGTAGGTGAAATAGCCAGTGAGGGTGTTTGTTGATGTCGGATAATTCCAATTTGTATAGTAAAGATTCACAGAGTCGGGCGTGATATAACTGTTTATGCCGTGGTCGGCAACCTGCTGTCGGGTGGTGTAATTCAAATAACCTCCACTG
This sequence comes from Puia sp., assembly GCA_035501475.1. Classification (GTDB taxonomy): domain Bacteria; phylum Bacteroidota; class Bacteroidia; order Chitinophagales; family Chitinophagaceae; genus Puia. The sequence goes on along the minus strand of DATJWE010000025.1, from coordinate 625 downwards.
AAACTAAGATGCTTATTGATCTTGTATGATATGGTGAAGATCGACGCGATATCTGTTTCTTTTAAATAATCACCCGGCTGCGAAACCGTGAGATTGATCGGTGTTGATTTTAAAGTGGCGTCATTCTCAAATCCCGGCTGTCCGCGATCGAGCATGGTGCTGATATGTGACAATGAAAAATCAACATTCAACTGCAACCTGTCATTGGGCGCATAGGTGAATGATGGCGAAAGCTCGTAAGATCTTGCAAACAAATTATTGCGGAATGACTGCGTATTGTCGTAACCTGCATTGAAACGATAAAGAAATGTTTTTGATTTATTCAATGCCCCTGTTACATCGCCTTCTGCACGAAAATGATCCCAGCTCCCACCGTAAATATTTAATTCGCTTTCCATTTGCGGAAGCGGTTTTTTTGTAACCAGGTTAATTGTACCGCCGGGATCGCAGTTGCCATACAAAGTTGCCGTCGGTCCCTTGATCACTTCGATGCGCTCTATATTCACCAACATGCTGCTGGTGTAGGTTGTATTGTACCCGCGAAGCCCGTTGATGTCACGCGCATTTTCAGCACGAAAACCTCTTATTGTGTATTCATCGTATCCGGAATATTGATTGACGCCCG
>DATJWE010000024.1:0-8964 GCA_035501475.1 Puia sp. | reverse complement strand
AGGCATTTGCATCGATATTCATCCTGAACCAACATGTCTTTCCGGTGCGCTTCCGCAAGATCCAAAGCTTCTGCACCCGGAACATGATGAATATCCATATAGATAGGCATGACTGTTATATTAAATGAATTTAATAAGTGTGGGCCGGCAGATAGTGCATTTTCTCAAAAACTGTGACCCGCTCGAATATAAGAATTCCAATGAAATAAAGAAAGTTTTTCAAGCCTTACAATACCTGAAAAATTAACCGGGTGTGGTAAAGGTTTGCATCCTACCTTTGCTTCGTTGAACAGCAAACTACTATACAACCAAATTGCTGCAGTATTTCTCTTCTCAGCATTTCTTGTTCAAACGTTTATCAGGAATATTATTGTCATAGACTATTATGCAAACACAGGCGTTTATGCCATTCATTGTGAAAATAAGACCCGGCCGATGATGCATTGCAATGGCAAATGCCAAATGATGAAAAAGCTGGAACAGGAAGAAAAGAAAGACCAGGAGAACTCTCAGCAAAAAAATGAAAACAAATTTGAATTGATCTGTTTTCAAAAGACCGATTATCTGATTGAACCAATATACACTCTCCAAACCGAAAAATACTACGATTATGGAGAAAACATTCCCGTCAATTTACATTCATTCATTTTCCACCCTCCACAGGTTTGATTTTTCTGATCTCTATGTATTCCTATGGCTCTAATGTGTCTATGTGGTAAAAATTTACCACATAGGATCATAGGCACATAGATACACATAGGACGAAGAAAATTAATACCACACACCTGTCATTCGAGAAGGATATTTATTTAATCAGCTTTTATTTCAAATGAAGGAAGATGAAAAAGATTTTCATTTGTATTTTTCTGCTATTATGTTTCGCAAAAGGGTTCAATCAAAAGATCATCAGGGGAAAAGTAATTGACAAGGATACCCAATCTCCTATCGAATTTGCTGCTATAAGTATCGGGGCAAATGGTCGGGGCACTATGACGGATCATCAGGGCAATTTTGAAATAGCTGTCCCCAAAGACAGTTCGTCCGTTTATATTTCTATTATTGGCTATCATCCGCAAATCGTAGAAATAAAAAAAGATACCCGTCAATTAATGATATCGCTGGAGAAAGGTCCCGTGGATTTGAAAGAAGTTGTCATTACGCCACAATCCAACAATTCAACTTTTCATACAATCAGCGGCATCGATCTCCATTTAAGACCGGTGAACTCCGCCCAGGATCTGATGCGGCTGGTTCCGGGATTATTTCTCGGAGAGCATCATGGCGGTGGTATTGCTGAACATATTTTTATGCGTGGTTTCGATGCCGATCATGGCACGGACGTGAATGTTTCAGTTGATGACATGCCATTGAACCTCGTATCTCACGCACATGGTCAGGGTTTTTCTGATCTGCATTTTTTAATTCCTGAACTGGTAACCAGTTATGAATTTGGAAAGGGCCCCTACTATGCAAACAAAGGTGATTTTACAACCGCAGGTTATGTAGCTTATCGCACAGTTGATGTATTAGAGAAAAACACCGTAAAGATTGAAGCCGGTCAGTTCAATACCGGCAGGGTAATGACAATGATCGACCTCCTGAGTAATAAAGCAAAAAAAAGAGGCGAGAGTGCCTACCTTGCAGGAGAAGCTGCTTATACCGATGGCCCTTTTGATTTTCCACAACATTTCAGCAGGATAAATCTCTTTGGAAAGTATAATGTTAACCTTTCTTCAAAAGAGAGGTTAACCTTCACCGTATCTACATTCACCAGTAAATGGCGTTCATCCGGAGCTATTCCGCAAAGAGCGGTTGACGAAGGTCTTATTGGCCGTTTCGGATACATCGACAGTTTACAGGATGGAAATACAAACCGGACCAATGTGATTGCCAGGCTGACTTCTTCGCTGTCCGATAAATTATCCATGGAGAACCAGGTCTATTATTCGCGTTATCATTTTGATCATCACTACGACGATACTTTTTTTGCGGATGACAGCGTCAATGGCGACCGCCTCAAGCAGCATGAGGACAGGGATCTGTTCGGATACAACGGAAAGCTAATGCACCACACTTATTTCAAAAACGATGCTGATCTCAGTTCTTCTGCCGGACTCGGATGGCAGCTCAATAAAATTTACAACAGCGAACTTTCTCATACCGACAGCAAATACATCGTGCTGGATTATATCCAACTGGGTAATATAGACGAAATGGTTTTGAATACTTACCTCGACGAAAATCTTAGAATGGGAAAATGGCTTTTCAATGGAGGTATCAGGCTGGATTATTTTTATTTTAATTATGAGGATAAATTGAATCCTATGATGCCGGCAAAAAATAAAGTCATTGCCAGTCCGAAACTCAATATTGAATATACCGCTAATCCGAATATCCAGATTTACCTGAAAACAGGAAAGGGATTTCATTCCAATGATGCCAGGGTTGTTATCGGCAATATGGGAAAAGAAATTTTACCTGCAGCATATGGAACAGATTTAGGCATCAACTGGAAGCCCTTCGATCATTTATTCATCAATGCGGCTCTATGGTATCTATACCTGCAGCAGGAATTTGTATATGACGGAGATGAAGGCACACTCGATCCGAGCGATAAAACAAGAAGAGAAGGAATTGATTTTTCAGCAAGATACCAGTTCACCAAATGGCTTTTTGGTGTGGTGGACCTAAACCTTTCCAGGGCGAGGGATATAGAAGCGCCCAAAGGAAGCGATTACCTGCCGCTCTCTGTGCCGCTGTGCAGCACCGGCGGACTTGATTTCAAATTTGCAAACGGGTTCAATGGCGGCATCAGTTACCGGTATATGGCGGACAGGCCCGCCAACGAAGATAATTCACTGGTCGCGCAGGGATATTTCGTAACTGACCTGACCGCTTATTATACGAAGCGCAAATTCGAGATCGGGTTTGAAATTCAAAACCTGTTCAATACAAAATGGAGAGAGGAACAGTACGAAGTCGTGTCAAGACTTAAGAATGAACCAGCACCTGTTGACGATATCAACTTTACTGCAGGCACTCCTTTCTTTGCGAAAATAAAACTCTCAGTATTCTTCTAAATATTCAACAATAAAAACTATAATAATGAGAAAGTATATGTGGGCAGTTGCTTTGATGCTTGGGATTTTATCTTGTCGTGACAATAAAAGGGCTGCTGTAAAAAATAATGCCGCAGGAGCCGACAGTTCATCTGCAACCTCAAAGGCCCGATTCAAAGATTTGAAATTTGATAATACCAAAGACCTTTCCTGTGGAATGCCTTTGACAGCAGGCGTGGAAGACACAGTGCATTATAAGGGCAAGCTATATGGGTTTTGTTCCAAAGAGTGCAAAGATGCTTTTTTGAAAGACCCAGCTTCCTACCTGGCGAAAAACAAGTAGACATCAAATTCGGCAATTACATCGGAAGTGAAACCGGTCCTCTGACAGCAAACCGATATGGTAAAGCCTTTATTTGCCTATAATAATCAGGTTGTACCATTCGTTTGCTTCCTACCGTCAATGGATGATCGAAATTATTTTAGCAGATGAACACCATCACTTACCTGGTTCGATGAACAATTTTTGCAGATTGTTAATTGCCTGTTCCGAAGTATGCACCCGGATGGCCCCGTGAAGCGGCCGTCCCAGGTCGATCGTAAGGTATACAACCAGGGCTGAAAAAAAAGCAAAGAAAAAAATCCCGATTCTTTCCCTCATCCGGATCGCCGGGCTGCTAAGCCCGACTAAAAGGCTGGCCAGAAAACCAAGTAACAATAATACATACACAACAATATCCGGAATGCTGGTTATCAGATAAACCTCCCTGGTGGTGGCTGCATCAAACATGGCATTCAGGGCAGGAATCATTTGGTTAGACGGGATGAACATGTTGGGAAGCTTTGATTGCGACGTTGCCAATTTCCATAATTTTTTTCCCGCTTCGTCCATCCTCATCTGTGCTTCGCTGATTTTTACCCCATCGTTCAGATCACTGTACAGTTCCATCCTGGCGTCGAGGTAATTTTTAAAACTAACTCTCATGGCACTTCTTGTACTATCGGCATACAGATCAGCTCTGAGAATAGCTGTTCCTATTTCATTTGATTCTTCAATCAAAACATTGCGGGCATTTTCATATCGATTTCCCGACATCCCGAATCCAAAGGCGAGGAGAAAACCGAACAAGCCCAGGATGGCTGTCCGAAAAGTATCTAACACACTCTTTTCCTCTAATTTCTCATCAGTCCACTTCTTACCTATGGCTCTTCCCAACAAAAACATCAGGATCATCCCTGCAAACAAGATAAAGCTGATTGTTTCTGCACTCATTCTTTCAATCAACGTGTAATCCATATGTCGACAAGATTGTTTAGGGAAATAATAAGTTTCAGAGGTAGCCTAACTGTTATCCATACCTGATACAAAATAAAGACTGGGCCAGCATGATAGAAACGATTAATAATCAGATCGCAGAAAGCATCGGCAAAGCTTTCTTAACAGGAGATTTCCTGTGTCCCAATTCTCCTATTTTGCTGCTGGCTAACCGGCAAATTTCATCCTGCACGTCGAAAAGATTTGATTTGGACAACCTGCGCTCATAAATCTCCGACCAGATTTGTTTGTAGGACTGACATTCTATAACCTGTATATTTACCCGTATCCTGTCTTTGAGATATTGAGCAGCCCCGGTGAGAATGTGATTGAAACCTACTGATGTAGCCAGTTCTTTATAATCCGGAATTTTTTTGACCAGATTTTTTATTGCATGATAGGCAATGACTGAAATCTGATCAAACTCCATAAGTGTAGAAGTCATCTGCAGACAAAGCCCTTCAGCAAAAGATCTGCTGGGCTCATTTTTAATGGGACAAATAAAAGGGAGAATGGCCAGGGTGATATTATCTTCATTTACTGTTAACAGGTTTTCTTTAAAATTATCCGTTAAGCCATCATACCCCGCTTCAAATAATGAATGTTCCTGATCAGTGAAAATCGGAATATATTTACCCTTTGGTATTGTTATGAAGATGGGATCGTTACAACCCATTTCTCGGTAATACATATTCAGTGCACGCCTCAGCCTTCCCGCATGGATGCGCACAATACCATTCTCCCATGGCTTGAAGCCGGCAGGCTTTTCGAGGACATTAATGGCGATGGTATACTCCTTCAACTGATTGGATCGCCCTTCAAGGGTTTCATGCACAATAAATAAAAGGAATCTCTTCAAAATTTCAGATTCGCTAAAATGAGGATCAAGAAATATTCGTTCAAGCTGATTGTTGATTTCACTTGGACTAAATAGGAGTTTTGGTTCAATTGTGGTCAAATTTTCCATACAGGTTTTTTTAATGATTATGATAAGGAGTAACGGTAAGTAGATGTTTTTAGGAATATAGATTTTAAAAGTTCAATGAACTTAAATTCACGTTCAAAGCTCAGGAAATAAAGCCATGGCAGGTTTGACAAACATCATCCGTCAGGCTGATTGTAATCAAGAGGAAACGGCTGCCTAACTAATCAGGTTAACCAAAAAAATACAAGTTATTTAAAACCATTTTCAGAGTTTCGGATCTGGCCATAAAGTATCTTCGTTCAACAAATTTTTACTTACCGAATAAACTAATTTTCCATTGGCCTGCTCAATTAATTCTCCCAGGGTTGAAAAGGCACCGGAAAGCATAATGTAGCCTGGCGATTTCATATATTTTTCCACTTCTTCACCATCGGGCCAATAAGAAATAAACCTGTATTTGTATGGGTTCTTTTCATCCCTATGAAAACTATAGCCTGAACAGGTTTGAGGGATCTGGCTGGAAACAAGCAGGCAGGTCTGTTCAAACTCACTTTGCTTATGCTCAGGTATGAATCCGGATAAAAGCAAATAATACATACTGGAGAATTTGCAGTTAGAAAAGCAGTTTCGATCCATTATCAACTACATGATTAATTTCAACATGTATGCCAAAATAAAGAAGGCTGATCTTTGCATATACAACAGTCTGATTTCCATTGTTCGGTTCAGATAATGACAAATCGTTCATCATCCATAACTTCGCGAATTGCCATCGAGATATTGAGCAAGTCTCGAAATATCGAGAGTAATTGGTGATACAATTAATATCATCGTTCGAAATAAGTGATGAAACAATCCTATCCTTCAACTTTATTGTAAGATGGAACAGTAACAACCGATCATAGTTATCATAATAAATCCGTGTGCTATCACAGTCTTTTTGATCAAAGACTTACCCTACTATTTTAGCTTACTATGCCCTGCAAAATGAATATAATATGAAGTGCTTATGCCCCGCCTCTTTCGATTTGCAGTTTTTTTAACCTGGATCGAAGAGTGCTGGGATTCAACCCGAGTCTGTTGGCAGCCCCATCATCCCCATTGATCTTCCAGCGACAGTCTTCCAGGACTTTCAGGATATGTGCCCTTTCTACTTCTTCCATTGACATTTGCTCACTCAACAAAATGTCTGGAACCGTTTCCTCTTTCTGCCAATCGATATGCAATACCGGTCCTCTGCTTTGAATGACTGATCTTTCAATCAGATTGATAAGCTCCCGGATATTTCCGGGCCACGAATACTCTGAAAAATGCACCAGGTCCGCTTTAGAAATTTCGGTGATGGATTTACCCTGGTCATCAGCGAATTTTTTGACAAAATGAGATACCAGCAAAGGAATATCTCCTTTTCTTTTTCGCAGAGGCGGAATAGAAATTGGAAATACATTCAACCGGTAGAAGAGATCTTCCCGGAACTTTCCAGCCTTCACCTCGGCCTGAAGATTTCTGTTCGTAGCTGCAATGATTCTTACATCCACTTTGAACGGCTTTTGTCCGCCTATTTTTTCAAATTCCCCGTTTTGCAATACCCTCAACAATTTGGGTTGAAGAGAAAGAGGTAATTCTCCGATCTCGTCCAGGAAAATCGTTCCTCCCTCGGCCATTTCAAATTTACCCTTGCGCGAAGTAAATGCACCGGTAAATGATCCTTTCTCATGTCCGAACAATTCGCTTTCGATCAGTTCGGCAGGAAGCGAAGTGCAATTCACTTTTACCAATGGCTTATTGAAACGGTAGCTGCTTCGGTGAATCAGGTCTGCAAACAATTCCTTTCCCGTTCCGGTTTCTCCGAGCAGCAACACGCCGGCATTGGTAGCTGCAACCTGTTTGGATTTTTGAATCGCATACAGGATAGCATCACTATGTCCTACGATTCCATGTTTCAACATGTCATCGCTTTTCTCTCCTTTAAGCAACAGATTTTCCTTTTCCAATTCACTCTTCAGCTTTTGTATTTGCTCAAAAGCTTTGGTTTGTTCTGTATTGTCCATTCCGATGCTCATGATTCCTCTTACTGAATCGTCGGGATTCATCAAAAACACGTTGGTCCATCGGATGATAAGTTTCTTATCCTCCTTTGACCTGATATCGTAGGTTAAATCAGACAATAACTTCCCCTCTTCGACTGCTTCATTATAAAGTGTTTTTAGTGCGTCCCTCTCCTCCTTCAGTGCAAAAAAATCAAACCAGTTTTTGTCCTTCAACTCGCGCTCATGATGATATCCCAGTTTCTTTACAGCATAAGGATTCAGATAAGAAATCCTTCCATACTTATCCAACTCAACAACCATGAGCTCCATGTTTTGAATTAAAAGATTCCAGCTCGTGTCCCGCCAGTGTAACATTTTTTCAAGCCTGTATTTTTCCATGGTATTAACCTTTAGCCGGATACTCATAATGATAATAAAGGCAATCAGGTTAAGATGTAATGAAAAATAGGCCCGGATCCCCATCAGCGTTTTAAGATTGGTATTCGCGAGCTGATTCCAGGTAGAAACAGTCAAAAGAATTCCATAAATGATCATGGCTGTTAAAAGCCACATCCCCTCTTTTCGATGGTTATTTTTGATTTGTTTTACGGCTCCCGCAATACCCTGTACCAAAATCAGTCCCAGCGCCAATCGCGTACAGTAATACCAAATCGTTCTGTCATGTTCCGTGAACAACATGACAACATAACTGAAGGCAAGAAGAAAAATAACAGAATAATTAAAAAACCTTTTTTTATATCCGCTGTAGTATTCAATAAACCAGGGAAGCAAAGCATAATAAACCCAGATAAATATCCGCTTGATGTCGAGTGCAACAGAATATGGAGGCTGATCTCTTAAGATAAAGCCGGTCGGAGGAAGGATAAGAAAAACGAAGGCCGAAAGAGAAAGTACTCCAAAAATAAAGTCAGTCTTTTCTCTTTCTTTGTAAAGTCCTGCAAAAAAATTGATCGACCCGGAAAGCAAGGCAACGCCTGCAGTCACCAGCGCGATGCTTAAATAAAAGGATTCCATTCAAGTTGATTTGTTATATGCTTGGCATAGGGAATAGCAGCATAATAACCAGAGATATAACCAGTGTACGTTTTGCGGGAGGTAAAGGACTCGTTCTTATTCAAGGTAGTAAAAACAAATTACATGACCAAAAACCTCAGAAATAGAACAGAAAATAGAGGATGGAATGAATGGAGATCTATTCAGGGAGTAACGATCTCAGATATGCGAAGAAACCAGGCAGATTTACAGGCTTAGGAATTCGGATAATTATCTTTCAAGTTCCGAGATTATACTTTTGTATTCTCTCAGGTTTTCTCTTTGTTCATTGGATATATGCCTGTATTTATTCATTGCTTCCAGGCAGGTAAGATAATCCCGGCAAAGCATTTGGAAGTTTTCATCTTCCTGGTAAAGCTGTTCAATCCGATTTTCGCGATGAGGAAATTTTTCCTTAATCACTTTCAATATTTTGGTTACCCCTTCCGTCTGATCCTTCAACGACTAAATTATTTAACGACGCAATAAGAATCGTTCTATTTTTTTGAATTTACTTAGATTTTTAAAATTGACGGGTTCATTTAACAGTAAAACGTTGCCATCAATTCCTCTGACAAAAAT
>DATJWE010000023.1:0-14834 GCA_035501475.1 Puia sp. | reverse complement strand
TTTTTTGTCATAATATGTAGCATCGATTCCGATCCTGTCTTTGAATAATCTGACTTCAGTTCCGAATTCAAATTCGTCAGTGAATATGGGTTGCAGGTTCGTATTCCCGATTGTGTTGGAAATACCGAATCCGCTTACGCCGTTAAATGGAAAGGTGAGCGTACCAAAACCTAAACCTACATTGCCTGATCCCAATTGTGGATATACCTGGTATGGAGCTGGGTCAGAACCCGTGCGACCATATGCGGCCCTGAATTTCAGGAATGAGATAATATTTCTCGAATTAAAATCCTGTGAAGCGATCCAGGAAAGATTAGCGCCTGGATAGAAGATGGAATTGTTGTTGATGGGTAAGGTAGATGACCAGTCATTCCTGATATTCCCTGTCAAATACAACTGATCTTTGAATGATAAAGTGGCTTGTCCATACACTCCCATTCTCCTTCTGTGAAAAGAATTGTCTACGGGCACAGCAGGAGCAGTTGAATTGGAAAGATTGTAGAATCCCGCAACACTTAAATTGGTAATGCTCGTGGCTTCTGATCTTTGATCCTGCTGGAAATAATTAGCTCCGGCGAGTGCTTCCAGAGCAAAATCATTGCTCAGGCTTTTGTTAAATTTGACAATGAAGTCGCCATTGATGATCGCAAAATAATCCGATCCCTGTGTCACTCCACCCACATCAGGAGTCTTGGATGCTCCTTCGGGATTCGCTCCGGCATTCCAACTGCCGGGAGTGGCAGATGCTTTCTGTTTCCAGGCAAAAGTTCGGGCATTGGTAAAATCTCCCCCCAGTCTGAATTCCGCGCTGAGATAAGAAGTGAATTTATAATTCAAATCGAAGTTGCCGAAAATTCTATCCAGGTTTTGCTGGTTACCATTTTCATGCAATCCGAAATAGGGATTTTCAGCATAAGGAGTGAAGTAATTATCTATGTTGAAGAATTTGTTTTTATAATCTGCAAAATCTGAAATGGGGATATCCACAGGGATTTGCAACAGAGACTGGAATACACCGCCACCGCTGGAAGTGTTCTGTCCTGTATTAGGGACATTCAATCTTTGATTTATGTAATTGATGGATGTATTGACAGCAAACTTGTCAAACGTACTGTTTGTCCTTAAAGAAAAAGTGTTGCGTGCCAGGTAGTCCGATTTTGTAGGGATGACACCATTACTTATCACATTTCCATATGAAAAATAAAACCTGGTTATATCACTGCCGCCCGAAAGTGCAAGGGTATTATTGAATTCGGTTCCGGTCGTGTAAAAATTGCGGAGATTGTTGTTGATATAAGAAAAAGGTTTGAGGAGTTGTGAATTATCTACAATGGATCCCCATAATCTTTCTTTACCATCGAGCTTCGGGCCCCAGCTTCCGTTTTCATCCAATACAAATACTCCCGCCCATCCCTGACCGAATTCATTCTGATAGTCTGGCAACTTTCCAACCTTGCTGAAGTTTGCTGAACCGCTGTATTCGATTTTTAATTTGCCTGCTCTTCCCCGTTTGGTGGTAATCATCACAGCCCCGTTTTTAGCAAGTCCTCCATACAGCGAGGAGGCCGCAGTGCCTTTCAGAATGGTGACACTTTCAATATCATTTGGATTGATATTGTTGATTCCGTTGCCGAAATCAGCGCCATCGATACCGCTGCCATTATTTTGAAACTGACCGTCACTCACAGGTACGCCATCAACAACGTACAATGGTTGGTTATTCGCACCTGCAATAGCGCCATAGCCTCTCAGCACTACTTTGGTTGATGACCCGGGTCCGCCGAGGCTGGAAATATCTGCGCCGGCAACTTTTCCAGCCAACCCATCAAGCACACCAACCGGTGCGTTTCTGTTAATGACCGCTGTATTGAATGTGCTGGTCGCATATCCTGTTTTTGCTTTGCTTTGAGATTGTCCCAGCGCAGTGACCACGACTTCTGTCAGCGCACCCTGCTGGATATTCATGGTAATGGTAAGATTGTCGGCATTGACCAGTACTTCATTGCTTGCATAATTGGTAGCAGAGATAACCAGAGTCTGGCCCCGGGATGCATTTATTTTGAACATGCCGTCAACATCTGCGGCAACAGAGGTTTTTGTTCCTTTGACCCTCACAGTTGCAAAGGAAACCGGTTCGCCCTTAGTGTTTGTAATTCTACCTGTGATAGGTTGCGACTGAGCAGTGGCACAACAGGTAATAAACATCGCTAATAGAAAAAGTAAATTTCGCATGTGCAGGTTTTGATTTTTAAAAATTTGTTTGATGCAATGACCCATGTGACAGTTAGCTTATATTTCTGTTAAATATTTTTTTCGTTTCAGACATGCACACCAATCGCTCGTCATTGCAGAATCATTCGGACGCACGCCTAAGCACCATGACAAGCTAAGTTGCTTAATTGCTGTTACAGATATCTTCATAAATTCCTTAAGTAGGATAATTGACGACTGAAGAAGGATAATTGGAAAGTGAAGCAATTATTAATTTTGAAAATTATCATGTGCTTCAGTTCGGATTTGTAAGATTTCAGCGGAATTTTGGTATAATAAAGCCGCTTTTTAAGTAAAATATTACCCGCTCAGCAGATCTGATAACAGTAATTCGTGTTTTACCTACGCTTAATGGAATAGGCACAAAAAAATGGACTTCGGGTTGTTATTATCCCTGTTGAGTCAGTTTTAACAAGAGATCGGGAAGAATAATTTATAGATTGCCCGTATAACGCCTAAGAATTTGTTCCGGAGAAACAACAACTCTAGTGGGTAACCTCTCCGGATTCAAGCAAAGGTTGCCTTTAGAAGTTTTCTCATGTGACTCGCAGGTGGTTTCTACTACCTGCTTTTTTTTGCCTGTAATAACCTTCCTATGTTGTAAGACCGTATTGGTTTGCTTGTAAATCATGTATTAATTTTGTTATGTGCTATGGGGATCTTTATTATAAGTGTACCTTTTGAAAATTTTTCTTAGATGACTGCATTATGAATATTTACCCTTTAGTATTTTCAAACAATCCGCGGTATCGTATTGCCAGGCATATTTTGTTCTGGACAAGCTGGATATTATACTATACCATATTCGTCACCATTTCTTTTACGAAATATCCATTTTCAAAAGCTTTTTTTTCATCTCTTATTGTGGAAACCTTATCAATGCCGATGGATATGGCTTTTTGTTATTCCATAATTTATTTTTTGATACCACGGTATCTTTATAAGGGCAAATATATCAGCATGGTTTTCTGGTGGCTGCTATTTAGCGTATTGTTTGTGATCTGTTTCAGGTTTTACACGAATTATATCACTCCGGCTATCTATGCAGCACATGGAATGTATCCCAAAATGCATTCAACCAGTTTCATCTGGGACTTCTTTTATCTTTTCAGCCAGATCAATATGGAAGGCTGTATGACTGCAGCTATTAAACTCGGCAAAATGTGGTACATCAAACAGCAGGAACTTGATCTCATTAAAAGCGAAAGAAAAAAAATTGAACCGGCCCTTTTGAATGGAGAAATGAAACCTGTTTTTTTGATCAATGCCTTAGACAGAGTCGAACTTCTTCTTCATAAAAAACCTTCTGTGATTCCGGGGATGATCAGGAAGATAAAAGGGCTACTCCTTTATGTGATCTACGATAATAACCAGAGAAAAGTAAATCTTCAGAAAGAATTAAAGTTGCTCGAAGAATACGTAGAGCTTGAAAAAGAAGGGAACGACAAGCTCAAAGTAAATGTCAATATTATTGGCAATATGGGCGGCGAACGCATTGCCCCTTTCATCATTTTGTCTCTTGTTGAAAACAGTTTTCGCCAGTTATCCCAGCTCGATTTGCCAAATAAATTCATCAATCTTGAAATCCGCATGGCAGAAGGCCAGTTATATATCACTGTGGCCTGGAGCAAGCCCGTAGATACATCTACGCTAGGAAATGGCAGCAATGTTTTTCTTCAGAATATCGGCAAACGCCTCAATCTTTTGTATCCTCATAGTCATGAAATGAAAGCAATGATCAAAACAGATCAGTTTATCATCAATTGCAAGATTGATTTGCATGAGGCAATTAGTTGATGCTGGTTGTTTTTTGATGTCCATCCATAAAAGTCCCCTAGGGACTTAATCACGGCAGGGGCGATATGCCGGTAAAATATCTTACCTATATTTGGCTTCATTTCCCGGCAAAAAGACCGATGATGAAAAACAAGCAATCTGTTTCGGATATCCTTCAATTACTTACTGAGCAGAATACAGAGAAGGTGAAGCTGGCTGTAGCGGATATTGATGGTATTCTGCGCGGGAAAGTAATCAGTTTTGAAAAATTCAGGTCCATTGCTGAAAAAGGATTTGGCTTTTGTGACGTGGTATTTGGATGGGATGCAGGAGATATGGCTTATGACAATGCAAAAATCACGGGATGGCATACCGGCTATCCTGATGCATTGGCGGTAATCGATATGCAAACCTTTCGACAAGTGCCCTGGGAAAACAGCCTTCCTTTTTTTCTGGCGGATTTTCGTGATGCAGAAAAAAATGACCTGCCTGTTTGTCCCAGGTCCTTATTGAAGAAGATTGCCCATCGGGCAAACCAGATGGGATTTCTTCCGACATTCTCCCAGGAATTTGAATGGTTCAATTTTATTCATGACCAGGAGGCGCTGAATGAATCCCGCTTCAGGGAACTCAGGCCCATGACTAACGGGATGTTCGGTTATTCTATACTGAGAGCTTCCCAACAGAGCGCCTACTTTCACGACCTTTTTGATTTGTTAAGAAAATTCAATGTGCCTCTTGAAGGCATTCATACCGAAACCGGACCGGGAGTTTATGAAGCAGCCATTCTTTATTCAGATGTGCTCGAAGCTGCCGACAGGGCCCTGCTTTTCAAAAGCAGTGTGAAAGAAATCGCTCACCGGCACGGAATACTGGCCACATTCATGGCAAAATGCACCGAGTATCTTCCCGGCTGCAGCGGCCATGTGCATCAAAGCCTCTGGTCCAAAGTCGGCAAACAGAATTTATTTTTTGATAAGAAAAATGCAACAGGGATCAGCGCTTTGATGGAGAATTATATAGCCGGGCAATTATTCTGCCTGCCGCATGTACTTCCCATGTATGCACCTACGGTTAACAGTTATAAACGATTGGTCGAAGGAGCCTGGGCGCCAACAACCATTACCTGGGGAATTGATAACCGGACAACTGCATTAAGGGCATTGCCTGGCAGCGCTCATTCCACAAGACTGGAGACAAGAGTCGTCGGATCTGATGCCAATCCTTACCTGGCCATGGCTGCCTGCCTGGCTTCCGGCCTGTATGGAATTGAACACCGGCTGGAACTGACCATTCCACCAACCACCGGTAATGGTTATGCGGACAAGAAAAATGGCATACTCCCCAAAAATCTTTGGGAGTCATGCCAGGCCATGAAGCAGTCCGATATCGCTAAACAACTGTTCGGAGAAATTTTTGTAGAACATTTTACAGGAACCCGCGAATGGGAGTGGAGACAATTTTCAAAAGTGGTTACAGACTGGGAACTGAAAAGATATTTTGAAATTATTTAAAAAAGTATGACAGATTTCAATACGATTCGCCAATACAATTTTCCTACAATTATAAGATTTGGGGCTGATGCGATAAAAGAATTGCCGGGGTACCTGGTTACTAACGGTCTTGCCAGACCGCTGATTGTTACCGATCCTACTGTAGCAGGACTGGATTTTTTTAAAAAGATCACAAAAAGCCTTCATGCCAAATCAATTTCAACCGAAACTTTTTCAGACATACATAAAAATCCCGTCAAGTCGGATGTGTTAAAAGGAGGAGAGGTTTATCAAGCTAACGGAAGGGATTCCGTAATCGGAATCGGCGGAGGGGCAGCAATGGATGTGGCCCGGGCAATTGCCCTGCACGTCAATCATCATCGCGATTTGTTTGACTACGACGACCTCATTGGCGGAGATAAATACGTGACAGAAGAAATTCCCTGGTTTATTACAGTTCCCACCACCAGCGGAACAGGCAGTGAAGTGGGCCGCAGTGCAATTATTGCGGAAGATGAAACGCATAAAAAAAGAATCTTGTTTTCACCAAGGCTGATCGCAAAAATTGTTTTTGCGGACCCTCAGCTCACCATGGAATTGCCCCCGTTCATTACTGCCGCTACAGGAATGGATGCGCTTACGCATAATATGGAAGCATATATAGCGAAAGAGTTTCATCCGCTTTGTGAAGGCGTAGCGCTGGAAGGGATTGCCTTAATCAAGGAGTCGCTCAGCGATGCCGTAAATAAGCCGGATCTGGAATCAAGAAGCAAAATGATGATTGCTTCGCTTATGGGTGCTGTAGCATTTCAAAAAGGTTTGGGTGTCGTTCATTCGCTCGCGCATCCGCTGTCGACCCTGCTTGACACACATCATGGGCTGGCCAATGCCATAAATTTGCCTTATGGAATGCGGTTTAATTTCAGCGGTCTTGAATCGAAATTTAAAAAAATGGCGCAGGCCATGGAATTGGAAAATGAAACCGGGGAAGCTGTGGTGGATCATTTATTCAAACTGAATCAGGAGATCGGGCTGCCTGTAAAACTCAATGCGATTGGTGTACGACATAAACATATTGAAACATTGTCTGATCTTGCATTCAACGATTTTTGCCATCCCAATAATCCCAAACCGGTGACTCGTGAAGATTTCAGAAGACTATACCTCGAAGCATTATAATTGATCAGTATGCAAAATATTAATATCGGCATCACCGACTGCTCCAAGTTTCAGAATTATAAAGAATGGTTTGCTGATCAACCCGGTGTTCATGTTATTCAACTGGCTTATCATCTCAATAATGATATTAATTCCTGCGATGGAGTTTTATTTACGGGGGGTACGGATGTTCATCCCAGGTATTATGGAAGTAAGAAAAAAGATTATGTCGGCCATCCGGCACATTTTGATGAAAAGCGCGACGAATTTGAAATCTCGGTTTTTGAGTCAACCCAGCAAAAAGAGATTCCTGTGCTGGCTATTTGCAGGGGGCTTCAGTTGGTGAATTGCATATTGGGCGGAAATCTAAAGCAAAACCTGGGTTTCGCCTTGAACAGGATTCACTGTGCAGAAAAAAGCCCGGTACATCCGCAGATTAAAAATGATAAAGCACATGGAGTGAATATCGAGCCCGCAACCATCATCCGTGAAATAGCTGGTGTGGAGCGAAGCGTAGTAAACAGCGCACATCACCAGGCAGTGAACAAACTGGGCAGGGGGTTGAAAATTAATTGCCGGTCAGACGATGGTACAGTGGAAGGAATAGAATGGCAGGACAAATCGAATAAACCCTTCCTCCTTGGCGTGCAATGGCATCCCGAACGAATGTCCCGGTTTCAATTGGAAAATTCTCCCTTATCAAAAAAGATCAGGGACAGGTTTATTGATGAGATCAAAAAAACGGACAAATAAAGATGGATATTATTAATCCGGCGACTGAGGAACTGATTACTAAGATTGCCGAAGATGACTGGCAGTCAGTAAAAGAAAAATTCGACAGGTTGAAGAAAAATCAACCTGCATGGGGAGCTTTGCCAGTTGACAAAAGAATCCAGTGCATTTCACGCTTCCATACATTGCTGGATGAAGAGAAAGATGAGCTCGCAAAAACGCTCACCAGTGAGATGGGTAAACCGCTTAAACAATCATACAATGAGCTCAATGGAGCAAGAAGCCGTGTAGAATTTTTTATTCGCAATTCAGCAAAATGGCTGGCTGAAGAATGGATCAATACTGCAGGGGCAACAAAAGAAAAAATCGAATATGAACCTTTGGGCGTAATCGCCAATATCTCTGCCTGGAACTATCCTTACCTGGTTGGAATGAATGTCATTATTCCCGCACTGATCGGCGGTAATGCTGTATTGTATAAACCTTCAGAATATGCAACGCTAACAGGAATGCATATCGCAAGATTGCTTTATGAATCCGGTATTCCGGAAAATTGTTTTCAATTGATAATTGGAAAAGCAGCCGCTGGTGAATACCTGCTGCAACTCCCGTTGGATGGATATTTTTTTACAGGCAGTTATAAAACCGGGCGCCATATCGCCGAAAAAATTGCATCGAAGCTGGTTCCATTCCAGTTGGAACTGGGCGGCAAGGACCCCTTGTATGTGATGGACGATATCGATGATATTGATAAAGCAGCTGCAACTGCATTGGAAGGAGTGGTGTATAACAACGGGCAGAGCTGCTGCGCAGTAGAAAGAATTTACGTGCACAAAAAAATATATGATGAATTTATCGCCTCATATGTAAAGCAGTTAAAACAACTGCGATTGGGAGATCCGGCAGACCAATCAACAGAAATTGGCCCGCTGACGAGAAAGGAGCAGGTAAAATTCTTACTTGACCAGATCAGCGACGCCACTAGTAAAGGTGCGATTGTATTGTCAGGCGGGAAAAAACCTGATCGCAGGGGATTTTTTATTGAACCGACAGTGCTGGTAAATGTCAACCATGAAATGAAACTGATGAAAGAAGAATCTTTCGGCCCCATAGTTGGAATTCAGCCGGTCGAAGACGACGAAGAGGCCATTGCGCTGATGTCGGATACCGAATATGGTCTAACGGCAGCAGTATATTCGAAAAATTACGATCGTGCAGAATCCCTGATGAAGCGGATAAATACGGGGACTGTGTATTGGAATTGCTGCGACCGGGTGAGCGCTGCATTACCCTGGTCGGGCAGGAAACATTCGGGCCTGGGGACTACTCTTTCTTACCAGGGAATACGCGCCTTTGTTCAACCCAAATCATATCACATTCGTGAAATCTGCGAATAGATTCGTAAAATCCCCATGTCAAATTCGCAAAAATTTGTGTAATCTGTGTACAAAAATTTTTATCCACTAATGATTTTTTTTCTACCTACTTATATAAATTTGAAAGAAGTTTTACACAGTTTGTAAACATCCCGAAAACGGGCAACTTGCAATCGAGTTTTATCGTAACATTGCTTTGAAAATCCCATCCGCTTAAAGCCACGCTGTTTTAATTTACCAAAACAGGTCCTGCCTTTCAGAACTAAGCATTATTTTCATTTTATCAGATCCGATTGACCTGATTGGAGAGATGATCATTTAATTTTTTTGTATGAAAAAATTTTACTTAGCACTTTCTGTATCCTTGATTTTTTTACTAAATAGTAGACTTGTTCAGGCGCAAACCTGTGGTGGTGGAACTTACGCTACTGTTCCTCTTGGCGGCCTGATGTCGGTTGCAGGTACCTGGGTGGGTAATGTGATACCACCAGCTCATTGCACCCAGTGCTGCATCACCATTAATGGACCGGTGCTCATGGATGCTACAACTGTGAATCCGATACTTGACGGCAACTCGATACTCATCATCTCAGGGACCTCATCGTTGGAAGTTGATACCTATGCCAGGGTATTTTCATCAACGGTAATTCTTGGGAATGATGCTACGCATAATGCCACACTGACTGTAAATGATGAAGTTGATCTTGTTAACTCTACTGTAAGGCTCGCCAATAACAACACAGTCATTGACGCAAGCAATTCAGGGGCTAATATACCCTCCGGGCCTTTGGGGACTGATCCGAATTTTGATGCAGGGATATTTTATATTACTGACTCTGCTGCATTTTATACCGGAGGACATATGCCCGCTTCTTATGACTACCTAATAAGTCCGATAGGATACGGTGCCGCCACAAATGCGGGGCCATGTAATATGACAACTTTTATTTGCCAGTACTCAATCAATTGTGGGGCCGCACCCCCCTGTGGGCCCGGATTCGTATGGGGCCCTGCCATTAACGCCTTCGATGCTACTCTTGGCAGCTGGGATTTCCAGGTGACTTCTATCCTGCCCATGGTACTTGTACAGTTTATTGCTTCGAAAAACAGCGATGGTACGAACGAATTATTGTGGACAACATCTCAGGAAGAAAACTCATCTTATTTTGATGTGCAGCGGAGTGTGGACGGCGGTAACTGGCAATCGATCGGAACTGTAGCTGCAAAAGGGAACTCTTCAGTGGCCAGCAATTACACATTTACAGATGCACATCCAATGAGCTCGATCAATTATTATCGGCTGAAGATGGTTGATCTCGACGGAAAATTTGCTTACAGTAAAGTCGTATCTGTAAATACAGGCGCATCAACCGAATCTCTCGTGATCTATAACAATCCGTTTACTGATATGATCAGGTTGAAATTGAATACCGGTATGACCGAAAATGTCACATTTACAGTAACGGATATGCTTGGAAAGGTTTATCTCCGCCAGTCATCGAATATTCAGACGGGAGATAACCTGATCAACCTGAATCCGCAGGTAGCTGCAGGATTTTACATACTGCATATCCAGGGCAGTACCTATGACAAAACAGTTAAACTGGTAAAAGAATAAATGGTAATTATTTTCAATTGAAAATTGCCGCAGCTCGAACTGTGGCAATTTTTTTTATGCAGAATTAAGAAAATAAAATTTGAAAAGCCCGGAGGGGCTCGATGCCGGTCGAAAAAAGATGCGAAAACTAATATTGCGCCGTAAGTGCAATATGTTGGTCAACCGAATATTTTTAATTGCCTGCACATTGGATAAGTTTACCACAATAGGCACATAATATCATAGAATACACATAGTTTTCTGCGCTGGTTTATTCTATGTGCCTATTGTGGTAAAATCACAGAACTTAATTGTCCACTCTTATATAATCAAATTCGGCATACTTCAAACTTTTTCGTACTAAATTTTGCAGGAAATTTTTTGGGAAAAATCATCCCATATCCGGAACAAAATATATAGCGCTTAATTTCTAATTCCTTTATAATCATTGTTGCCTTTTTTGGTACAACGGTTGTGTTCTTTAGGGACTAAACTTAAAAGTTATGATGTCACACCTGCCAATCAAATTTCTTCAGCAAAAAATACAGGAATTGCAAAGTGCTTTATTTGTTACCGAAAGCAATACTGTATTAAAAATGCCAACCCATGTGATTTCGGGTGCTGAGGTGGATGACGCAGGACAAATCTGGTTCCTGATTCCGAAACCTTCGCAACGTATAGATGCATTTGAAAAAGAATTTCCTGCCAAGCTGGATTTTTTCAGAAAAGGGAAAGGTTTTTATATGAAGGTTCACGGCAAAGCCTCTATAGTAGCGGATTCCGGCGAAATGAGCAATATCGCTGGTCTTTCTGAAGAGATCAAACAAAAAGTAAAGAGTAAAGATACCGTGGCTATCAAAATGAAAGTTCAGAATGGTGATTATTATGAAAATGTGGCCAGGCGGGCAACTTCAAACTGGATTTTGAGCGGGACCACTCACTTGTACAACTGGTTATTCAATTCACAATACGATAATAAAAATCCACAACTCGTGACCATACCGATTACATTGGATTAGTCTGGGTCTTTTATAACACTGAAACGTTCTGAAACGAAAAAAGCAACAGGATAATAAAAAATCCCTGTTGCTTATTTTTTATGCAGGAGGTATCGGTAATGAACCATGAAGTTTAACTTAAAACGATCTTTTTATTACTCAATACATTCACGCATATTACGATCGACAGAACAGAAGTCAGCGTAAGCAGGGCAGAAGAATCATAATGCAAATGCATAAATAATCTGCAGCTAACGATGCCTGTTATAGCGACCAGGATGACCATTAAGAAAGTGAATAGCGTTTTCATTTTGTTGTTTTTTCGTTAATAATATTATACTGCATAAACAGTACATATTAAAGACTGACGTAAGGGCCTAAAGTTTCTTAATGATTTCCTAATTGTATTACAGCATTGATAATCAGCAACTTAATGACCAGTGCCTAATGACTAATGACTTATTGACTACTGATCTGCTTTGCCGGAACAAGAATATTATTATCTCCAAGCCAGTCGGCTAATCGCTGGGGCCAGGTTTTAATGGAATTCAATTTGGATCGATAGCCCATATTGAAGCCATGGTTTCCCTGGGTATAGAAATGCGCTTCTACCGGAATTTTGGCATTGCGATATCCCTGTAATAATTTGAGTGTGGGCGCAGAACAGCAGGCATCATCATTCGCCACAAGCAAAAATGCCGGTGGTGCATTGGAAGGAATGACATCCGGAATTCCATAGGGGCCGGGATAAATCAGGATTTGGAAATTTGGTTTGCCATTGAGCCGGTCAATCGGATCAGGCGCATGCTGATCTGCTCTGGAGGAATCGTACACAACCAGTCCTACAACCTCACCTCCTGCAGAGAATCCCATGAGCCCGATGCGGCTGGTATCAATATTCCATTCTTTCGCTTTGCTACGAACGAGCCGCATAGCCCGATAAGCATCTTGTCGTACTTCCTTCTCCAGGGAATAGGGTGAATTTTCTTCCCGGGCCAGCCTGTATTTGAGTACAAATGCGGCCACACCGAGACTATTCAGAAAAACAGCAGGATCACGGCCTTCGGCATTATACACAAGCAGGCGATGGCCTCCACCCGGACAAATGACAACAGCTGCTCCCGTTGCTTTTTCTTTAGGAGGAAGATAGACTGTGATTGACGGATTCTGAATATTTTTCACCCAATAATCTTTGGCTTCTTCAGGCTCGTTCCGCCGGCTTTCATAACCAGGAGCGCCATTCGGCCAAAGCGGGATTTGTTGGGGATTGTCCTGGCCATTTGCCAGAAAGGACATCGAAATCACAATAGCGCATATTGATTCCCGTAAGTATGGAGGCGGAGTTTTAAAAATCATGTTTTTCAGTTAAAAGGGGAAGAATACAACAATCACCCGTGTTCGTTTACAATGTTACTATTTTTTGTCTTGAATTGAGGGCAGGAAAGCCTCCGTAGCGGCCTGCGAAGAATCCTTTTTTTAAGAAAATTAAGCGTATCCACACTTTTAGCAAGGATTTTGCGTATAAAGAAAGGGAATCAAATTGTTCTTATTAAAAGTTTACTTATGAAAAATCTGATTTTCCTCTTTTTTGTTTTAGGCTTATCCGCCCCATCCCTGGGTCAGCTTAAGGCCAAGCCAAATTGCGGTACTTTTGTTGTCGATATTCTGAATGGTAAAGTAAACAATATCAAACCCAACTTTACCAACAGTGAAATCAAAGACGCCCTTCCTTGTTTTACAAGTTCCGAGGAGGAAGGATCTTCTTCAAAATGTGGCGCGGGGGTTTTCTATAAGGATCGTGACATTTCTTTCTTCACTCAAAGAGATTATATTGAGATTGGTGAAAAATTTAAGGGCCAGCTTAGTATTCCACTGATGGGAGCAAGTCGCAGCAGTTTGTTCAAGTGGCTGGGCAATCCAAAAATAAAAGATCAAAGCTGGGATGCTTTTGAAATGGCTTACGGGACACTTGTTGTACATTATAATGCAGCAAGCAAGGTCAATCTCATCCAGTTCAGTACAAAAAGCACCGAAGAATTAAGTCTTTGCGAATAATATCACTTCTTATTGCAAGCAGGGATATAAATCTAACGGCCCTATTTTTCTGCTCTCATGGAATTGCTTACAAAAGCAATGTATTTACTGTCTGGCGACCAGGAAGGAGTATTGATTGTTCCCTGTCCGCCGAACAAATAGGCAATGACACGAGGAGCTCCTGCTTCTGACAAGGGCATCATTCGAAGCATCACACGTTTGTAAGAAGGATGCGCATTGGGATCGATATCAGGGAGAAAAGAAATAAATGCCATCCATTTTCCGTCCGGCGAAATATGCGGGAACCAATTGTTGTATGCATCAAAAGTGAGTTGTTCTTTGCCTGAACCATCTTCTTTCATCCTCCATATCTGCATGGTTCCGGTAGGATTTGCGTTGTAATAAATGTACTTGCCATCAGGTGAATATTCCGGTCCATCTACATGTCCTGATTTGTTATTCGTCAGCGGAATTTCTTTTCCATCTTCAACGGAAACTTTGTAGAGATTGTAAATTCTGCTTCCGTTTCTTTGAGCCACGATGACAACTTCTTTTCCATTAGGATTCCATCCATGTAAATAAGAAGGTGTGCTGTTAGTCAGCAATTTCGGTTCACCACCAGTCAATGGCAGAATGTAAACTGTTGATCCGCCTCCGGGTAATCCCTGCCGGTGACTGCTAATACCGAGCATTTTTCCATCAAAAGAAATCACATGATCATTATTGTTTCTGTTGATGGAACCGGTATTGAATTTTTCAGGCGTTCCGCCTTCAATGGGAATCGTATAGAGCGATCCGTTTTCATTGAACAATAATTTTTTCCCATCAGGCATCCAGTTGGGCGCTTCGAACCTCCCGGCAGATTCATGGATAACTTTTCTTGTTCCATCGAATACGTTCAATATTTCCAACCTGCTGCCCAACACATCCATTTCATCAGACATAGTTTTTGCATTCGGATTGGAAGAAAATTCATGAAAGACAGGTTTGTCAATCCTGACATTCCAGACTCTGGCTTCGGCTATTGCATTTGGATCATGTGAGCAGATACAAATTCCTACGAGAACAGAATCTTCTGAATAAGTTATTTCTGTTGAGCCGACAGCTTGCAGGGGTTCGCCAGGATGTGCGATGCGCATAGTGATTGTTTTTCCGATGCGCTCCAACTGGATGATCTGCCCTCCCGGTTTAGGCGCAAAAATCTCTTCTTCCGGATCACGCATATACATTCCTCTGTATGGCCTCCACTGAAGCACGGTAAGTCCGTTGATATGCCGGCAGGCAATCCAGCTTGCAGCGGATTCATCTGTTGATTCCCTGATCATCCACCCGATCTTCCGGTGTTCATTGGTACCGCTCGTATCTCCTGAAAATTCAAAATTTGCAGTGAGGATAAAAT
>DATJWE010000022.1:0-4015 GCA_035501475.1 Puia sp. | reverse complement strand
AAAAAAAGAAAGAATAAGAAATTAAAAGAACATCCTGACGAGCACAGAGCAATAATCAGCTTCCTGGTAACTCCCGGCAAGAGGCTGGCTTTTGATTCCATTGGATTTGATCTGGAAACACCCGCGCTTCAGGCATTGGCTTTAAAGTCAAAAAACCAATCCCTGCTTCAGAAAGGAAATCCTTATTCCAAACAAATCGTTTCCAATGAAATCAGCCGGCTGGTGGATACATTCCGTAATAACGGCTACTATAGGTTTTCAAGGGAGGATCTCTATATGGAACACGATACGGTAATAGCTGCATTAATTGATCCGACACTCGATCCCTTTCAACAGGCTGCCCTTCTTGAAAAATTAAAAAGTAAAAGAGAAAAACCTACAATCAATGTGATCGTGAAAGAAAGACCGATACAGGATTCCAGTCATCTGACCAAATATTATATAGGGAAAGTAACCGTTTATCCCGATCTGCCTTCTGCAGAAGACACTTCTTTTGTGAAGACGGATACCACAATAATTAGAAACATTTCCCTGATCACCCGTTCGAACAAATTTCGGTTACCCTTCATCGTGAATAATATTTACCTGCGACCGGGACGACTGTACAAACAGGAAAACTACTACAGAACATCCAACAGGATCGGGCAGTTGCAGGCCTGGCAATACAACAATATTGATTTTGAGAATTCAGATGTATCAGATTCGTTACTGGATGTAACGATACGAATGTATCCCGCAAAAAAACTAAAACTGACCACCTCTCTCGAAGCAAGCCGGAATACCAATGATATTGTTACGGCCACCAATCTCTTCGGTATTGGTGTGAATTTCGAATTGCAGAACAGGAATTCATTTAAGCAATCTGTACAGTCCATCACAAACCTGAGAGGCGGAATTGAACTTGGGCCCCGGATCATCCAATCCACCACAGGTAGTTTGTCACATACCATTGCTTTTCCGAAACTGATTTCGCCATTCGCTATTAAAAGAGAAGGACGTCTGAAAAATGCGCAAACCTTACTGAATGCCAATGCCTCTTTCACCGACAGGAAATTAAATGATGGAAGTACTTTTTATACGATCCGTTCAATAAATGGCTCCTGGGGTTATCAATGGACCTGGTCCAAGCAAAAGTCGACAGGCGATCAGAACATCAATATCTCGAAAACTATTTTGTGGAAACCCGTCAATGTGGAATATACAAAATTGGACAAGTCAGACAGTCTGGACAAGATCCTGGCAGCTAATCCTTCCCTGAATCTTGCTTTCAGAACCGGGCTCGTTATTGGTCAGTTGGGTGCCTATACCATCGTAAGGCAAAAAGGCAATAAAACAAACGTTTTTCGCGTCACTGCTGAAGAAAGCGGTGCAGTGCTTGGATTTATTACGTCACTCGACGAAGGCGATTTGTTACGCTTTATCAAAGGAGATGTGGAATTCACGCACAACATTGATTTTGGAAAAACCCAATTGGCTCTACATACTTATGCAGGAGCCGGCATTGCCTACGGCCGTCTGGGTAACGGCTATGAACAAACGCTCCCATTTTACAAAGCTTATTTTGCCGGCGGGCCTAACACCATGCGGGCCTGGCAGGTCAGGCAATTGGGGTTGGGTTCATCGCAATTTTATAACGCCCCTCAATATGCAGGTCTTGACCGTTTCGGGGATATTAAACTGGAAGGCAATATCGAATATCGTTTTCTGATAGGAACTATATTTGGTTATAAACTCAGAAGTGCCCTGTTCACCGATATCGGTAATATCTGGAGCCGGAAACCCATTGATACCACTACGCTGGCACAAGGCAGCGATTTTCAGATAAACAGGTTCTATAAAGAATTTGCTGTGGGCCTGGGTACGGGATTGCGCCTCGACTTCAATTACTTTCTCATCCGGCTGGATTGGTCTTATAAAGTGCGGGATCCGCAAGCCGTAGAAAACCCTGGTAAATGGTTTTACAATCTGAGACTGGCCGATGGCCAGTTCCAATTGGGAATCGGCTATCCGTTCTGAAGCCTGCATTCATTCAGATTTCTGGTTCGCAACAAGGTTTTTCGTGATCACCGCTTCGGCTTCTTCCATTGTCATGGATTGATCCAATGTGAGAGAGCCTATTCGTGTCCGGCACAAACTGCTTAGGTGGGCCCCACACCCGAGCGCTATTCCCATATCATTCGCCAGGCTTCGTATATAGGTACCCGTTGAACATACCACCCGGAAATAAACCGTGGGCAATTCTATGGATGTAATTTCAAATTCCCTGATAGAAATCTGCCTTGGTTCCAGGCGCGGGTCTTTCCCCTCACGGGCCAGTTCATACGCTCTTTTACCAGCTTTTTTTACTGCGGAATGGCTGGGAGGAGTTTGCATAATGGTTCCGGTAAATTGACGGGTGGCCATCCCGATCTCTTCCCTGGTAAGTTGAAAAAAATCTTTAAAATTTTCCGGCTGGCTTTCCAGATCAAAAGTAGTTGTTGTTGATCCCAATGTAAATGAACCCGTGTACTCCTTTTCCTGTGCCATAAATTCGTTGATCCTTTTGGTAAATTTCCCTGTGCAGATAATAAGCAGTCCCGTAGCAAGCGGATCAAGCGTGCCGGCATGTCCAGTCTTCGCCTTTGCCAGATTTCTGAGCTTGCGGGTCACATCGGCAGAAGTCCAATGCAGAGGTTTGTTGATCAGCAACACCTGTCCTTCTTCATAAATATTTTTGGTCTTCTGTTCCATGATGTGTGCGGGAAATCGCAGTTTCCACTAAATAGCCTGCCTGGCTTTGATTTCAAGATACTTGTTCACCACGTTAACGGTCAGTTGCCCGGGAGCAGTAAGAATGCTCGCAATGCCATGCTGCTGCAGTTCTTTCACAATAAGTCTTTTTTCATATACCAGTTTCTCTGC
The DNA here is from genome assembly GCA_035501475.1 of Puia sp. Lineage (GTDB taxonomy): Bacteria > Bacteroidota > Bacteroidia > Chitinophagales > Chitinophagaceae > Puia. Next base: position 1,114 of record DATJWE010000022.1, on the reverse strand, counting down.
AATCGTCTTGATGTACAATCTCTCAATATCTTTTATATTGTCATTTGTCAACTCCCTCAGCTCGGTATTTTCAAAGAATACAATCAGCAATAAATGATTTCTTGCAATGCCCCGGATATATTGCAGCTGGCGTTTCAATGCAGATAAAGATTCAAAATTGGTAAAAAGGACGATCAGGCTTCTTTGTGTAATGCGGGTCCGGATCAGGGGATATAATTTCTCAAAATCTGTTTCCAGAAATTTCGTTTGCTGATTATACAATACTCCCAAGATATTATTCATCTGTATTGCTTTATGATCAGCAGGCAAAAAATCACCAATCTGTTCTGCAAAAGTGATAATGCCTGCCTTATCTCTCTTAACCAGTGCCACTCTCGACAAAATAAGCGTGGCATTAATAGCATAATCCAGCAGCGTAAGTCCTTCGAAAGGCATTTTCATCACTCTTCCTTTGTCAATGAGGCAATATATCTGCTGACTTTTTTCATCTGTATATTTATTCACCATCAGCTGACCACCCTTTCTGCCGGTAGCTTTCCAGTTGATGCTCCTGATATCATCTCCCCCCACATATTCTTTGATCTGCTCAAACTCAAGACTATGACCGATCTTCCGTATTCTTTTGTTTCCTGCTTCCGCCAGTTGATTGGAATAAGCAAGCAATTCATACTGCCTCAGGGCAAAAAAGGAAGGAAACACTTTGACCATTTTTTCAGCCTGAACGATTTTTCTCCGCACGACCAGACCGATCGGGCTTTTGATAAAGACATTGATATCCCGAAACAGATATTCCCCTCTTTCGGTTGGCCTTAACTGATAATTAAGCACTGTCTGGGAACCTGGTTTGAGAGTGGCATAAAGTGAGAAATTCCGATTCTGAAACTGAATAGGCAATTCATCAATAATTTTTGTAGAAATCACAAAGGGATAGTGATTGGATACCCAAAGAGCTACTTTATTCTGATCGCTGTTGCTGAATTGATCTGATAATTCGCGCAGTACACTGACTGGTTTTTTTCTGGAGAATAAAATAACATAATCCAACACAGCAAGAACCAGCAAAAAAAGAAAAGCTATCTGGGAAAGTGTAAAAAGAAAAGGTAAACCATAGGAT
>DATJWE010000021.1:0-2669 GCA_035501475.1 Puia sp. | reverse complement strand
TGGTATGGTCAAAGCAGCCATCAATGGTAAGGTTGATGGCGTAGATTAATTTCCTCATCGGATCTCATTTAGTTTTTATATTCTAAAATTAGCAAAATTTCAAAGTCCATTTTTATTGCTTCATAATACCAATATAAATGGGATCAATTGTTTTTTGATGTAGTGCCACGTCGTCCCCTTTCAGGAGACGATGCGGGACAAGAAAAGGGTTTCCTTCTCATGCCGGTTCAGATTTCTCCAAATTTCACTTATTTTGTTACTCGTTGACTTCTCCCCATTCTGGTGCAAGTGCTTGAATAAGTTTGAAAAGTTTGAAAACCTTAAAAATCTCTTTAGAAAAAAACATTTCATAAAAACCCTTAAACTCCCTGCGCTATGACCAAAAAAATCAAAGACGCAATAAGAAGGATGACCCCCTTTTCATTCATCCTGATGTTCTTTTTCTTCAATAACAAAATTCTATTTGCCCAGCAAAAAAACGGAATAGATGAAAAAAGGAAAACAATTGCAAATGTCAGTGATACACTGATAAAACTTTCAGACCATCTTTACGCGATTATAAGCAATGGGGAAGCCGGCAATATTGCAGTTTATGAAAACCCGGATGGATTAATCCTCGTAGATGATCAATGGGTTGAACTGACACCAAAAGTTAAAACCCTGCTGGCGACAATAACCAATAAGCCGGTAAAATATGTTTTAAATACGCACTTTCACTACGATCACTCTGATGGCAATAAAGTATTCGGAAAAGAAGGGGCCATAATCATATCACACGACAATATCCGCAAACGCCTTGAAGAAAAACAAATTCTTTCTGTCACCAACCTGGTTCAACAACCTTATCCATTTGAAGCCCTCCCTGTGATTACATTCAGCGATTCGCTGACGCTGCACGAGCCCACTCAGCAGATAAAAATATTTCATGTTAAGAATGCGCATACTGACGGAGATTCATTTATAGAATTCATGGATGCTAATGTAATACATACTGGTGATGTCTTTGTAACGTATGGATTTCCTTTTATTGATGAAAACAGCGGTGGTAATATTTATGGAATGATCGATGCCATTGATATGCTGATCGGTTCTGTAAACGATTCCACTAAAATCATCCCTGGACATGGGCCCATATCTCAAAAAAAAGACCTCATTTCCTACCGGGATATGCTGATGACTGTTGAAAGCCGTGTCAGGTATGGAATCGAACACAACCTTTCTATCGAAGAAATAAAGAAACAAAACCCGTTGCGAGATATGAAGTTTCAGATCGACTATTATTTTAGCCTGGAGATGATATATAGTATGGTAAAAAAGAAGATGAATGGATAATTCCAATTCATCTTACTCATATACTGGTTTACTTTTCCCCTGCCGAGTCCCGCAAGACTGTCTTCAATGTGTCTCGTCCTAATATGCATCGCCCCCTTCGGTAGACGATGCGGGACGAAATGTGTAAATATTTATCAAATCCGATCGAAAAGTTCTAACTGCGCTTATCCATTACAGCTATATGCAGGAAAACAGAATTCAATTAAGTTGATGAGATATTTGTATTAACCAGCAATGTTCAGGAATTGGGTTTGTTATCATCATTCAAGGCCTTATGGTAGGCTTCCAGAGAAGCGCCCCTGGTATAAAAGATTCTTTCTTTCCCGATAAGTTCAGTAAGTCCCAGTTGATCCAGGTCTGGGCGGAGATCATCATTCACACGAGTCAGGGCAAGGACGATATTCATACTCGTAAGGTCAGCCTTCAATTCCTTTATCGTCAGTCCGGCAGAGTAATCGATACTTCCAAGAGCTCCCGTATCGATCACCAGCCATTTAAGATCCGGACTTGATTGTTTGGCAATCCGACGGATTTCTTCTGAAAAATGATTTGCATTGGCATAAAACAATTCTGCTCCGAACCAGTACATCACAATGCCAGGTTCAATAAAAGCATTCGGAGAAACTTTTTCGAGTCTCCATTTTTCCAAAGGGTCATGTCGGATGATGCCTGTGGCCGGCAGGTAGCTTTTGCGCACATGCTGCAGTAACGATATCACTATGGCCAGGAGTATGCCCTGCTCTACACCCAGGATAACCACCGCAAGCATTGCCACAACTGCAACATAAAACTCCCGCGGCCTGGCTTTGTAGATTAATTTCAACCCGTGGAGGTCAATCAGTTTTGCTCCTATCAGAAAAACAACAGCAGCAAGTACAACATTGGGAAGAAAGCTGATGGGTTTAGTGAGAAAAAGCAATACTGCCAGCACAACAGCGACCGTGGCCAATTGGGAAATCTGGCTTTTCCCTCCTGCATTATCAACCATTGCAGTTTTAGTCGGACTCCCGTTCACTACAAATGCATTGCTGCAACCAGCAGCCAGGTTGGCCAGGGCAAGGCCGATCAGGTCTGCGTTTTCGTTGAAACTGTCGTGATACCTGACTGCGTATGCACGGGAAGTAGCTGCACTTTGCGCAAGAATAACAATGAGGCAGGAAAAAGAAACGGGAAATAATTTTAGTATTTCTGACCACCTGACCCGGGGAATGCTGAGCTGTGGCAATCCTTCCGGAACTTTACCAATCAATGAAACACCGCTGCTCTCCCAATGAAGCGAAGAACTGGCAATTATCATTCCAATAATAACAAGCAGCGCTCCCGGAAAGCGGGGAAGA
>DATJWE010000020.1:0-11970 GCA_035501475.1 Puia sp. | reverse complement strand
CCTGCAGTACTGCCCGTCGCTGCCTGTCTTCAGTATTATATACCACTCCTTTCGCCCGAAAAACTGTTCCCGGAAGCTTGCGCATTGTATCGCGCAAGGCTTCTAACTCTATGGGCTGGTCTGTCTCATAACTCCAGGTACTGAATATTTTCGAGTGATCGTGACCGTGATGATGCCCGTTGCAGTTGGGTTCAGAGCATATATGGTCAGCGCTTTCGGGCTCCTCGCTTGATCTGGCAGGATCAAAATGTCCAACACCCAGTAGGATTTCGTATGGGACTTCACAGTAGTTGGTCTCTACAATTCGAAGGCGGTTGAAATGATCGTCGAGCCAGCTTTTGACCTTACTTACCTGTCCGGCTCCGGCCAGCTCAATCTTATTAAGGATCAGCATATCTGCAAAGCCGATTTGCCTGAGCCTGAGATCCATCACTGCGGGATATTCCGGATAAGCAAAGAACTGGTCCGCGTCCACAACGCAAATGACGCTATCCAGCCGGATCCTGTCCCTTAAATCAGGATCGGTGAAAGTCACAAATATTCCCGCGGGATCGGCGACGCCGCTGGCCTCGAGCAGGATATACTCAACCGAGTCTTTACGTGTGAGCAAATTGGTAACAGACTCAACCAGGTCATCCCGAATCTGGCAGCACACACAGCCATTGGATAAGCTGATCATATTGCCATCTACTCCCACAACGAGTTCTGCATCGATGTTGATTGAGCCAAAATCATTCACGAGCACCCCTACACGAAGACCATGATTCCCGGTCAGGATACGATTCAGCAGTGTTGTCTTTCCCGCTCCGAGAAAACCCGTCAAAATGGTGATGGGAATGCTCTGGCCATTGTCCTCTATGATTTCCATTTTATTTGTTTTTAATGGTTTTCAAAAAAATGAAGCAGCCCGGTATGCACACCAGGCTTGTGCACCTATTTCTTGAATTTACTGATATCAATTCCCATCACTTTGGCCAATTCTAAAAGATCTACCTCCTGTGGGTTGTCTAGTTTAGTAAACTGATTGCGATAGACAGTCGGAGGATAGTATTTGTGCGGATCAATCTCAAGATCTCTTGTCTTTTGTTCCTGCTGTTGTTCGCGTGGGATGCGGGGTTGCGGCACGATGCCTTTGCCAGTGGCCACAGGCAACGGATCGCCAAATAGCAGCGTGGGGTTTGGAAAGGAAGCGCCGGAGAATCCGGGCAAAGCAGCTTCCCGGTGCCAGATAGCATCCTTGGTTACATTTACCACCACCACGTCGGGGGCGCCATAAAGAAACAGTCCATCCCAATGTGCACGAATATCGGCACTGGTTTCGTTGAGTGTGTCATTGTCAAATGCCATATGCGTAACCATGCCACAGCGGGGGTTTACCTGTTTCATGAGATAGCCGGCTGCATAGTTTTGCGTGTGATGTATATCCACGGTATAATTATATAGTATCGGAGGCAATCCGTATTTGTATTGATTCAAGCGGGACAAGTCAGGCTGGCATTCGGTAACAAATACATCGACACCCTTTGCGTATTTAGCAGTAAGTTCGTCCGGCCGGCCGTCACCAGTCCAAACAAATGAGAGACCATTCCAGTCCAGGCGGTATGCTGAAGCACCGTCCTTTGCATGTGACCTTCGCCAGTGGCGGACCGTTACACCATTCTTATCATAACAAATGCCGTTCTCGTCTTTCCAGTCAAATTCATTGACTTCGACTTCATAGCCATCCCCGATCGGGCAGGCATCAAAGGCTTCCAAGTGCCATTTGAGCATTTGCTTCATGCCTGCTACCATGCCTTTGGTGCCGAGTTCCGGAGTACGACCCGAAGGCCCGGTAACCCGGAGTGGCATCTTCCATCGTCCGGACCATGCAGAAAATGGAAGAAGATAGGAAAGGTCGTGATAATGGTCAACATGGAGGTGGGAAATAAAGATGTCGTTGATATGTGGCATGGCCATCCCCATCGCGAGGATGTTCTTGACACAGCCCGGGCCGAAATCGAAAAAGAAATGGTCCCCATTCCCGAGTTCAACCATAATGCATGTACCGGCCTGGTCTCGCCGTGGCGGATAGGGACAACTGCCTACAAATGAGATTCGCATCTCATCCGGCCCAAGCATTTCACTCCCCGGAAAATAGTTATTTCGACTGTGAACTGACGGGGTTGGCTTGTAATATGGCGGGAATTGAAGGCCCGTGCTGGGTCCGCCGCCATATGGATTCACTGGGTCCTCTGTGCCTTGGTTTGACTGGGTTGAGCCTTCCGCCTGTGCATGACCTGGTAGAACAGCTCCTGCTGTCATACCCAGTGCAGCGGCTCCAACATTTTTTAGCATATCGCGCCGGCCCATTGAATTTGATTTTTCATTTTCCGTATTCATATTATTTTATTTTTAGTTTTTGAAATATTGCATTTGCCAAATATTGTCTGATTTTTTGAAGTCATTTTTACAATCATTGTCTAAAGTTTCCTCTGAAATTTGTCAGGTTAGTAGCGGGAGGATTTGGATATTTTTTGAGAGATTCCTCATAAGCCAGTATCACTCTAAACGCAGGTTCGGCTGCCCACAAGTAGTTTACCATGTTCAGCTCTTCATGTGGATCCATTTCAATGTTGTATATTTTTGGGTAATACAATGTGGAGCTGTTAATTGCGAAGCCTCCCAGCAATTCGGTATTCCCTGTAAGAGCCATATCTCTGAAATAAATGCGCCATTGGTGCCAGCGGGCAGCTACCAGGTCAGGGCCTATGAATGTGAGTAACGCCTCCCGGTTCCCCGTCTCACTCTTGCCTGTAAGAGCATCAGTCTGATCCACACCATCGAATGGCCGATCTGTCGGCAGCTTGGCCCCAATCATAGCCGCAAAGGTTGGCAGGAAGTCCATGATGGAGAACATTGCATAAGATGTAGTGTTCGGCTTTATGTGGCCTGGCCAGCGGATGAATGCAAATGTTCTGATCGATCCTTCTGTTGCTTCTCCGAGGTCTCCCCTAAAAGGTCCATTGTTGCCCATATCTGGCGCTCCTAGCCCTGATGCATCCCAGTTCTTGAAATAGTGTCCTGTGCCTCCGTTGTCTGAAGCAAAAACGACAATGGTATTATTTTCAATCTTGAGTTCCTTTAACAGATCGAGTATTTGCCCGACGTGGTAATCGCCCTCCATAATCTTGTCGCCATACTGACCTATACGTGATTTGCCGGCAAACTCCTTAGATGGCAGACTTGGTGCGTGGGCCATTGAGAATGGTAAATAAAGAAAAAAGGGCTTGCCCGCTGCGGTCTGTTTTTTAATAAATTCGATGGATCGATCAACTAATTCATTATCGATCTCAGCGCGCACTTCCAGTGTAAAGGGTTTGATCTTTTGGAGTGGTCCATTCCCTGTCTGTTGAATGATCCAAGGGCCTTTATTCTGTACCAAATAACTCTCCGGGGCATTTCCAGCGTTATGCGTTTGCATGATTTGAGGGATGTCAGCAGCGCCGTCCCATGATGATCCCGGTGGAATGCCGTAGTACTCATCAAAGCCATGGGCGCCAGGCAAACTCTGTGGGGCTTCACCAAGATGCCATTTACCAAAAATGGCAGTCGCATAGCCAGCATTATGGAATAAGTCACCCATTGTAAAAGCGCTGGCAGAGAGCGTATTCGGTCCACCAGGCAAAGCACAAAGAGACAATCCATTACGTATGGGATATTGCCCAGTCATGAGTGCGGTGCGGGAAGGAGTGCAGGCTGCCTCCACAAGAAATTGTGTAAGTCTTATGCCTTCACTGGCGAGTTGATCCGTTCGCGGCGTTGGCATGCCGCGTAATTCGCCACCGCCATAAGGTCCCATATCCCCGTAGCCTACATTATCGGCAAGAATAAATACAACGTTCGGTTTTGCCTGGCCTTGTGCCCTTGCTGAAAAGGCTACGATCAGCAAACCTGACAAAAAGATTAGCATTGTTGATCGGAAAATTTTACTCATGGTTATGAAAATTTATTGTTTGAAAATGATGACATTTACAGGAGGGCTTAATTTTCATATTCGTGCTGTAATTCGGTTAACCTTACCCGTTAGATACGTTTTTGTTCATTTAGTGGCTGACTTGGCTTTTTTTGGTGAATTCCCCGTCAGGGCATTGGTGACAAAAATCAGGTTCAGCATGAACATGCTTTGCTCGAACCGCTGTACTGCCGAATAGTTCCATCCATATTTTCCAACAGCCTCTAAGCGATTTGCCCATACCCAATATCCAAGCTGAAAACCAACTACACCCAGTTTGTCTTTTACCGAGGTATCCCAATAGACATTACTACCCTTGTCTTGCGAAATTTGCCAATTGTTGCCTCCATACACACCCACTTCCAGGTTATTGGACAGGTATTGGCTAATGCCATAATCCAGTGAGAACCGGTTGCCCGGTTTCACATCTGTGCTCACAATCTTGCTTGTGAGTTCAAAGCTGCCGCCAATCATTATCGCCAGTGCTTTTGAAGCCTGGCCCTTCACTTTTTCCGGATACCAATAGGCAAATCCCTGGATGACATTGCTCCAGAAACCCAGCCCGGTATTATCGCTCCCTCCCAGGATATATTTGCCTGTGGGTGCGTAAACCATCCATCCGGCCGTGAGGTCAAGATTTTTAAGACCCCAACTCAGATAAATGGGCATCACACTCAGATCAGAAATGCCAGACACAGAACCACTGATGTTTCCGCTGTGATGAATAGAATCGATGATTCCAATCCTGGAGTAGGCCAGGTTAGCATTCACCGTAACGATCGGAAGGCTTAGGCCGCCGAAATAAGTAGCGCCCAAAACTTTTCCCTTTGACGCCCACAAGACCATGGGAGCATTAATATATCCATTCACATCCGGATTCAGGTCAATGGATGTATTTCCAGGTCCCGTAATCTTTGTGACCTGATTGCCATCCTTTCCATAAAATTTATTACCGTACTGATAATCGTTATAATCTATTACAATAAGGCCGCTGATAGGAGAAGGATCCGCGTAGTCCCGGACATTGATAAATCCCGGAATATAATGGCCTGTTTGCAAGGGGCTGATCTGATAGGAAGTAAGCTGAGCAAAAGATTTGCTATGGATAGCAATTAAACATATCAGGATCATTCGAAGAAAAATGTTTCTTTTAATATTTATTTTCATTTCATTAGATTTTTTATATGACTCAATTGAGCTGAATTAAGAATCGCATGTCTTCCCTGAATCAACTTTATTACTCATTGTTTGGCACATTCAATATTTATACGACTTTGCCATTTATTACATTTTCAAAATGGCCTAAGGAATCGAAGGCGCCCCGGATTAACTGGAACTCTTCTGATTTCAAAAAACTAAACAGAGAATTTTGATCATGCCAAACGGAATAAAAAGAATAATGTCCTTTGTTAAAAATGTCCTGTGCAAGACTTCGTTCTATACATTCATCGGGAAGCTGATTAAAAACAAACCGGACTGTTTGCTCGAATTCTTTTTCTTTGCCTCTGCCTATATCTCCGGACATTTTCATAAAATGAACTGATTGTTTTTCATTCATGTTCTTAATTTTAGATCTTTTAGAGAATCGGGAGTTTGGGCAGGCGGATTAATTGTGTAGTTAGGAAATATTCGCAAAACGAATTGCGTGCCAATAGAAAATATGGACCGGATTCTTTCATATAATCCACTGGTAATAAGTGAGAATAAAATTATTTAGGAGAGAATAATGTGGATGAATATCTCTTTCTTAAATACGAGACTTCACGAGAATACGAAATATCGTATCGGAAATTTGTTATTTTATTTAAGAAATGAAGTCGTGTTTAGATTATGAACCACCACTTGATTGACGTGATATATTTAATTTTTTCATTCTCGACCTGAGAGTATTGGAGTTAATGGTTAAGATTTCAGCCGCCCCTCCGGGTCCCGCAATTTGCCAGTTGCATTCCTGAAGGACCTTAAGTATATAATTCCTTTCAATATTTTCTAAAGAAGATGTGGAACGGGACTGACCTGGAATTTTATTTGCTTCCAACATAGCATGTTCGATTTTCAGTATGCCGTTGACACTTGAAATAACTGCACGTTCAATAACATTCTTTAATTGACGAATATTTCCGGGCCAGTCATGCTGAAGCAGATAGTTCATGTCAGACTTAGACACCTGTGTTATCGATTTGCCGTGTTTCCTGGCTTTTTTTTCTATATAATATTGGATTAACGCCGGCAGGTCTTCCCTCCTGTTTCGTAGCGGTGGAACAGTAATAGGAAATACATTCAAACGGTAATATAAGTCCTCCCTGAACCTTCCTTCTTTAACTTCCTCTGAAAGCATACGATTTGTCGCAGCAATGACACGCACATCTACTTTGAAAGTTTGTTGCCCGCCAATCCTTTCAAATTCTCCGCTTTGCAATACCCGTAGAAGTTTGGGTTGCAACGGTAATGGGAGCTCTCCTATTTCATCCAGGAAGATTGTCCCGCCATCGGCCATTTCAAATCTCCCTTTCCGAACCTGCACGGCTCCCGTAAACGCTCCTTTTTCGTGGCCGAATAATTCATCTTCAACCAACTCAGTTGGCAAAGCCCCGCAGTTTACTTTAATATAAGTCGATGCACTTCTTAAACTGTGGCGATGAATTAAATCTGCAAATAATTCCTTTCCTACCCCGGTTTCCCCTTCCAACAGAACCGAAGCAGTTGTTGAAGCGACTTGCTTGGCTTTCCGGATAACATATTTGATAGCCTGGCTCGTACCTACAATTTCGGCCTCCATCCATTCCGGGGCTGTTTCGCCCTTTAACGCCAGATTTTCCTTTTCCAATTCGGCTTTTAACTCCTGTATTTGCAAAATGAAATTTTCGGTTTCCGTTATATTCGTGCCAATGGCTAAGACACCATCTGGCAATCCTTTATCATTATTCAATAATAAATTGTTCCAATTCATCAGTATTCTCTCCCCACGCGTGTTTATTATTTCACTTTTGTAATTCTGGGGCAGTTGCCTATATTGAACTAGTTGCTGAAATTGAATTTGTAGTTTTTCGGATTCATCACCCGGCAGAATTTGTTTAAACCAATTAAATTTCATCACATCCGAGGCATCATTGAAGCCAAGGAGCTTAACCGCATAAGGATTGATATAGTGAATCGTTCCCTCTAAATCAATTTGAACAATAAAAATCTGCATATTCTTCATCATCAAATCCCATTGTAAATTTTTTATCGCCAGCAAACGCTCAAGCCGGATTTTATCCTGCGTATGGGATCTGAGACGCATTCCCATGAGCAGGATGAATGTAATTGGAAAAAGATTTATAGGATAGAATAACTTAGCATGAATCAGCTTTCCGAAGTAATTATAGGATACCTGGTTGACGGCTGTGGGAATATAGAGTAGCAGGTAAATAGTCATGATCAGGATCAGCCATTTTGCCTTTGTTTTTTCACCTGACTTGTATTGAAATTGAATTCCCAGGCAGCTATGCACAAAAATCAGTCCTAGCGGAATAAGTATAATATAAAACCAGAAAGGTGTCAGGCTTTCTGTAGTGGTGAAAAACATAAAAAAATATGCAGAAAGGATCAGGGCATCGATCAGCACCGGCAGCCCTTTCTTTTTATATCCGGTATAGCATGATATTAACCAGGGAAACATTCCGGCGTAAGAAAAATTAAATAATCTCTTCAATAAGATACCTACTGGATAAGGAGCTTTGTCCAATACTATAAAACCAACCGGAGGAATAACAAAGAAAATAAATAGGAAGAGGCACATAATGCCAAACAACAGGTCAATTTTTTCGCCGTCCTTATACAGTCCGGCCATGAGGCTTATTGAACCCATTGCCAGGGAGAGTCCTGCTGTGATGAGAGCAATGGTTTGAAGAAGAGATTCCATATTGAATAAGGTCTTGTTCTAAATGTAGGGAAATTTTCTGAATTGCTTTGTTTCCATCTGGAGATTGAATCTACATTATGCTGATTCACGACTTGAGTTTAGATTTTAAATGAGCTTAGTTCATTATATCAAATATGCGATTAGCATTCTATCAGTCTTGTGTAACCGAATAATAGCTCACAGAATTGAAGATATTACAAATCAGTTTGTGCAAGATTCGAAGTCTGGCTATCTACTACACAATTGACCTGACAATCCTGTAGTTAGAGTTTTAGCCATGATGTTCTGAAGCTTCTCCAAAAAGATCAAAGATGTTTTACCCTTTGTATTACACTTTGCTTACAATTATTTGAAAATCATTTCGAGGTTCGAATCCCCGTCGGGCAACAAACATCGTAAGTTTGCGTAGAGGTGGAACGAAATGGTGGGATGAATAACACCCGAGTTAGGGGTCCTTACCTGATATGATTGATTCAATAATTAACAGGAATTCCTCCAATGATTCTAAAAATTCCCCGGCCCGCTACTACAATTCTTAACATGCAAAGGTTGTTCTTTGAACACCCTTTTTTGTTTAGCAGCCGTGAGCTCCAGGAGCCTATATCCGTATTCAATTAATTTTTATATCGCTGGAATGTTCGCGCGCAGTTCTGGTGCTTTATAACTTGATTAATACACCTGTTGATATTGCAAGGCCAATGCTCAACAAAGTTCCAATTACCAGATACTCTGTTTTTATCTCCTGTCGATCTTTCTCGTTAAAACGAATAATACCTTTTGCGGCAACTAATAATCCAATGGCGGAATATTGATTATATAGTACAAATACCAAAATGATGATCCGTTCGATTATACCGATCCATTTGCCTGCATTGGACAGATTTTCCTCATCAGATATTTGGTCTCTCCATTTTTCTGTAATCATACCAATTATGATGCTCGCAGGGGTGGTTAAGAAAACAAAGGCCATAGCAATTTTCCAGATATTTATTTGAGTATTAAATTGGTGAATCGTACTTTTTACGTCCGACCATTGAATAAATAAGAAATACCAGCATCCTAAAATTACCAGTAAATGCATCGATTGATCAATTAAAAAATAGCTTATGGCAGGCTTTTGATATGATTTCCAAACATCAATCAGCACATGAGTTATGAAAATAATTACAGCAATCAGCCAATACTGCCATCCGATAATCGTCCAGGCAAAAAGGGCTGTGACCAGTCCATGAAGATATAGTTTCCACGACGCAAAGTGTTTCTTATTCCGATCATCTATCCAGGATTTCGGCTGTAAGATGAAATCAGTTATGAGATGAGCCAAAATCAATTTTGTCAACCAAATGGATTGAATAATCATATTAAATGCGTTATTAATTTTTCATATTGATCCATCAATCTTTCTATCAATTCCCACTTACCCGACACAACAAATTGATTGATGGTGCTTTTTGATTTCCTGAGTTTTTCTGATATTGCCTGCTGTGTTTCTTGTTTAAGTAGTTCAAAAATTACTTCGGCCTGTTTGCTTGTCATTTCCTTAAAGATTGCATTGATGTGATCAGCAAGAATCTCTAAGCCCGTATTGACTACGGGATGGAGGGTATGAATGGAAAGTCTGACGTCGGTTTTTACCATTTCGTCAAAATTACGCCCGGACAGGACGAATGCTTCTCCTTTTGCTTTGCCAAGTGTTCTGACAGGAGATAAGACACGGCCAATACCTATACTGATTCTTACATCAAAGTCAGCGGGATCACCTTCTCGCTTCATACTGATGGCAGCGGTGCGGCATTGAAGCGATACTCGTAAAGCCTCTTTCGGTTCATTTATGTATACCTGGAAGCTGTCTCCTCTGTAAAATTCAAATTTGGATGGAGCAAATAGCCGTTCAAGTCGTTTTGTGAGCTCCTTTTCTCGTGTCTTGTCGAGCCATGTCGAGTTTACGATATCTCCTGTAAGTACTGCGTGCACAGCCATGTTCGACAGTTTTTTTTAAATATACGAACTTTTTTTGAATTCGTATATTTATACGAATTTATATATAATTCGTTAAATTGTGCGAATAATTTAATTATTCGTACATATATACGAATCGTGGGGATTTAGAGGATGGTAAGCAGCTATTGGAGAAGAATTAGCAACCTGCCTTCATTTGACCAACGGATCAAGAATCCGGTTGAGTTCTCCCGCCAGCCTGATGCCGGCCTGATCGATCCGTTGACGTACAAGCCCAATATATTGGTTGTAATACTTTTCATCCAATTCTTTGTTTTCAGGAAGCTTGTCATATATCTGGTTGCAGTAATGATTGGATTCATAACACCAGGTGATAATGGAATCGCTTTGCCATTTACGTATGTCCTCCGGAGTTGCAATATCCCAATCCGTGGCAAGCTGAACTGAAGTCAGGCCTGTCTTTTCAATCAGTTTCGAATCCCAGAGCATATGCAGGTTTGTCTTCTCTCCATAAAAAGAGCAGCTCACCAGGTTGCCACCCATATCAATCAGCCGGCCAATATGCAGGGGCTGGTGTAAATCGCCAACCAGATGTACAATCCATTTCAGTGCGAATACTCGAACAGCTTTCGGCTTTGTTGAATCCCCAAGCTCTTTTTCCCAATGCTGAAGCGCTTTATATACATTGGAGTTAGTCTGGCTGTCGACGCTTGCCTTAAACTGTTCAAAATTTTCGTTAGGAGGCACATCCATAAAATGAAATGGGGCCATATAATTAAAAAAACTGTCTGCCCTCAATTCGTCGGGATAGGTGCTGATGTCAGCGAGTGTTTCTTTGCAAAGCAAATCTGCAAGCGCTTTTTGGGTTCCGGGACGAAGATGTGACATAGCGATATATCCTACAGTCTGATGCCCGATTCTGCCCCAGGAAATCAGAAAAAGGCAAGCTGCAAATAACAGAAAGCCGGTGAAAGTTTTTGTCATACAGGAAGAGTTATATGCGAATATAGAATTTTATTGAGCTTAAATTTTCATCCTCTTCGAGTTGCCGACAATGTAGTTGTATATTTATGCAAACTATATCAAATGAAAGCATTTCTTGGAATGGGTCTGCTGGGTTCCAATTTCGTAAGAGCGATGTGTAGAAAAAATGAAATGGTGCAGGTTTGGAATCGTACCTATTCAAAAGCAGCTGAACTTGCGAGCGAAGGAGCAAAACCTTTCGAAGATGTAAGAGACGCAGTAAAAAATGCAGATGTTATTCACGTGACATTGAAGGATGATAATTCTGTAAACGAAGTGTTACAAAATGCAAAGTCTGCGATAAAACCCGGTGCAATTATCATCGATCACACCACTACGTCGGTTGCGGGTGCAATTGAACGGACTACATCATGGGCAGCACTTGGAATTATATATCAGCACGCCCCGGTTTTTATGGGCCCGGCCAATGCGCTCGAAGGTTCAGGATACATGCTGGTATCAGGTGACCAGCAAATTATAAGTCAATTGGAAAATCAGTTATCAGTGATGACCGGAAAGCTGATCAATTTTGGAGCTGAAACCGGAAAAGCCGCCGCAATGAAACTGATAGGAAATTGCTTTCTCGTTGGTTTTACTGCATCCTTAGGAGACTCGCTCGCACTGGCTAAATCATTGAATACGCCTGTTGCAGACGTCGATAAACTTTTTACTTCCTGGAATCCTGCGGCTTCACTCACGGCAAGAATAAATAGAATTTCCCAGGACGATTTTTCAAAGCCATCCTGGGAGCTGAATATGGCAAGAAAAGATACCGGTCTTTTTTTAAAAGCAGCTGAAAATGCAGCAATCCAACTGCATGTTATTCCTCCTATTGCCCAGGTAATGGATACATGGATCAGGAGGGGATGCGGCTCGCAGGACTGGACAATCATTTCTAAGACTGAACCTGTCAGCAAATAACTTCAATCAATCGAATTCGCTTCTTACCAATGTGTATAAGGATAGATTTTCAGATTATGGAACTCCCCGTTGGTGACAGTCACGACGACGACATGGGCAGTATCGGTGTGGTTTGATATAGTACCGTTGAAAATGCCATCCGCCAAATTATCATGGATACTTGTCACTACGA
>DATJWE010000019.1:0-6586 GCA_035501475.1 Puia sp. | reverse complement strand
GAAAATATATTTTGCTTCTTCCCGGGCAAAAAAATTTGAAAGCACCCGGGTACTATTCTATTTCCTGTCCAACAGCGAATATCTGGCTCGGCCTCCGCGCACTCGATCCCGATCCAAAAAAAATGCAATTGTTGGTACATGGTGTCAAGATTTATCCATACGCACAACGTGCAAATCCGCCTCAAACAAAAGTGATCACACCGGATGAGAAAAAATATTTTGCCATTCAGCCCGATGGCATTGACTATTGGAAAACATTAGATGCCATCATACAGGAAGAGCCCGTTGAAGAACGCGACCGCTTTTTTATGGCCTGGTTGAATAATCTCGGGATTAAAAAAGGTCGGCCATTTAATCCCACGGAAAGACAAAAGAAAATTTTGATCGCGGCTGCAGAAACAGGCAGGTTAATGGCGATTGCCAATTCTTTTGATAAACGCTTTGACAGTGTATATCATTGGCCGGACAGAAAGTGGGACTATGTGATGATCATTTCGGATCCTTCTCAAAGATCACAGGATTATGATGAATTCTTTCAGCGCACCTCCTATTTCTATGAAGCCTTTGGATATGGAAAATCAATGATCACCAAAACACCCAACCTGGGGCAGGCCTATCTCGGCGCCTATTCAGACAAAGATGGTAATTGGCTTGAAGGAAGTAATAATTATACTTTACATATTCCCGCCAACCCGCCTGCTGTCAATTTCTGGTCGATTACCGTGTATGATGCTGCCACAAGATGTTTGATCGATAACCCGCAACACAATGCGGATCTTTCTTCGCGCAAAGATTTAATTAAAAACGAAGATGGCTCAGTTGATTTATACTTCGGCCCATCTGCTCCTTCAGGTAAAGAAAAAAACTGGGTACAAACTTTAGCAGGCAAACACTGGTTTGCCTACATGCGTTTTTATGGCCCGACAGAAAATTATTTTAATAAAAGCTGGAAGATGGGAGATATAGAAAAAATAAAATGAAGGGAGCTGTATCAAAAAAACAAAAACTTTAGTTATGAAAAAAATCATCAGATGGACAGGTCTTGTCCTGCTTGGATGGCTGTTCACATTAAATATAGCGAAGGCTCAAAACAAATCCGACACCATCTCACCAGGTACTCCTATAGTCCTTCCGAGACCCGATTTCCATTTTCCGGGTGAGGTCGGGCGTACCTATCTGGAATCATCGCCTCCCCAGTTTCCACAACCTGTACAGGCGCCCAGGGGCGCGCCGAATATCGTACTGATATTGATTGACGACGCAGGCTTTGGCCAGTTCAGCACTTTTGGAGGCGGAGTGCCCTCCCCTACGATGGACCGATTAGCGGCTGAGGGTCTCCGTTATAACCGGTTTCACACGACAGCACTTTGCAGTCCTACACGTGCAGCTCTCATCACGGGACGTAATCATCATTCGGTCACTTTCGGATCCATCAGTGAAGTAGCTACCGGATATGACGGATATGTTTGCATTTTACCAAAAAGCTGCGGCACGATTGGCCAGGTCCTGCAACAAAATGGATATATGACAGCCTGGATCGGTAAAAATCACAATACGCCACCCTGGGAAGCGAGTGCTGCCGGTCCCTTTGATCGCTGGGCCAACGGACTTGGTTTCGATTATTTCTATGGATTTAATGGTGGTGATATGAACCACTGGAACCCGGTTCTGTATGAGAACCGCAATCTGGTTCCTTCATCTACTGATCCAAATTATTTTCTGACTGACGATCTCGCCGATCATGCGATTGCCTGGGTGCATAGAGTAAAAAGTATCTCACCCGACCGTCCATTTTTTTTGTACGTAGCTCCCGGTGCAACCCATGCGCCACACCATGCACCTAAAGAATGGATCGCCAAATTCAAAGGACAATTCGATATGGGCTGGGACAAATACCGCGAGATGACTTTTGAGCGGCAAAAAAAATTGGGCGTGATTCCCGCAAATACAAAACTTACTCCCCGGCCCGATGGCCTGCCTGCGTGGGAATCATTGAATGCAGATCAGAAGCGTTTATATGCGCACATGATGGAAGTGTTCGCCGCTTATGGAGCAGAATGCGATTACCAGATGGGTCGCATCGTTGATGCAGTAAAACAATTACCCGATGCTGATAATACTATTTTCATTTATATCGCAGGCGATAACGGCTCAAGCGCTGAAGGTGGAATTGAAGGATCGCTCAACGAAAATTTATTTTTTAACGGTTATGTTGAAAAATGGCAGGACAACCTGAAAGCAATAGATGATCTCGGAGGTCCGAAGTATTTCAACCATTTTCCATCAGCCTGGGCCTGGGCAATGGATGCACCGCTTCAATGGACAAAACAGGTAGCAAGCCATTTCGGCGGCACACGCAACCCGATGATCATTGACTGGCCCGCGCGCATTAAAGATAGAGGTGGGCTGCGTAGTCAGTTTCTTCATGTAATAGATATTGTGCCGACGCTTTACGAAGTGATCGGCATTACACCGCCAATAGAACTCAACGGTGTTACACAAAAACCAATTGAAGGCATCAGCTTTGCTTATACATTTAATAGTGACAGTGCGAATGCCAAAGGTCGTCGGATTACTCAGTATTTTGAAATGGGAGTGAACCGGGGGATTTATCATGATGGCTGGATGGCATCTGCTCTTTCATTCCCGCCATGGCAACCGAACCGCACAGGATTCGATCCGGACAAACAGAAATGGGAGCTGTACAATATTGATGAAGACTTTTCACAGGCAAATGACCTTGCGCAGAAATATCCAGAGAAGCTGAGACAAATGCAGGACCAGTGGTGGGTAGAAGCTTCCAAATATAATGTGTTGCCTCTCGACTGGCGCGGAGTTGAGCGTTTTAACAGCGAATTGATGGGGCGACCAAGTCTGAGCGGAAATAACAAAACCTTTACCTATTATCCGGGGCAAATCGGTTTGCCCAATGAGGCTGCTCCGCGTATCCTTAATAAGTCATGGACAATTACTGCCGATATCAATATACCGGAAAAAGGTGCAGAAGGAATGATCGTCACTGATGGTGGCATGGAAGGAGGATACGGTCTTTACATTCAGGGTGGTAAGTTGACATTTGTGTATAATTACCTCGATGTAGATCGCTATACTTTCAAAAGTCAGTCTTTGTTACCCAAGGGAAAGGTCGAGATCAGGATTGATTTTGTTTATAACGGTGCGACCGGAGAAATGGGTAAGGGAGGCACTGTAACGATGATGGCTAATGGAAAAAAAGTCGGCGGCGGTGAAATTCCAAAAACCATTCCCAATCAAATCTCAATCGGAGAAGGAATGGATGTGGGCATGGATGTTGGATCACCTATAGATTTTAGTTATAAGATGCCATTTAAGTTTACGGGCACGATAGAAAAAGTAACGATTGATCTTAAGTGATATGATGAATTCATAACAAGTTTGAAACAATTTTTTTAATTGTTGAAATAGGTAAGATATGTTGCAATCAAAATTTAAACGACTAACTGCATTTGCGGTTTTGTCTATAACAGCGTTTACTCAACTAAACGCACAGGAAAAACCAAATATAGTTTTGGTGCTCGTTGACAATTTGGGATATGGTGAACTCGGATGTTATGGTGGGGGTGAAACGCGCGGCGCACCAACGCCAAGGATTGACAAGCTCGCAGCAGAAGGCATGCGTTTTACCAATATGAATATGGAGCCTCAATGCACGCCGAGCCGCTCCAGTTTATTGACCGGACGCTTTTCAATCCGCTCGGGAACTTATGCAGTTCCGTTCGGCGGCCTGACCGACGGACTTACTCAGTGGGAAATTACAATGGGCGAATCTTTTTCAGCTGCAGGTTATACTACCGCTTATTATGGCAAATGGCATCTTGGAAGTCATGACGGTCGTTTGCCGACAGATCAAGGATTCGACGAATGGTATGGCATTCCGCGCACAACGGATGAAGCCATGTGGCCGGGAAGTACGGGTTATTCGGAATCTATCATGCCTCCTGAACAAATTATGGAAGGACAAAAAGGAAGCAAAAGCAAAGAATTAAAAGTGTATGATCTTACGCAACGCAGATTGATCGACGCTGAGATCACGCGACGTTCCATTGCTTATATGGAGCAACATGCAAAAACTAAAAAACCATTTTTCGTTTTCACAGCGTTGACCCAGGCGCATATTCCTTCATTGGCCAATCCTGCGTTTGTCGGGAAAACAGGAAATGGCGATTGGGCCGATATGCTGGCCGAAATGGATTATAATGTCGGACAACTACTCGATGCCGTGGATCGTTTGGGCATCAGCAAAGAAACCATATTTATTTTTTTAAGCGATAACGGGCCCGAATATATCAAGCCCTGGGATGGATGGCCCGGTCCCTGGCGGGGGCAATATTTTACTGCATGGGAGGGAGGAATTCGTGTACCATTTATTATTCGCTGGCCGGGAAAAATTCCTGCGGGAAAAGTTACCAATGAAATTGTTCATGGTGTGGATATATTTCCAACACTGGCAAAAATTGTTGGCGCAACAGTGCCTGCCGACCGGCCAATAGATGGAATCGACATGTCCAATTTCTTTCTCGGAAAAGCTGATAAATCCGGTCGAGAAGGTTTTCCGATTTGGGTCGATAATCGTCTGCAGGCTGTAAAATGGCGCCATTTTAAAGTACATTTCTATGATCAGGAAAATATGATGTCGCCACCGTTAAAGCTGGCTATTCCACTCATGTTTGATCTCTACACCAACCCCATGGAAGATCCCCAAAAACCGCTAACCACAAGTTGGGTAATCGGTCCCGTTTTAAAAATGATCGGAGAGTTTGAAGCCAGCACAAAACAATTTCCGCTGATACCGATGGGAACACCGGATCCGTATTCTCCTCCCAAAAAATAAATTCATATGCCTGTTAAAGTCGCCAGTGCTTGTAATGAACAGCCGATTAACAGGGATATTATGAAAAACAGCCTTTATAAAATCTTCTTTAAAAATAGCGTCCTGCTAACGGTCATGCTTATCCTGTGTAAAAGCAATGTGGCGCAGCTAAAGGGAGACCACCTGTTGGGGGATGCGGGATTACAATCAGGCACACAGGCGCCACCTTCATTCACGGTCGCCATACCGGTTTATAATTATCATACTTCAACTTTTATTTCCGCTAACGGCACCAAAATCAGTGCGCCGGATATCAATAGTTTTTTAACCGGTGTTGGGGCTTCAGTTGTAATCAATCTAAAAATATTAGGTGCCCATTATGGAGCAGCAGTTATATTGGCGCTGGCAAGCAGTAAAATCGATGGCGGAATGCTCTCTTCTTCATCCCCATTAGCTTTCAGCGACAGCTATATACAACCGCTGCAATTGGGATGGGAAACAAAAAAAGCAGATTTTACATTTGGATACGCACTTTATTTGCCGACCGGAAAATATGAGCCCGGAGGCTCCGAAAACAGCGGATTAGGAATGTTGTCCAATGAATTTTCAGGAGGAACAACCTTTTATTTTGATCAAAAAAAAGAATGGAATATTTCAACGCTGTTGTCTTATGCCATCAGCAGTAAAAAAAAGAACACAAAAGACAATGATATTACTGTGGGAAATGTTCTGAGTGTTGAAGGCGGCCTTGGTAAGACCTGGTACAAAGAAATAAAAAACCAGACTTTACCCATGATAATAAACGCAGGACTCGTTTATTATTTTCAATATAAAATCATAGGCGACAAGATTCAGGTTCCAAATTTTGGCGGATATAGTTTTGATCTGACTAAAGATCATGTCTATGCACTCGGAATTGAAGGGAATATTTTTATACCGCAGTTCAAAGCAAGCGCAAGCATACGCTGGCTGGATGAATTTGCTGCACTGAACAGATTTAGAGGAAACACTTTCGTGCTCACTTTAGCTCCCTACATACATTTCATTACGCAGAAGACCAAATAGCGAGGGATTTCAAAATCATATCATAAGAATCCCGTCATCATTGACGGGATTCCCAATTAATATGATTTACCGTATTATTTTTTTACCATTGGTACCGGGTACATTCGCTGCTTTTCATCGATTTGGGCAATCTTTCCATCTTTCACCAAAACATCATCCGTCAAATAAACAGAATCAGTTTTCCCTTTTTTATCGGTCCATTTTTGAACACCCCAGACGGTCACCCAGGTATCATTTTTATCGGGATAATAAGCAGTAAGCCAGGTGTCGGGTTGAAAAGACATAGAAACCGCATTCGCGCGCATAGGGGTCATCATGGCTTCCAGACTGTCTTTCCTGCCTTTAAAATAGAATTTGTCAGCAATGAATTCAATCGAATCAGCAAAGTAAGAGAAAGATCCCTTTACGTCACCGTCAAGATATTTCTTAAAGGCAGTAAGAACCAGAACCGCATTCTTTTCGTCCCCCGGCTGCCAGTTCAGGGAATATTTTGCAGTGAAGGGATAGTTGAGGGTTTCTTTTTTCGAAGTACTATCCGTTTTAGCTTCCTCCTTTTGCGACCCATTGCCGCATCCAAGAAAGAACAGGGCTGAGAAAATCAGAAACAATAATTGTTTCATAAACAGTTTGTTTTTAAAAATGAAATAATAAATCTGTCTCAATTGAGCCTTA
>DATJWE010000018.1:0-24418 GCA_035501475.1 Puia sp. | reverse complement strand
TCTCTGAAATCTTATAGTGACTGGTGAGTTCACGATAAATGGAGTCCTGCATCCTGATAATCTCTTCATACTTGGCATAGTTAACATTCTTCAGACTATCGATTTGTTTTCTTTCAATATTATTATTCTTATAAAATGTATTCAGCTCGCGGAATGCTTTTTCCTTATTATTAGGATTTCTCAGAAGAATCGTAGTAATAGCCTGGGGATTTGCCGGAAGGTTGATCATGCCCCCTCTCGACGACTCTGCAAGAACATAATCACCTTCATCAGGAGAGTCCACGCGGATAGATTGAACGGAACTGTTCAGGGTAAGATAGATCATGCCCTGCGGATCGGTTGTCTGCCTGGTTCCGTTAATGATTAAATCAATATTGGAAGCTGCTTTTGTTTGTTCGCTTGTAATAAGAATTTCTACTTTTAAGCTGTAGACAATCGCCTGTGCGATTCCAGTATTTGATGAAAATAAAAACAGCAGGAATATAAGCCATCGGTTATTCATCATAGGTTAGTTTTAAAACCTTCGACAGGTATACCTTGCTTGAAAATTTTAAAGTATCATTTTTATAAATATCGAGACTGGTCATATCGCCCAGCTTAGCGGGCAGGTAAATTGAGAAATTGCCATTGTCTTCTGTTTTGGTTTTCTTATTGTATTCGACGAAAAACAAATTTGCATTGGGAACAGGCCAAAGCGTGTTTTTATGTTTCCGGTACAGGTTTCCTGATACCAATATGGAATCATTGACAATAATCAGCGAGAGCCTGACCACTGGAGAAGGGCTTTTGGGAATTACAACACTCGTATCATTTTTCGTGGAAATGGAATATCCCTCTATTTTTGAAGAAACCTGGATTGGATTACCCAGGTAGGACGGATTTACGTTCACAAATAATGCACGGCCGTCATTATCGATTGCCGCATGCTTGGGTTCATTGCCGTCATAGATAATCAGTTCGGCATTGTCGAAATGGGTATCATTGATCTTGTCTGGTTTTTGTACAAAAATCGTCAGATCAAATGGCGATGCCGTGCTGACTGGACGATACCTGTAGCCGATAATCAGGATAATAAAAAAAACAACAGCCGGGCCGGTTAAACTCAATTTACCTTTGAAAACATTTCCCTCGTATTTGGCAGTGGACCTCATGGCTCCTGTTAAAAATGCTGTTGCACTCAGATCGGCAATGATGAGCAGAAAAAAGTATAGCGGCAGAGATAAGGTAATGCGTGACTGGGAAACAGAAAATATAAACCAGAACAATAATAACAATATCATTGCTGCAAGGGAAACATAGAGCCATTTATTCTTTTTCATTGCTGTCAGTTATGGCTACCGCATGCAGATACCTGGATGAAAAGCGAAATTGAAATTTTATTTAGAAAGGTGGGGATTAGAAGTCATTACTAATTTACTGTAAAGCCCAGATATATAAAAACTAAGCGTTTTTACTTAGTAGAATTCCCAATTGTAATTAATGAATCCGTGTAAACCCGTCATCACTCCATTCCTCGCTGCCCACTCCATGATGAACAAAAAACAATCCATCAGGATCATATTTCTTTTTTACTTTGGCCAGCTTTTCGTAATTGGATCCCCAGAAAGCATGCTGCCAGTCTTTTTGAAAGAAATCGCTTTCCGATACATAAGCTGCTGCTTCGGGAACAATCTTTGATAATTCTTCCGCGCAACTGTCAATCCTCGCTCTGTATCCCCGCGCTTCATTCAAATCGGGTTCATGTCCTGGCATGCCGACAAATGCAGCCTCTCTTTCGCCTGCAGTGATAAGGAGTGCAAACGCGTGTAATAAAGCAGGATTGGTTGCCGTATCTTTTGTTGCTGCAATGGCTGATGGCGGAGCACCGGCCAATCCTTTATTAAAATGAAAGGAGAATCCCCAGTGGCGTGTAGCCGAAAATATTGCATCTGCCAGTTGTTGCTGATTATTTTTTCCCAATAATGAATCGGGCATCCAGATTGAATGATAAGCGTACAAAAATTGCCCGACCTGATCACCATCTCCCTTCCAGTAAGTATTTCCCTCCGGCGCATTAGGACGATTATCACTCGCAATCAGGAAAGGGAAATTTTTTTTCATAAAACTGCTGTCCCAGATACGTTGTGCGGGAATTGGTAACATGAAAAGAGGTGAAGCCCATTGATAATCTTCTGATGCCTTATTTATCATTTCCCTAAATGGCTGCCATATTTTTTCTGTTTCATCGCGGGTTAATCCCTGAAATACCAGGCTGATCTCAACTGTGTTATTGCCACGAAATTTAATTTGTTCTCCCCAGTGCGGATTGAAGAGATTATCGTTATAAAAACTGATGACCTGGCTGATCAAACGACGATAAGCTTCATCAGATTTAGCCTTGATTGTCCCTGACACTCCGCCAAAAAAGGCAGGTAGTTCATGCGTTTTTAAAGTGAGCCTGGTGATTACACCGAAACTTCCTCCTCCCCCGCCTTTGATTGCCCAAAAAAGATCAGGATGGGTACATGCATTGGCAACGCGAGCCCGGCCATCTGCGGTAACCACTTCGGCTTCCAGCAAACTCGATGCAGCCGTCCCATAATTTTTTGAGAAGCTTCCAAATCCGCCGCTTTGTATAAGTCCGGCTACGCCGACTGTTGTACAACCTCCGCCCTGGACATAACGGCCGGCCTGGGTGGTAACGGCATTGTATACACGCATCCAGATAGATCCGGCTCCGACCGTTACTGCTTTCTGCGGATCCTGCTTTCCTGCACAACCCTGTCCCACAAAATCATCATGCAGTTGAATATTATCCATGGCACGAGTCCAGATCATGAGCGAATCAGGTGCGTTTGATGTACCCTGGTAACTGTGACCGCCACCACGCACCACCAAGCGCAGATTATTTTCTCTCGCGAAATTTACAGCGGCCACAACATCGGCAGTATTTTTTGCCGCCACAGTGTATACGCTCGGTGAAGAAGACCAGGCATCCAGCCAACCGGAGGTTTGCGTGATCACCGGACTATCCCCGACATAGTAAGGATTTTTTATGTTTCTAAATAATGAATCACAATCAGCGCCCGGAGATGAAACCTTACAAGCTGCAAAGGGTGATTCAATTTTTATCAGGTTCCCATTCACTGCCTTGTTCAATTCATCCCATTTTTTTGCCGAAGGCCAGAGCGGATCGCCCGGACGGACACGATTCAGCTTTTTGGATGAACCGAAAAATTCACCTGCTGTCGAGATAGCTGAGGAACTATTGATTGAAACAGCCGGCAGCCAGATTGCGCCTTTTAAAAATTTTCTTCTGCTGATTGGCATTTGGATATTGTTTGTCTATGAATATTTATTTGACAAATTTGAAACGGGCCTGATATCGCGTTGTCGAAAGTTACAAAAACCCAGAGAATTCAATTCGTTAAAGGCGGATTTAATATATAGGTAACCGGACGGAATACAGAGCCGGGGTTTTATTCATTAGTGAATAGCTGTCACATCTACCCGGATAATTCCTTTTAACGTCAGTTCAATATTTCGGTCAACGGCTTTATTGGCGAATTCACTGATTATTTCTAATATATCATAATCAATAAAATTACAATCGCTGCCGTCAACTGTCAGTGAACTGTTTTCGGGTATTTGGTCCAATGATTTTTGCAAGTTTACTTTGTTGAGGAACGTGACGTTTGAATTCAATCTTATTAAGTAATTATCGTTCCCGTTTATTTTTGAGTTGATTATTTTATACTCTGCTTTGAAATTATTCCTGACAATAAAATAAATTGAAATCAACAGACCGATACTTACACCTATTAATAAATCAGTTGCTAATATAACTATGATGGTTATAATAAATGGTAAAAATTGTTTCCATCCTAAGCTCCAGACATTACGATATAATTTTGGTTTTGTGAGATTGAACCCTGTGATAAGGAGAATTGCAGAAAGAGAGGCATAAGGGATGAGATTAAGAACAAAAGTTATTAAAATAATGGAGAGAAGCAAAAACAATCCGTGTGTGAAAGCAGAAAGTTTTGTTCTTGCACCAGCGTCAACATTGGCAGCCCCTCTTACAACAACCGCCGTCATAGGAATCGCTCCCAGAAAACCACAGGTCATATTTCCAATACCCTGTGCAATTAATTCGCGGTTGACGGGTGTTATTCTGTTGTGTCGATCCAATTTGTCGATAGCTTCGATACAGAGTAATGTTTCAAGAGTTGCAAGTAGACCTATAGTGATGCCGTCTTTCCAGATTTCAGCATTTGAAAAAATTTTTGACAGGTCGGGAAAAGAAATATTTGAAAAAACATTGGAAGGGATATTCACTGATTGGGATTGTTTCAGCGCCAAAGGAGATGGAGTTTCCTTAAAAAGAATATTTGCTCCGATACCAATCACTACAATCAACAAAGGTGCAGGTAAGAGTTTTATATTTTTTGCAAACGGCAGCTGAAGTATTATCAAAAGAACCAAAGATATCACTGAGATCAAAATGGGTCCTAATGAAATATGATGCGAAAAATGCTGAAAACTTCCTGATACATCTTTCGAAGAAAATAACTTAAGGAAGCCACTCGTCCAAAAGTCAGGCTGATCGTAACCCAGCGCAATCGGAATTTGTTTGGCGATAAGAATTATACCAATCGCTGCGAGCATACCCTTAATGACTGAAGAAGGGAAGTAGCTTGCAATGCTGCCCAATTTCAAAAGCCCAAGAAAGATCTGGAACAATCCTGCAATAATTACCGCGAGGAGAAAGATATTGTAGTTTCCAAGGGAAATGATAGAAGCGGAAACCAGGGTTGTCAGGCCGGCTGCAGGCCCTGATACGGCCAGTTGTGAACCGCTAATTAAAGCAACAAGAATTCCTCCTATGATTCCCGACAAAAGTCCGGAATAAAGCGGTGCACCTGAAGCCAGGGCAATCCCCAAACAAAGTGGAAGGGCGACAAGAAAAACGGATAGGCCTGCGGGTAAATCATATTTAAGCCAAACCAATCTGTAATACCTGATTTTCCGTCTCATATTTTATTGTAGGGCTGAGTAAGAACTGTGTCCGCCACGCCGACTGAAGATCTAAATTACAAAACAAATTCTTCATGTGAATGAAGATTTAAAAAACTCAATAAAACAGGATCTTCAAACTCTTAGTTTCGTAAGATCCCCTTCGGGAGATGATACGAATATCATTTAATTTTCAACACTTCGTCCGATTCGCGAGACGATGCGGGACAGGGAAAACAATTGATCCAAATTTTTTATTACGACAGTAATTCAGATTTTGCCAGGGTTCCATTTAAAAATTCAATAAGCTGTGTGCAGGCAATCTGTGCAAACTCTTCAAAAACTTCTTCCACTGTCCATCCGATATGCGGTGTGAGAATTACATTATCCAGTTTTCGAAGCCTAGAATCGGCAGGGAGTGGTTCCTGGACAAATACATCAAGACCGGCGCCAGCGAGAGGCCCGTTCATCAACACGTCAACCAATGCATTTTCATCGACGATAGCTCCGCGGGATGTGTTGATCAATATTGCTCCCGGCTTCATGCTCTTCAGTCTTTCTTCATTAAGCAGTCCGGTGGATTCTTTCGAAAGCCTGAGATGAATGCTTACCACATCACTTGTCGACAACAATTCTTCCAAGGGCAATTTCCTGTATTCACTATTCGCGCCATTGCTGTTTCCGGTTCTGTCCCAGGCCACGACTTCCATACCAAAAGCAGTACTGGCAATATGTGCAACTTTTGATCCATGTCTACCTAAGCCCAGGATTCCCAGCCTGTGTTTTGAAAGCATGCGCCCGGTAAAAAGCGGCCATTGTCCACCATGCATGGCTTTGCTTGCCTGAGGCACTTTATGAATAAGTCCAAGGGCAAATGCGAAGGTTAATTCCGGAACTGAGACCAGTGGAGCTTTAACTCTTCTCCCCAAGGCAATCAGGATATTTTTTTCTTGTGCAACGGATGTATCAATGTGATAAGCATGTCCGCCTGTTTGAAGCACTAATTTCAGGTTTGGCAGCTTTTTAAAAAGCTCTTTATTCAAGGCTGTCCGCTCCCTGATTGCCATTAAGAATTCGACCTGCTCTAACTGCACTGGATCTATGTCACGAATGGGTTCTTTTAAAAATTTGATTTCCGTCAAATCTCTCAACCGGCTCCAACAGGAAGATGCCTGTATTCGCCCTTCCCAATCATCCAGAATGAGTAATAAAGGTTTCATAAAAATATTTTCTATAAAAAATTATAATTGCATTCGGTCATCACTATAGTTCTATAGCTCCGCTCATGAATTTTCCTTGCGAATCAGATTCACTCAGCCTGTTTCTTCGACTTTATCCATTGAATCGCCGCTAAAACTTTTTTATCGTTTTTGATGTCATTAAAACTGTCCGGCTCGTTAAGATAGATATCGGGTGAAAGAGCCTGTTCATAAATCTCGCCTGTCCTGTCTCTGCCATAGCCGACTGAAAGAAGAATACTTACATAATCTTTTATTTTAAAACCCCTTGTTGTTGTAATATATCCGGCTGTTTCTGTTCCTATAAAAATTGTGTTTTTTCTTTTTTTGAAGGCTATTGCCAGGAATTCGCCAGAACTGCCCGTAGCAGGCCCGATCAATACAGCTACCGGAATATCTTTATTGATGCTACGACATTTCGGAATAATTGAGGTGAGTAGCATGGTGTCAAGATAGAAGCCACGGTCTTTGATTATCCAGCTTTCTGATTCCTTTGTTTCAAAAGAGCCGATTTTCCCATCGTGGAGAAGTTGTTCAAGTCCCAGCATCATGGGATACATTGCCCCGCCGCTATTAAGCCTTAAATCAAGAACTATCCCTGCTACATCCTGATCGAGAAGAGAACAAAGACTGTCATTCAATGATTGAGCTTTCTGATCCAGTATGGGTCGCTCGTCAAATGACATATAGGGCACTCTTAAGTACCCGATATTACCCTGAAGTATTTTCTTCCGAAGAAAAACTCCTTTTTTCCACTCGTTTTTAATTGAGTCGGAATATTCGGGTTCGGGCCGATGCCATCTATATTCACTATCCCAACAATAAAATGCTCCATGAAAATCATTTATTGATTGAAATAACATCCTGAAAACAGGACCGAGCTGGTATGCATTTTCTTTCCCTGCAATTTGCGAATTGACATTTTGTTCAATCTTTGTCCAGTCCACCTTATCACGATTGACTGCATTGCTTTTCATTATCGCAATAGTAGTGTCAAGAAGATATTTCACTTCATTAGATTGAGCCAATACCGCACTGACAGAAACAAATATGACCAGCAGCACTGATGCTATAAATCTCATACTCGAAAATATTTTATTGCCTCCAGTGCTGCACACCGGTGTCAATTTTCATTTATCCATATTTAAGTGGCGGGCCTACCATTTCCATTCCATGGGTAGTCAATAATTCCCTGAGCTTTGTTTCCTGATCTTTGGGAATATTCGATCCAAGTTTACTCATTTGCTTAAAAAAATCTTCCATTGTTCCTGCTGGCTGAAATAGAACGAGCATCTGGGCTTCTCCTTCACTTGTCTTGGCAAATGCGTGTGGGATCTTCCTGGGTGCAAATGCTGAATCCCCTGCGCTCAATTTGAATTCATCACCCGCTACTTTTACTATGAATTCGCCCCTGATTACATAGAACCATTCGTCCTGTTCGTGATGCAGGTGAAGTGCAGGTCCACCTTTTTCCTGGCGAAAGGTATCGTACACACATAAAGCTCCGTCTGAATCTTTTGATGAAATCTTACAATCAAATTTACCGCCCATGATGAGAAGTTCTTCTTCATATCGATCTTTTCCTGATTCTACTTTGAATCCTTTTACTAATCCGTCCTGATTTGATTTTTGAGCATTTGTAATGAATGCAGAAGCGACGAGAGGAAATTGTAAGAACAGCCGACGTTCCATATATGTTAGATTTAGCAGTTATAATGATGATTATTTTGTACCGATAGAGGCAGCCGATTTACAATATACGCAAGTTTTTTTTTAGACAGGAAGAGTGAAATGATTTGCACGAATGCTTAACCCGCATCGTCCTTTCAGGGCCTTTGGGAGACGACGCAGGACCAGGAAAGGAACCCCGGCAGCATTGTGATTTCGGTTATTCCACAAAATGCCAGCAAACACCGGCTATATCAATAATATTAACTTCCTTACCGTATGGCTGCTTTGTCGGCTTTCCCAGTCTGATACCGAACTTTTCCGGTAGCTCCTTATCATTTACTTCTTTCCAGAACTCTTCCGCGTTATCTACTTTCACGTTGACCATAAAATTTTGAGCAAACTCGACATTATCAAATTTCTGGAGTATGAATTTCCAGCCATCTCTTTCAAAACCCACATAGTCGCCGGCATCCCAGTTTATTTTAAATCCCAGGTCAGGGAAGAATTGTTTGGATGCTGCGAAATTATTGCCAGAGGGAACAAAAGGTTCAAGTGATAGAAATTTCATAAACTTAATTTTTTGAAAATCGAAAGCGCTTTGTCCAAAGATTGTTCCAAACCAAGTTTCGCAAAATGTGAAATTTGCCCGAAATCAGCAAACTCTGTGACTGTCATTTCAGTTTTATTTTTATCGATAACTTTAAAAGTTACAAGCGTCCTAACGTCTTCCGGAAAATCCGGAGGCATACCCAATGCAGTAGGTTTTTGTTTGATCCCCTCTTCGTTTGCGAGGTTTTGAACAAACTCAATACTTTGCAGGTTAATGATCTTAGTGTAAGTCCAGATGCTATATGATACTTGTCCGCCAAATTCGTGAGGAGCCTGCATGCTTACCAAAGAACTGGCGCCTTCTTTGAAATTAATTTTTGCCAACGGACAAGTGAATTTATCCGGGCCCCACCATTGCTTTACATATTCGGATTCTGTCCAGATTTTCCATACGTCTTCGACGGGAGCATCGAATACCCTGCTCAAGGTCAGTTGTTTTTCCACGATTATGCGTTTATTATTTTTTGAATGTCAAATTTTTTCATTTTCAAAAATGCCGCAATGACACGCTGTGCCCTGACAGGATCTGTCATCAGTTCACCTAATATCGCCGGAACAACCTGCCAGGATATGCCAAACTTATCCCTGCACCAGCTACACATACTTTCTTTTCCTCCATTGGCAGTAAGATTGTCCCAATAGTAATCAATTTCTTTCTGGTCATCGCATGAAATGACGAAGGATACAGATTCGTTAAAAGCCTGTGATGGCCTTTTGTCGTTTAGCGCCATAAAATTTGTCCCATTCAATTCAAAATTTATTACTATGGGCGATGCATCCAGAATTTTTGAATTAGGAAATACGCTACAATAAAATTCTGCAGCTGCTTTGGCTTGCGTCTCAAACCATAAACAGGGATAAATTGGTTTTGCCATGATTGTCTAATTATTTATTTGTGGTTGATTTTTCTCATTGCGAGTTTTCCACCGAACCATGCAGAAGGTAGGGTGAGAATAACAAGCGCAATCGGGTACCAGTGAGGTGGCATATGCCGCATCACGATAGTTCCGGTTATTCCAAGAACAACTCCAATTATTCCAAGTACGATGACATGTTTCATCGGATTGTTTGGAGCTAATTTGGCGAGCAGGTAGGAACCCACAATGTTGTAAATAGTTCTGTACAAAACAACGAGCATGATTAGCCAGACCGGGTTGGCATCAAAAGGATCAGTTGTCATAACACCCGTTTTTTCTAAAATTTTGTCAGTCGCGATAGATAAAATAGCTCCTGTCGCAATGGCCAAAATAACTGCACCCATGCTTTGCAAAATTCCTTTTTTCATATTGATGGTTTTATTTTTTGTTTTTCATATTCTTCAAAACTTTTTCCATATGGTTCATACGGCCTTCCCAGAGTTCACGGAACTGTTCGATCCAGTCCGCGGCTACTTTCATCCTTGCAGGATTGAAGTGATAATAAATTTCCCTGCCGGACAGTTCCTGTTTCAGGAGCCTGCATTCGGTAAGGATTTGCAGGTGTTTCGAAATCGTTTGCCTTGAACTGTCAAAGTGATCTGCAATAGCATTTGGCGTCATGCTGTGTATAGCGATCAACGCCAGTATCGCCCGCCTGGTAGGATCTGCGATAGCCTGGAAAACATCTCTCCGTAAATTCATATTATGCTGTCATTTGACTGCAAAAATATGTGCAATCATTTAACTGCGCAAATTTTTTTATAAATTTTGATAATAAAAAAATTCTCCCTTTTAGTAGATGAATCAAATTCGATTGGAAGATTTCATTTTACCGTCTCCCTGACGCAGGCATATCATTATTGATGCCGGAAGTTGAACATCCAGCGAACGCCAAATTTATCCAGGCAGGTTCCCCAGGTGGCGCCCCAAAACTGGTCGGCCAAAGGCGCGATGTCGGAACCACCATCCGAAAGCATTTTGAAAAGTCTTTCGGTTTCTGCGCGACTGTCGGGTTCAAGATTGATGGTCGTGTTGTTACCGACAACAAGCTTGTGCCCCATACTTTCGAGCATATCCGTTCCCATAATCTCCATACCTCCTAAAATCGGGAGAGCAACATGCATCACCGCATTTTTATCTTTTTCGGAAAGCCGAAAGTTGGGATTTGGCGGAGCATCTTTCATCCGCATGATCGGCGCAGAGAAATCTGTTTTGAAAACAGATTTGTAATAATTGAAAGCTTCTTCCGTGTTCCCCATAAAATTGAGATAAATTGAAACCGATGCCATAGTATTACTTTTTCAGAATAATTTAATCAGGTTCTTATATCAGTCTTTCCAATACACCTTTTCGTTTAACAATGTTTTTGTAATCCCATTGAATTTTTTTTGACTTTTCCAACCAGCGTTTTAAATCTTTGGTTTTGATTTGGTCCACAGAAATGTAGCGGGCTTCTGCAGCTTTGAAATTACCTTCCGCTTGCAGTCCCGGTTCATCGAATGATAGTCCGCTCCAAAACAGTAACCGAATAGACTCTTTTAGCTTACTATATCCTACGATTGGGTTGCCATCCAGAAACCAGACCGGATGACCATGCCAGATTTTATTTTCTGCTTTCGGGAGATTGCTGTTGATCTCCCCGCAGAGTAATTCACAAATTGCCTTGTCAGTAGCTGACATGGATTTATTGTATGATTGGATCTCTTTATTCACAGGCAAGTTTTAAATTAAAAATTCAAATTGGAGTAATCACCTAAATATAGTTATTTTCCCGGCACTGATTTTTGCACCTTGCGACGAAAGCAAGACTATTCGTAGTAAAGAATTACAGAGCAATTATTCCTGTCATCAAGAAACTGTGATCATCTCTTCTCTATTTCTTTCAAATACTCAGCTATTTCTGTTCGATTTCCATATTCTGCCCAGCCAAGGGGTGTGCCATTCCAGATGGTGTCTTTTGAGGCGCTCTGTTGCTAGTTCGCCATGGGCATCCAGTAGTTGCTTCAATGTTACTTCATCACCATTGTCGATGGCTGAGACCGCCTGTTGAAATAATTTGTCGAAAGTGCCAGCGTCGGTCATTATTATATTAATTCAAAGTGAAATAGAATTGAGTGACTCAGACTATTGCTCCTAACACCTAAATTTACACAAGCCCTACCGCTTCTTCCCCAATATCTCGCAATATTTAACCGGAAGATTGCTCCCAGAAACACTCAGGCAACCAGGATTTTTAGGCCGCCAATAATTTTAATTGTTCTTTTTCAGCTGTTTCAGAAGTTCTTTTTTGATTTTAGCTACTACGATAATTTCCGGGTCGGCAATTTCTGCAATTGCGTATTCGATACCTGTGCTCATTACCTGCGTACATTCCTGTTTTGTTAAATGATAATCTTGCTGAAGCCAGTCAAGCAAACCTGCTGTAGCGCTTTTTATGGCTTTGTCCAGGGTCTTTGCTGATCCAAGAGCCATTATGTAAGTGGCATCTTCCACTCTCGGAGATTTTAACTCAACCCGATTGTTTTTAATAAGCTCAATGGAAAACTCAACATACAATGAAGTTTCCAGCGCATTCCCTGCAATTTCGCCATCTCCCTGAAGCGCATGACCATCCCCGATATAAAAATAACCGCCGTCATGAAACAAGGGCAAATAGATGGTTGAACCCTTGGCTATACTGCTGAAATCCATGTTGCCTCCAAAATCGCCCTGGAAAAAACTTAGTATTTCATTTTTTTTATTTTTCGGAGCTACACCTATGCATCCTAAAAAGGGATGCAAAGGAACTTTAAATTCACCCAGGTTCTTATTGTCAACCGTGTATGAGCTATCCAGTGATGCGAAACCGTTTTGAATATCCAGCTTCCATTTTACCAGGTGCGTCTTTTTGAACAGACTGACAATCGAGTCGGGCATACTTCTTGAAACAAATACATCAGTTGTGTAAGCATTATCCCGATTCAATGAAACTTTCACCAAATTAATTTTTAGCATATCTCCAGCCTTCGAAGCATTTATGCAGAAAGGGCCGGTCAGCGGATTCCCCGCTTTTTGCCGCTTAACTCCATTTTTGTCGTGACCGGATGCATCAATCGTCTCTGTGAACACTGAGTCTCCTGAATTAAGATAAAGAACCGGCTTGGGATTAACTGAAAATGAATTGTAAAAAGTATCGGGAGTAAATACAATGTGGCGGGGTTTATTTGTGTTGGCAGTATCGATTGATTTCTGTGCATTGACAGACTGGATCAAACAGAAAGAAAATAAAAAAAAGAGGATCCTGTATATCATCCGAATTTATTTAGCAAGATTTTTTGAATGCATTGCCATCTGCCTTATTCATTTTTACATTCAGCCTTAACCTGCAGGAGACGCTGGTAAAAAAGAGTTGGCTCTTCCCAAATAGGAGAATGCCCGCTGTGATCAAACCAAAACAGTTTCTTTTTAGGAGCAGTGATGGTGTTAAAGTACTCTTCTGCCACTACAGACGACGTGTTATAATCATATCTGCCGAGAAAAAAATATATCGGTATTTTAAACTCTTTGTACCTGAAAAAATCAATTTTTTCCGTGTTCATGTAATCAAACAAAATTTTCCCGGTAGTCATTACCGGAGTCATCCAGTCCAGGCTGCTGTAATCACAGTAAAGCTGGGTCGGGTCAGGCAGAGAATTGACCTCCTTTCGCGTGAAATATTTATTCGCCAGCATGCTAAACTTTAATAAATCATCAAATCCATTTTCATAGCCTTTCTCCGTAGAAAAATGGATCGAGGCCAGCGCATCTAATGTGGCTGCGTCTTTAGCATTTTTTGCCTGCTCTGTAACATAGTTTCTTGCAAGCATTTCAGATCTATTGGGACTTACGAATTGTCCCGTGCCTATATAAGCAAAGTAGTCTTCGGGGTATTTTGATATTAAATGAATGCCAATAATCGTTCCCCAGCTATGACAGACAATAAAAATCTTATTTGCTTGAAACGCCTTTTTCAAATACTGAGTTACTTCATGAGCATCTTCTACATACAGGTCGGGCGTCAATTTGGCGTTGCTGTCAGATTTAGATTTCCCACAATTCCTTTGATCCCAGGAAACCAAAACAAAATTATTGGTAAGGTCCTGATTGAATTTTCTTATCATCGGCGTGGCCGGCCAGGATGGCCCGCCATGAATAAAGAGCAAAACCGGGTTTGCTCTTGAAACGCTTTTTATTTCCAGGTACTGTTCAACCCCATTTATTTTTAACAGGAAGGAAGAATCAATGGACCCATATCCGCTTTTTTTCTGAGCCAATTGAGCTACCGAAAAGTCATGATTAAAAAAGATGACGGCGATCAGAAATCCGGCTATTATTTTTTTCATTTGCATCAAATTATTTTAAATAAGCCTCAGAATGAATATTGTATCCAATAATTTTTATTTTGTCACCCTTTTCTATTGACAAGCGAATTCGTCGATCTCACTCATTCCGATCACCTCTGAACAAGGACGTGTTTGTATTTAACTTGTTTCCTTATTTTGAATAAAAATGTTTATAGTAATAATTTTCCCCTTTCAGGCCTTCAAAAGTCTGGCTTTCCAATAGTCCATCATGTTTATAAGAATAAGTTTGAGTAGTATGATCCTGAATGGCCTGTCCTTCCTCATAACTTGTTTCCTTTATCAGTCTTTTTTGATCATTGTAGAAGAATTCGTGACTCAGGTTTTTTGAATTATTAAACAGGTAAACGCTTTTACTCATCTTTTTCCCGTCGTATTCATAGAGATATGAGTAGATCCAATTTTGGTTTACATCATAACTTTTTATTTCAGCCAAAATCCCATTCGCATAAATGTAGGTATGGCGAAGATAAGTTTTGTCTCCCGGAGGAGTTACAAATTCCTTAACCAGATGTCCCGAATCATCGTATTCCCATTTCAGGATTCTTGGAGAATGAGATTTTAGAGAATCACCATAAAAAGAATACTCTTTCTCTTCAATAATATTACCCGAGCTATCATGATCATAGGTGTCTACTTTTTTACTTATGTTAGAACTCTTCAGATACAACACAGTCTTTGATATGGTTTCTTTCCTCAAAAGCAGAGTGTCCAGGTAGGTATAATTTGTAATTCTAAAAACTTCACCTTTAAAATTATACTCATCCCGCTCAATTAAATTTCCCAAGGAATCAAAATATTGCGTCAGGATTAACATTCTATCCTTATTATCTTTTCTTTTCTCGTAATAGTATACAGAGTCAGTTTTTATATTTTTGGTTTTGATAATTTCTGAAATATTATTATCCCAGTTAGGTTCAACACTATATACAAGTTTGCCCTGGGCATAGCATTCTGCAAAAAGAAACGTCGAAATAAATAGCAGGCCAAGCTTCATATCTCGAAGAATTAGCTAAAAGAAAGATTTTTTTGTTTATGTATAACGGTCCCGCATATTCGATCTCAGCAACCGCAGGGTTAGGGTTCTGTGGAAATTTGAAAAACAGTCATTACACGGTCTGCCTCAACCAAACCAAATTATAAAAGATAACCAGAACCTCCAGCCGGCAGGCAGGTTACAAATGATTGATGGTTGATGAGTCCGCCGTAATCACAACAATATCTCTACAGTAACAGTTTTATTTTGAGCCATAAGTCATTTCCGTATCAATTGACATAGGAATGATCAGGCCGCCGGGTACTTTTGGATTGTCTTTGATTTCGGCGGTTCCACTCACAGCTTCTATCACTTTGGACTCGATTACCCATCCGGTTTTATTGTCAACTTTTATCGTAGAATTCATATTTCCGGTCAAATTATATTTTATCGGCATGCCGTTACTTTGGATATAAGCATCTTTATCATCAGTTTTGATTTTCCCCTTTCCAATTATTAAGTTGAATTTGTCCGTATGTTCCTTATACTGAAAAGTCGTCACCAAATTGGCTTCCATCCCGGATTCCAGTTTCGTTGTTACCGTCCAGGAATTTCCCGTTACAACAGGGTTGTCTGTATAGATGGCCGTCACCATTTCAAAACTTCCTTTTAACGATTTCTCGCCATATGCTTTGGTCAATTGTTCCTTGATTTGTTGTTTTTGGGATAGAGAGAGTTGAGGAAATTTGTCGAACAGGTTTTCAAAAACAGAATCCAGGTTTTTTACTTCAATAATTTTGCCCGTATTTGTCATTCTTATCATAAAAGGCTTGCCTGTGATAGTGCGAAGAATAGTTGAAACAATATCCTTTTCGTCAGTTTTATCAGAACTAATGTTGATCTCTCCATTCGACATTTTCATTGACATGGAAAGTTGCTCGTAAGTTACGCTCAATTCATAGATAGAATTTTTTTTGTTTGTCACTTTAAAAGCTGTCCTGCCTGAAACAGTTGCTGCAATGACATTTTTTTGCCCACTGATTTCCTGTGTAATATTGCTCTCCGATCGCATTAAATGATAATAGGTCTGACCAATATTTAGATTAAAACCAAGCTTTTGCTTTTGCCCAAAACTGATTTGTAAAATGGTTAGTGAGAAAAGTAATAAAAGGGATTTCTTCATTTTAATTTAATTGAGTTTTAAAGAGTCACGAAAATTGGTATTGGTAACGCGGTCTGACATATACGAAAACGGAATGCCGTCCGGGCCTCACATAAGTCGGGACCAAAATACAAAAAATGATCAGAACCTGCCTGACGGCAGGTTCCAAATAATGATGAATCAAGTATTTCAGCTGTTTTACAGCAGCCTGATATTGAAGTCGTATTTTTTAAATTAATAATTGGCTCAGAATAAATTTTACCCTGTTTTCAATTGTGTCTTTGGGTAATACTATTATCTCATAAGCATGTTTAAGATACCATTGACGAAGTCGTTCATAGACTACAATTGATTCCTCATATGTTTGATCGCGTTCTGAGTCGTTTTGATATATTTCTTTCCAGGGAGGTGTAATAAATACTTTGTTGTTGTATCTGCTTTTTAAATAAGTGTCCTTGATTTTATTGTACTCGTCCTGATTGCTGCAGAATAATTGCCAGGCGCTGTCAACAAAAGAACGATCAAAAAAAAGCAAGGAAGAATAATCAGAATGCTTATCAAAATTATGGCAGTCCGTCCTGAAAATTTCCTGTGCAAACCTTAACGGATCGGGTCTTGGTGCGAGGCCCACAGAAAGCCGGTTCCTGATTATTTGCCTTGCAGTTTCAGGAATGAATTTATATCCTTTTGAAGCAAGATTTTCCAGGAGAGAGGTTTTGCCTCCTCC
This sequence comes from Puia sp., assembly GCA_035501475.1. GTDB lineage: Bacteria > Bacteroidota > Bacteroidia > Chitinophagales > Chitinophagaceae > Puia. The sequence goes on along the minus strand of DATJWE010000018.1, from coordinate 7,744 downwards.
TGGTCCTCCGGTAATTACGTAGAAGTTGTTTTTTGTCATTTGATAAATGATTTAAAAATTCAGCTGCAAAAACATCCGCCGCAGGCCAAATTACAAAAGATGATGGCAATGCACGACGGCCCCTCGTACCGCAACAACCATTTGCGGCAAGCTTTTGTTAGCAGCAGGCCTCATCACTTGCATTTAATTTATATTTCGTAATCAAAATCAATGGCCATGAAGAATGATCTTATTTTTCTTGCACTTGCATTAATTACTGGTGCGTTAATTCCTATACAGGCCGCTACCAATGCCGCTTTCAGTAAAAGTATTGGAACGCCATTAATAACTGGCCTAATGGTTTTTATAGTTGGATTAGTTGGAATGCTTTTTTTATTTTATTTTCACGAACATCTTTTCCTGCACGATAACAACTAGTATCTGTTCCGTTATATGGTTATCTTGGCGGAATTATTGTTGCCACTTACGTCGTGATGATAACAATTCTGGTTCCCAAAATAGGTGTTGGAACGGCTATTGGCCTAATTGTGACCCGGCAAATTATTTGCGTTGTTGTAATAGATCATTTTGGCCTATTCGATGTTGTTGTTCGTTCTATTAGCCCGACACGCGCAATAGGAATGTTTTTAATGATCGGAGGTGTCTATCTGGTAATGAAAAAAATGAAACCGGATCAGAATATTGTGGATCTGCCACGTCAGGTTCATTTAAGTTTCTTTTCAAAACAAAGACTGTTTTCAATTCCGGTATACTGCCCATAATTAGGGATTTGCTGATATCCGTTTTTCAAATAAAGATGAATGGCTTCAGGTTGTTTTTTGCCGGTTTCCAAAACGCAGATTCGATAACCTAATTCTACAGCCCAGTTTTCCAATTCCGATAAAATTTCAGTAGCAATACCTTTCGACCGTAGCTCAGGCAAAGTGTACATGCGTTTTATTTCCATTGAGATTGAATCGAACGCCCTTATTGCTCCACAGCCAACAGGGTTTTCATTCTCATAGGCGACTACAGCATGTTTAATCTTGTCGATTTTGTTGAATTGATGATAAAATGCATGGTCGTTTCCATCACGCTTTGCCAGGTCCGAGTCCAGATGGTTTACGAGAAAAATAAAGTCGGTATTTTCAGAGTTCGTTCTTACTATTTTAATCATTTTATCAGTCAATGCTTGTAGTAAACTATTTTCCTATTCAAATTTAGTGATTCGGTGGCAGAGAAATACGAATTGGTGGATCACTCATCGGGTATATGTAATACGATTCTTAATGAGTCTTAAGAATTGAAATAATCGAATACATTCGGAGTGAACCTTCAAACGCGAAGAATGAAAATAACTATTCTCCCTTCATTGGCACTAGTCGCCCGCAGGGCATGAATTGATTGATATGAAAACTTCCTGCTACCCTGCGAATGCGGCAGTAGTGTTCCTTAGCCGGATATGTAGCTGAGTAAAGAACGAGACGATCAGGAATTTTTTGTACCCCGCTTTCGCCAAACCACTTGTTACGCGTTCGTGCTGGTTATTTTTTTGTTTTGTTTTTTCTTGCCATTTTAATCTTGTAAAGCCGTGATGAAAATTCTTTAGGTGCTGCAAATAATACAAACATTAGTGCATATAAAAAAAGGGGAACAAATGCAGAAAAGAAACAAAGTAAAAACGCAATTAGGGTAAAAAATATCGCGTAACGATAAATCATTTTATAGGAATAATAATATTCCCGGCGTTCTTCTTCTACAAGATGATGATTGTAGGCGTAGGTGCAGATAGCATTGGCAGCAATAGAGATCAGGATATAATTTAAACCAAAAATCGCCAATGCTGTTCGGCCTTCTTTTTCAAGGTACTCAGCTAATACAGCTGTTGAAAACGGGGTAAGCGTAACCACAAACAATAAAAAACCATTTACCCACATTAATTTAGTATTCACTTTCGTAATGTATTCAAACGCAACATGATGATTTATCCAGCAAACCAGTATTGTAATAAATCCGATCGTAAATGCAAGAAAAGATTGCCACTGGTTAAGAAATTTCTTTAACAACCCACTATCCGATTGAGAATGCAAAATCTGTATCAGCTCCAATACTAAAAGTGTAATAGCAATGGCAAAAACAGCATCGCTGAATAGTTCAATTCGTAATATCTCTTTGGTCTTATTTTCTTTCTTTGTAGATATCATTTATTTAGGAGTGATTTCATTTAGAGTTCCCTCGTCACGAATCAAGATACGCAATACCTAAATATATGCAAGTTTCTTGTCCTTATCAGTTCCGGGCATTCCCGTTGTTGGTGTTGTTCATGGTTGCGCAATATTGATTCATTTATAACACCAACAACAGCGGAAGGCAACATTATTGCTTATTTTGCGAGTGAATCCTGCCTGCGGGAACACTCGGCAGTGAGGGGTGCCGCTAACGTTTCAGCATTGCTGAAGGCGTGGTATTAGTGCCTTGTCTATCGATAATTGAAGCCATATTGAAATGCAAAAGTTGAAGATAAAAATAAGTGCCCAATAGCGTTCGGTCACGCTGGATATACAACTTAATAGAATTACAACTGCCGAAGCTTCTTACGTCCAGCCACGCTTTACAGCAATGCACATGTTAGCGGCAGTCTTTTAGTTATTTCTTGCCTAACGATTTTTTTTCAACCTATCCATTTTAGCTTGTACATCGAATCGTCTCATTTCTTCTTCTGGAAATATGTATGGTGAATTTTTATCTGCCAACCATGTGTAAGTCATTTTCTTCAACGTGATAAACATAAAAGCAAACATATAAATAATTCCCGCTATCCAGTCGACCGGTGTGGCAAGATGGTTTGAAATTATATAATAGATTATTAATCCCCCTATTGGAAAATGCAGTAGAACAACTGCTCCAAGTCCAGGATTATAAAATTGTCCAAGTTTTTTTGGTGTCACGATGCCATGAATTATAAATTGTCCAAAGCCAAAGAGTGTCGGAGCTATTCCTAACCATATCACGTCGGGAAGGAATACAGGTAGTAAATAAAAAAAGTAAGCTGCCAAAATATTTATAATCATTGCAGAGTTTTGATTTAACGGATAACGGTTCGGTGCGTCGCTCGGTTGAATCACCATATTTATAATTGCAGGTTCACCACCCGGAAATCCATACTCTTCATATTGATGAATAAGCAATGCAATAAAATTCATAAACAGCAGTCGTTGTAAAAATCCCAAGTCATTCCATAGATATATTAATATGACAATTGATACTAAGGCTATAACACCACCGATATTATACCAGTGTCTTCTAAGTATTTTCATGTCTTTTGTTTTTAGGAAAGTTTTTTTTCACTAATTTATATTGTTCGGGCGGGGGTTGTCAAGATTACCGCTAACACCTAAATATATACAAGTTTCTTGTCCTTATCAGTTCCGGCCTCCCTATTGCCCCGCCCGCCCCTTACCCCCATTTTTATTTATATTTCCGCCACAATCAATCCCATGAATGAGATCAGGAAGAGCCCGGTCGATGCCCTGGGTTATCACTTCATCCCGAAAAATTTTCTACCTAAGGGGAAGGACGAATACTGGCTGCGCAACCGCCAAAATCAAAATGGCATTCTCTATCGCAAGCTCACAGCTTTCGAAGTAGAAGCGCTGGTTCGTAACCGTAATACTTCGGACGACTGGAACCAGATCCTTGTGTCTGATTCTTTTACTCCCGAACTTGTGGTGAATTGCAAATTTTTCGGACTGGTACGCATCGGTAAGCTGGAACCTTATTATCTCGAGTTCCATAATTTGCGCCGACCGGTTGGACTTTATAACAGTACGATCATCAGTTCCGATTTCGGTGACAATGTGTCGATCGACAACGTGAATTACCTCTCTCATTATATTATTGGCAATGAAGTGATGATTGTGAACACCAATGAACTCACGACCACCGATCACGCCAAATTCGGCAACGGCATTTTGAAAGATGGCGAACCGGAATTTATCCGCATTAAACTGGAAGTCTGTAATGAAAACGGAGGCCGCAGCATCATTCCCTTCGACGGCATGCTGCCCGGCGATGCCTGGCTCTGGAGTCGCTTCCGGGATGATGAGATCCTGCAGCAGAAATTAAAAGAATTCACAGAAAAAAAATTTGACAGCCTGAGAGGATATTATGGAAAGATTGGGGACCGCACAGTAATCAAGAACTGCAAGATCATCAAAGACGTGCTGATCGGCAGCGACGCTTATCTCAAAGGCGCTAACAAACTGAAAAACCTTACCGTCAATTCTTCAGACAAAGAAAAAACACAAATCGGTGAAGGCTGCGAACTGGTAAACGGTATTATCGGTTATGGATGCAGGATATTCTATGGGGTGAAGGCCGTCCGGTTTATTCTCGCCCCGCAGTCTCAATTGAAATACGGCGCGAGGCTTATCAATTCCTATCTCGGCAATAATTCCACCATCTCCTGCTGCGAAGTACTGAACTCGCTGATCTTTCCGGCACATGAGCAACACCATAACAATTCTTTCCTCTGCGCTTCACTGGTGATGGGACAAAGCAATATGGCAGCGGGCGCCACAATCGGTTCCAATCACAATTCACGGAGTCCGGATGGGGAGTTAATTGCCGGCCGCGGTTTCTGGCCGGGACTTTGTGTCAGCCTCAAACATAATTCGATGTTTGCTTCCTTCATCATCATAGCCAAGGGAGATTATCCGGCTGAACTGAAGATTCCCATTCCATTTTCACTGGTCAGCAATGATGTGAGTAAGGATGAACTGGTGGTGATGCCGGCTTACTGGTTCCTCCATAATATGTATGCTCTGGCCCGAAATTCCTGGAAATATGTGGACAGAGATAAGCGCTCAGACAAAACCCAGTTGCTCGAATATGATTTCCTGGCGCCGGATACGGTAAATGAGATGATCCATGCCCTCGGCTTATTCAGGAGATTTACCGGTCATGCCTATTCGAAGCGATATGAGCCGGGTAAAAAATATTCAGCCGACGAACTTGTTGCGATTGGGAAAAAATTACTGGAAGGAAGAAAACCTGTCGTGGACGAGCTGAATATTACTGCCGAAGGATTTGAAAACAGCGAAAGAAAAGTGAGACTGCTCAAAGTGTCACAGGCATATCATTTGTTTAAAGAACTGATCAGTTATTACGCAGTCTACCAACTTCTCGGATTGATCAGGACGAATACATTTAAATCGCTGGCTGATCTGCAGCATGCCATTCCCCAGAAACTCAATCTTTCTTCCTGGGCAAATGTTGGCGGGCAGCTGATCCCACAACATGATCTGCATACGTTCATCCAACAAATACACAAGGACAAAATCAAAGACTGGAGCCAGTTGCATGCCTTTTATACACGACAGGGAGAAAACTATACACAGGATAAATTGCATCATGCACTCGCTGCATTGAAAGATGTGCATGGACTCCATGTAAAAAAAATGGATGCTGCTCAATTCAAAAACCTGCTTCAGCAGGCTGTCACAACAAAAGAATGGATGGTGAAGGGCATTTACGATTCGAGGGCCAAGGACTATAGCAATCCTTTCCGCAAGATGGTTTACGCCAACGACCAGGAAATGAATATCGTTACCGGCTCACTCGAGAACAACAGTTTCATCAAACAGGAAATCGCTGCACTGGATCAATTTAAGAAAGAAGTGAAGGAAGCTACGGGCAGGATAAAATAGCTAGATTCATCAATTGCTCATTCTTTAACAAACCTTACTGAATAAAATTGTTTTTTCTCATTCACTCCGATCAATTCGTAAACTCCTGCTGCTAATCTTTCCAGATCCAGCGAAAAATGATTGCTGCCAGGTTCAATATTGAAGGATCCCCTTTTTAAAATCCTTCCGTCCATCGCAACAATTACCCATTGCAGGTTACCAGCTTTTGCTGCATTGACCTGCACTCTTGCAATAGTTCCCACAATGACTGTGGGCGCGATGAGTAAAGTGAAATCAGATTTATTATTGTTGATCGCGATAATTTTGCTGAGATAAGAAATTCCTGTCTTATCGGTTACCCGGAGCCGGTAGTAGCTGATACTGTTGGGAACTGAATCATCATTGTACCGGTATTGTTTTTCATCTGGTGATGCTTGTATTTTACCTATTGGCCTGAAATCATTCCTCTCTTTGATCATCAATTCAAAATAATCAGCATCGCCCGGCATATCTACCTGCCAGTCGAACAATATCTGGTTGTCTGCCATTCTTCCTTTAAAATCAATCAAAACAGATGGCAGGGGATTTTGAAGATTTGCTGTGCTCGCCAATGTAAAAAATCCCTGGACTGGAAAATTGCTGAGAGGATTGCTGACCACAGAACCCGAAGTAATATAGTCGCCAGTTGTTGATATTTGTCCGTCATCTGTCCAGGTAGTGGATAAAAGAGAGGCTACGTGTAAAAAAGAAAGATCGGTGAGCACTCCGCTTCCGGGAAATACAAAAGATAATTCGACATTCGCAGTAGCCAGGGGGTTTGCGTCTGCACCGATCGTCCAGTACTCATTCGACGACACATGATCAATGCCGGGTCCATAGGTGTTGCTTAAAAGCCGCGGGTTGTTTTTGATATACTCAATCGTAAAATTTCCGGTTGCATTTTTTAATTCCAACCATCGCTGCTCATTGTTCTTACCGACAGGAAACAGAAAAAACGGTGTGGATGACAAACCTTCTTTGCGCATCGGCCCATCAATGAATGTGGAAGACGTGCTGTCAGTGATAAGACCGCAACCACTTTGCAGGGTCAATAAATTCAGCGATGAAGTGGTTATCTTTCCCTGCAGCAATTGAAGCAGGAAGGGCAATTGTAAAGGCGCCGAAAGAATGGCGCCAGCGGGATTATTCATCCTGAAGCTGATACTATTGCTAATGATTCCTGCCAGCAAAATATTTTGTGGTGATGATCCATTGAGTTCAATCGCTGGCAATCCGGTATTTGTCTCCGTGATCCTGCCGGTCGCCGACTGAAACAAATTACCCCGGATGCTGACCACAGTCAGATTTCCGGCTCCACTGGCCAGGTTAAATACTCCGCCGTTCTGAATATAATCCCCTTTAATTTTAATATTTCCATTCACTCCGCCCAGGTCGACGTTGAAACTAACGCCATCGTTGATCTGCAAATTCCCCCTTATCGTCAAGGTATTGCTTCCATTGCAGGTATAATTCACAGTGCCTCCTGCAGCAATAGAACTGAACACCAGCGTTCCATAAGTTCGGTTACTCACAGACACAGTATAAGAAGCTCTTGGTACATCGAATTCAAAAATTCCATTCTCTGTTCCGGGAGCAATAGATAATAACCTGACAATATTATTTGCATGTGATGCTCTTGTGTGATGAATATATTTTCCTCCATCATTAATCCTGATCGAATCGGCGATAACCAGGGGTTCACCACTGGCCAGTCCTGACGCATTCTGAAATATTCCCCGGGCATTAATGGTCAATCCATAACCAGGACCTGTAACCGAAAATGCAGGAGCGCTCGTATTTGAGGAAGGCAGAATAACAAAGATAGAATCTGAAAAACCCGGAGTTATCGTCAATGATTTGATAGTAACCGCGGTGTTCGGCAGACTTACTACATAACTGCCAGTGAGGAATGAATTATCGAGCAATACGTCATCGTCTACAGCAGGAACCGCATTCCCGTTCCAGTTGGATGGATTCGACCACTGACCATCGCCTCCCGCTCCGGTCCAGAGCTGTATTGCTGCAGAGCTTTTTAGAAA
>DATJWE010000017.1:0-10340 GCA_035501475.1 Puia sp. | reverse complement strand
TCGAACAGTTTTACACCTCCGGTAAACATAACCGCACCAACACAGGTATCACAAAAGATGCTTTAAAAAAGTTAACAGGAATTTTACCTCCCGGCAATTGGCTTGATCAGCGTTTCATCTCAGTGTGCTATTATGCGTTGGTAGATGAAACCAAAGTAGAACCGAAAATACAGGAACCATTTACCAGCGGGTTCAAATGGTTTGAGATTAATAAATTGCCTAAGCTTCTTTTCGATCACAAATTCATTATTGAAAAAGCATTGTCAAGACTACAGGCTGACCTGGATACCAAACTGATCGGCTTTAACCTGATGAATGAAACCTTTACGATGAACCAATTGCAGAAATTGTATGAAGCCGTGCACCAAATGAAACTGGTGCGAACCAATTTTCAAAGAAAGATGCTGACCCTTGGCGTGCTGGAACGATTGGAAAAGCAGTACAATGGCAAATCACACAAAGCGCCTTATTTGTATAGATTTATTTTGGCGAAGTAAAAAATCCAAATGAACAGGTAACGAGTTATTATAAAATTTGTTTACAAAAAGATTTAATAATTGAGAATATTCGCTAATAATCAAATTTTTGATTGCACACAATATTAGTCCGGGATTTAAATTCCGGGCCAATATTCGGAAAGATCAGATATTTGTAATGTCATTTTACATTTTATCCTATAACAAAATGTTATGCTCGACATTGCAAAAGGCTGGTTGAAAGAACTGAATGAAGAAGTCCCCGCCACCGAAAAATGCCTGGAAAGAATTCATGAAAAATATTGGGAATTTAAACCGCATCCCAAATCAATGGCCATGGGATACCTGGCGCTGCTTGTGGCGGAGATACCACTCTGGATCAGCACCATGCTGGAACAGGGTGAAATTGATTTCGCCACCTTCAAACATGCCAAGCTGAAAACAAATGCGGAGCTGGTTGCACATTTCAAAACCAACGTGGAGGGGCTCCGAAAAGCCCTTGAGCATGCCAGTGAGGAAACGGTGAATCGTTTTTTTTACCTGAAGGCCGGCGGCAGAGAACTTTTCAAAGCGCCTAACAATGAATATATCACCCCCACCTTTCACCATTGGGTGCATCACCGGGGTCAGCTGACTGTATACATGCGGCTTTGTGATATACCGGTTCCTTCAATATATGGGCCTTCGGCAGATGATAATCAATTTAGGTAAGACCTCAGCAGAATCCGGGAAAACATCATTTTTCTTCCAGATTTATTGTTGCATTTCAATCACGCCTACATCGGTGGGTTGTCCTTCGATCACCTCGATCCCGTCTTTTGTCATGTTTTTGAAGGGCGGCCAGCCCTCAATCATCAGTCTGTATCGTCCCGCTTTCACTCCTTCTATATAAAAACGGCCATCGACTTCAACCTGTGCAGTAAATGTATCGGTCTTTGAAAAAAGAAAGGCACGAACAGCAGCGTTGATGGGATCAACAGATCCTTTCACCGGACTATTTTGATGATGCAAAAAACTAAAGGAGTAAAAAATAAAAGCCAGGAAAAAAATTTTTGTATAAGAAAAGGCTTTCATAAAAATCCGTTTGTTTACTGAATAGCTGGCCGGTAGTGGATCACAAACCGGCTCAACATTGATATCCTTACTTAAAAACAAAAAGAATGTCTAGACAGTTCTATAAATTATTTGAAAATACCGTCCTTTTTTACAGTCATCCGGTCAGCCTCCCATATTTCCTCCGATAAACAAAATATTTTCCTTTTCCACAATATTGCATAATTTTTGCTCCGAATCAGAATTCCCCATTAGAATTCTCTATGATTTTCCTTCCTGACCGAAAATCACCTGCTAACCTGGACAATGCCATGCATTGATCGCCGTGGAATTGATTAAAAACGTGGAATTGATTAAAGGTTTTGTATAAAACCCCTTGAATAGATTGTATTTGAATATGGACAAACATCGTATAAAATGCGCGGTCTTCATTGTAGTTTTTTTCATTTTCTCAATTCATGGTTTTGCACAAAGAGGCATCCCTCCCGATACGATTCCTGCATTTACACTCGACCAGTGTATTGCATATGCCATGCAGCATCAGCCGGCTCTTAAACAATCCCTGATCAATATTGACATCACAAAAGCTTCGAATGCCGTCAATGTTTCAGGATGGTTTCCACAAGTGAATGTTTCAGCCGTGGGTACGCATTATCTGACGCTGCCAACCTCCTTTGTAAAAAACTCGGGGGGGGCATTGGTTGAGCAAAAGACAGGAGTCGTCAATACGGTAGTCCCGGTATTTTCTGTTTCCCAGGCCATTTTCAGCCCTTCGCTTTTATTGGCTTCCAAAAGTGTTCGCCTGTACAATCAACAGGCAGCCGAGGCTGTCGATAGCACGAAAATAAATCTCGTAGCCAACGTGAGTAAAACTTTCTACAACCTGCTGCTTACACTTGAACAAATCAAGGTATTAAAAGAAGATACTGAAAGGCTGGTCAAAAACCTGAACGATACCTATCATCAATATGTGAGCGGGCTCGTCGATGAAACAGATTATGATGAAGCGGCCATCTCGCTGAATAATTCGAAGGCGCAATTGAAACAGGCCAATGAAAACATTATTCCGCAGTATGCCCTGCTCAAACAGGTGATGGGCTTTCCGCCTCCACAGCAATTCAACGTTAGCTTCGATACACTGCAGATGATGAACGATATTTATTTCGATACTACACTCCAACTGGAATATCAGAAAAGAATTGAATTCCAGCAATTGCGAACATCAAAAGAAATACAGGAAGAGTTTGTTCATTATTACAAAACCGCCTGGCTTCCCACTCTAAGCGGTTTTTTCTATTATGACTACCCTTACCAAAACAATACGTTCAACGATCTTTTTTCAAGCGCTTATCCTTATTCGTATGTGGGTTTATCTTTTACCATTCCCATCTTCACCGGACTCGCACGAACACAGAACCTGCGCCGGGCCCGCCTTCAGGAAGAGTTGTTAAACTGGGATGAAGTGGCATTGGAGTCAGAAATATATTCTGAATATACGACAGCCATGGCCAATTATAAAGGCAACCTCTATAATATGAAAGTGATGAAAGATAATGAGGACCTGGCCAGGCGTACTTACGATATCGTATACCTGCAGTACCAGGAAGGAGTCGTCGCTTATCTGAATGTGATCACTGCAGAATCGAACCTGATCAGTTCTGAAATTGGTTATATCAATGCATTGTTCCAGGTTTTGTCGAGCAAAATAGATCTGGAAAAATCGATGGGAATCATTGTAGTCAATAAAAATAATTAAACCAATCACTCCATGTATTTCACCAGGAGACAAATATCGCGTTTGATCTGGATCACTGGCCTTGTATTCTTTTCCTGCACACAGAAGCCCGCGCCGAAACCGGGACCAACACCAGTCAACCTGATCACAGTAAAATCCAAAGCCGTTAAATATTTTGATAATTTCCCTGCAACCACGCAGGCGCTCAGCCAGGTGGATATCCGGCCGCAGGTGCAGGGCTATGTTACCGGGATTTTCTTTATAGAAGGTACCCATGTAAAAAAAGGGCAAAAATTATATGAGATCGATGAACGCTTATATAAAGCAGCATACGACCAGGCACAGGCGAATCTGAAAGTAGCCCAGGGAAATAAAATGCAGGCCCAGCAGGATGCCGACCGATATAAATATCTGATTGCTCACAATGCGGTTGCGAAACAAACTGCCGATCATGCTTTTATCGCTTTGGATAATGCAAATAATGAAGTGCTTGCAGCAGAGCAGGCAGTCAAATCAGCTGCAACCAATCTCACCTTCTCCATAATCAATTCTCCTTTCGATGGCACGATCGGTTTCAGCCAGGTGAAATTGGGAAATATGGTGACAGTAGGCAACACCATTATGAATACAATTTCAACAGACAACCCGATGGCGGTTGATTTTCTTATCAATGAGGCACAGCTCGCACACTACCAGGATTTGCAAAGGGACAAGCAGCATCGCATTGATTCATTATTCACGATCGTATTGCCCAATCAAAAGATTTATACATATACCGGGGAGATCAGCGTAGTAGACCGGGCTGTGGATCCGCAAACAGGAACTGTCAGAGTGCGACTCGTATTTCCAAACCCGAAGCTGGAGCTGAGAGCAGGCATGAGTTGTATAGTCAAAGTAAGAAATCAGGAAACCACTCCTCAAATGGTGATTCCGGGAAGAGCTATCGTTGAACAGATGGGTGAATATTTCGTGTTCATCGCAAAGGATACTGTTATTGCAGATTCAGCGAATACAAAAGAAAAAAATGATTCTGCTCAGGGACCTAAGCTCCGCGCCTACCAGGTGAGAGTGCAGCCTGGCGCGATGATCGGCTCGGATATCATCATTCAATCCGGCATCAATGATGGAGATCGCGTAGTGGTCGACGGTATACAGGCATTGCATGAAGGCTCAGAGATAACTGCTGCTCCAAAACCCGGACCTGGAACTAATCCACCGGCAGGTGATAAAAAATCGATCAGCAAAAACAACAATTAGATTCAACCCGACATAACGTGTTATGATCGCGAATACATTTATAAAAAGGCCGGTAACCGCAATGGTTATTTCTATTGTACTGGTAATTACCGGAACGATCTGTATCATCGTACTCCCCATTGACCAATATCCGGACATTACTCCACCCATTGTACAGGTCACTGGCCAGTTCACAGGAGCAGATGCGCAGACAGTAGAACAAACTGTAGCTACTCCGATCGAACAACAGGTCAATGGTACGCCAGGCATGGAATACATGCAAAGCAACAGTACCAATAACGGCCAGATGGTTCAGAATGTCACTTTTAACATTGGGACGAATATTGATGTGGCCACGCTCGATGTGCAGAACCGGGTTAGCATTGCCATGCCGCTGCTCCCCTCTGTTGCCAGTCGATTAGGCGTAACCGTTAGAGCCGTGAACCCGAGCATGCTGATGATGGTGGCCATTTACGCTCCCCGCGGAACGCACAGCATCACCTTCCTTGATAATTACACCAATATTTTTATACAGGATGCCCTGCTTCGGGTACCTGGCGTGGGCACGATCACGCGGTTCACGGATGATTTCAGCATGCGGGTTTGGATGAACCCGGATAAGATGGCTTCCTATGGCCTGACGCCGCAGGATATCATCAATGCGCTCAACGCCCAGAACGTGCAGGTGGCCGCCGGATCAGCCGGCGTTCCGCCACAGGAAAAAACGCAGGTCTTTGAAATCGGTATCCTGGTAAATGGAAGGCTGAGCAAGGTTTCCGAATTCCAGAATATTATTGTAAAGACCATTCCTGCCACAGGCGAACTGGTTTATCTGAAAGATGTGGCCCGTGTAGAATTGGGAAAATTCACTTTCGCCAGCAATTCATTCGTGGATGGAAAACGCGCGTCTTATCTCCAGATTTATCAATCGCCCGGAAGTAATGCGCTACGCACAGCCAACGGGATTTACAAAGAACTTGAGCAATTAAAACAATTTTTCCCGGCTGATGTCGCTTATTCAATACCGTTTGAATCGGTAACCGTTGTCAAAGTATCAATGCAGGATGTCGTTTTCACTTTGCTGATCACACTCGGACTAGTGGCCATTGTGGTGTATCTTTTTTTGCAGAATCTCAGGTCGACGCTCATTCCTGTACTCGCGATACCTGTATCCATTTTTGGTACTTTTTGTTTTTTTATTCCGCTTGGATTTACCATCAATACGCTGACCATGTTCGGCTTCGTGCTCGCCATCGGTATTGTGGTGGATGATGCCATCATTGTCGTGGAAGCGGTGCAGCATTATATTGACGAGAAAAAAATGGCCCCCAAGGAAGCAACCTATTATGCCATGAAGGATATTTCTGCTCCGGTCGTGGCCATCGCATTGATCCTGGCAGCTGTATTTGTACCGGTGGGTTTTATTCCCGGAATTGTGGGAAGGCTCTACCAGCAATTCGCCATTACCATTGCCATATCGGTAATCATTTCTGCCTTCATCGCGCTATCACTGACTCCTGCACTTTGTTCCCTGCTGCTCAGACCCACACGAATAAAGAAAGAAGCAAAGGGAATCAACAAAATGTTTTTTTCTTTCAATGTATGGTTCGAAAAAATTACCAGGAATTATTCAAAGGGTGTAAACCAGAGCATTAAGGGTGCTCCCTATGTGGTGATCTTACTAATATGCCTATGCGCAGGAGCTTACTGGATGTTCGGGCAAAAGCCGACCGGTTTTATTCCTTCTGAAGACGACGGGAATATCTATGTAACCTACCAGCTTCCCCCCGCATCTTCCACAACCCAGTCGGTCGCAGTGATGACGAAATTGATGAATGTAGTGGCTGGGATTCCCGGCATTGCTCACTATGCGGCATTATCGGGACTCAATGTCATCACGAATGCCACCAACTCAAATTGCGGAACGGTGTATTGCCAGTTGAAACCATGGGATGAACGTAAAACATCCGATGAACGAGTGCCTGGTATTCTCCAGGTAATCCAGCAAAGAGTGGCCGACGCAGGTATACGAAATGCCAATGTGGAAGCCATTCAGCCATCGCCCATACCAGGGATTGGAGCAAGTGTGGGATTCAATATGCAGATCGAGCAAAGAGCAACTAATGATGACCTGCACGCTTTCGAAAACGTGGTGAATAAATTCATAACTGCAGCGAATAAAAATCCTGCCATTGCCAATGCATACAGCTTTTATTCTGCCCAGACACCGGCCTATAATCTTATTGTCGATAGGGAAAAATGCGAAAAACTCGGTGTGAATGTTGGAGATGTGTTCACGACAATACAGGCTTATATGGGCAGCCTCTACATTAATGATTTCACTGCATACAACAGAACTTTCCATGTAGTCGTCCAGGCGGATACAGCTTATCGCAGTGTAATTTCCGACATGGATAAATATTATGTGCGTAATCAGGCGGGCAATATGCTTCCGCTTGGCACATTAATAAGTTACAAGCCTACTGAAAGCGCTCCGTTGATTTCGCATTTCAATATTTTCCGGTCCGCAGAAATTGATGGCATAACTACACAGGGACATAGTACCAGTGATGGCATTGCTGCATTAAAAGAAATAGCTGCTGAAACATTGCCCCAGGGTTATGCCGTCGAGTTTTCCGGAATGAGCTATGAAGAAATTCGTGCGGGATCGGCCACGATTTACATTTTTCTATTCTCGATCACTTTTGTATTTCTTTTCCTTGCTGCATTGTATGAAAGCTGGTCGGTTCCGTTTTCTGTTTTGCTTGCCGTGCCTGTGGGCGCTTTTGGCGCCATTCTCACGCTCATGCTGGTGCCGAGTCTGACAGATAATGTATATGCACAGATCGGCCTGATTACGCTTGTCGGTCTTGCCGCAAAAAATGCCATTCTGATCGTGGAATTTGCCAAAGTAAGAGTTGACCGTGGTGAAGAACTGATTGCCTCCACGTTGGAAGCAGTCAGTCTTCGGTTACGTCCCATCGTTATGACGTCAATGGCCTTTATTCTCGGCGTGCTGCCACTGGTGGTCGCAAGCGGCGCCGGCGCGGTAGCCCGCAGAACCATTGGATGCACGGTCCTGGGAGGCATGCTGGCAGCCACTTCCCTTGCCATTTTTATCGTACCGGTATTATTTGTTGTCATCACCCGTTTATCCTATGGAAAGAAAAAACTGGAATACCTGCGGGCACATCACGACGAACTGATGGAAAAAGTAAAGAAAGTCGAACAGCAGGATATTGATCCCGAACTGGAATTTGAAATAAAAAAGTCGCGTGAGTTACATGGAGAAGCTGGCGATAATAAAAACAAATCTGTTCAGGAATGATTGCAAATACTTTTATAAAGAGGCCGGTAACGGCTATTGTGATATCAATCGTACTGATTATTTCGGGTGTAATATGTATATTCAACCTGGCAGTGGATCAATACCCGAATATTTCTCCACCCGGAGTAGGAATCTCAGGCCAATATACCGGCGCCGATGCACAGACAGTTGAACAAACCGTCGCAATTCCTATCGAAGAACAGGTCAACGGAACGCCGGGAATGGAATACATGCAGAGTACCAGCACCAATTCCGGTAATATGAATATTAGTGTGACATTCAATGTAGGCACAAATGTCCATATCGCCGCGCTCAATGTCCAGAACCGGGTAGGTATTGCTACTCCCCTCCTGCCCTCAGTGGTCAGCAAGCTCGGACTTACGGTTCGCGCCCGCAATCCAAGCATGCTGATGATGGTAGCCATCTACTCACCCAAAGGCACACATGACATTACTTTTCTCGATAATTATACAAATGTATTTGTAGAAGACGCCTTGTTGCGGGTACCCGGCGTAGGAGATATCACGGCAAGGGCGGATAATTTTGCCATGCGCGTATGGCTGAATCCGGATAAGATGGCAGCTTATGGATTAATGCCTAAAGATGTGATCGCCGCGTTGAATGCACAAAACATATATGTAGCTGCCGGAGCAGTGGGTGCACCTCCGCAAAAAAACACACAGGATTTTGAATTGAATGTGCTCCCTAACGGCCAGCTGCAAAAAGTTACCGATTACGAAAACGTGGTGGTTAAAACAATACCCGACAGCGCCGGGTCTACCGGCCGGTTAATATACCTGAGAGATGTGGCGCGCGTACAGCTCGGAAAATTTACGTTTGCCAGCAATTCATTTGTTGATGGAAAAAGATCCTCGTTTCTGCTGGTGTACCAGGCGCCCGGAAGCAATGCATTGGAGACAGCGGATAATGTATATGCCGAATTAAAGGAATTGAAAAAATATTTTCCGACAGATGTGGACTACAAAGTTCCTTTTGAATCTGTAACGATCATCAAAGTCTCTATCAATGAAGTGGCAGGCACTTTGCTCAAAGCGCTGGGGCTCGTGGCCATCGTAGTACTGCTCTTCCTTCAAAATCCACGAGCCACAATAATTCCTTTGTTGGCAATTCCTGTTTCCATCCTGGGAACTTTTTGTTTTTTTATTCCGCTTGGCTTTACTATCAACACCCTGACTATGTTCGGCTTTGTGCTTGCGATAGGAATTGTGGTAGATGATGCGATCATTGTTGTAGAAGCGGTTCAGCACTTTATCACTGAAAAAAATATGACGCCCAAAGAGGCAACCTATCATGCGATGAAAGAAATTTCAGCACCGGTGGTGGCCATTGCGTTAATACTTGCTGCAGTATTTGTACCTGTGGGTCTCATACCCGGAATCGTGGGTCGTTTATACCAGCAGTTCGCAATCACTATCGCAATTTCAGTGATCCTGTCCGCTTTCACAGCGCTATCTCTGACCCCGGCTCTTTGCAGCATCCTGCTAAAACCCCATCAACCCGACAAGAAGAGA
This sequence comes from Puia sp., assembly GCA_035501475.1. Taxonomy (GTDB): domain Bacteria; phylum Bacteroidota; class Bacteroidia; order Chitinophagales; family Chitinophagaceae; genus Puia. The sequence continues at coordinate 980 of DATJWE010000017.1, read as the reverse complement.
AATTTCATCGAAAAATTTTTCGCTTCCTTCAACAACGGGTTCGCACGATTTACGGATAGGTATGCCCGTGGTGTCAAAAACTGTATCAGGGGAGCACGTTATGTGGTGATCATACTCATCTGCATTATTGTCGGGACGATTCTCTTATTTAAAAGCAAACCTTCAGGATTTATTCCTCCTGAGGACGACGGGCGTTTATATGTGACCTACCAGATGCCGGAAGCCAGTTCTGTTACCCAGTCAGTAGCGCTGATGACAAAACTGATGAAGATTGTTGGTGAAAACCCGGCGGTAAATCATTATGCAGCTTTATCGGGACTAAACATATTGAATTCCGGAACAAATAGCAATAACGGAACCATTTTTGTCATGCTCAAACCCTGGAGTGAACGCAAAACACCCGGGCAAAAACTTCCGGGCCTGATCGACGTGTTGAAGAAAAGCATTGCGGCGGCCAATATTAAAAATGCAAACATAGTTGTCATTCCACCTCCACCGGTCCGTGGTATCGGACAGGCATCGGGATTTGCCATGCAGATCCAGCAGGGAAATACCAATGACGATATTCATGCTTTTGAAACCGTAGTTAAAAAATTTGTAGCCGCTGCGCATAAGAACCCGGCCCTTTCCACAGCATTCAGTTATTACTCTGCACATACACCCAGTTACAATCTTACCGTGGATCGTGAAAAATGCCAGAAACTGGGAGTTAATATATCCGATGTATTTAATACCATGCAGGCTTATATGGGAAGCCTGTTTGTAAATAATTTCACCTTGTACAACCGAACCTATCATGTCGTGGTCCAGGCCGACACTGGTTTTCGTGCACTCGTGTCCGACATGAGCAAATATTATGTCCGCAACCAGGACAGCCAGATGTTGCCCTTAAGCACACTTATCCATTATGAACCGATTGAAACGGCCCCGCTAATCACTCATTTCAATATCTTTCGTTCTGCTGAAGTTGATGGGTCTAC